>DATKQU010000166.1:0-11051 GCA_035532595.1 Terriglobia bacterium | reverse complement strand
AGGATCGAACGTTTGCGAGTGGGAATATCTAGCCGCAGCGGTGAGTTTGCTCGGTGGTACGGGTAATTCCGCCGAAGGGAAGCAGGCACGCTCAGGAGATTTCTGAAGCTATGGAACCCGGTTTTCGATAGAATCTTCAGGAATTTAAATCCAAGTTGGAGGGCCTGGAATGAAGTCCCTAACGGTCTTGTTTTGTATGGCAATATTCCTTTTTATCCCACGCCCGGTCCGAGCACAGAAAGTTGAACTTTTGTGGCCGGGTGGAGCGCCGGGCGCGATTGGCTCCACAGGGGCCGACCGCCCAACGCTGACGGTTTACTCGCCGGAAGCCTCGAAGGCTGTGGGGACGGGAGTCATCGTCTGCCCGGGCGGCGGGTACCATTTCGTGGCCATGGACAATGAAGGGAAGCAGCCGGCAAAGTGGCTCAACTCTCTTGGCATCACGGCGTTTGTGCTTAACTACCGGATCGCCCCGCGCTACCGCTACCCGGCTGAAATTGAAGACGGCGAGCGTGCCGTCCGCTTTGTCCGTTTTCACGCTCATGACTACGGCATTTCCCCGGAGCGCATCGGCATTTGGGGATTCTCCGCCGGCGGGCATCTGGCTTCCGCGGTGGGCACGCATTTCGATAGCGGCAAGCCGCAGGCGAGCGACCCCATCGACCGCGCGAGCGACCGCCCGGACTTCATGATTCTTTCCTATGCGGTGATTTCCTTTACGACCCCATACACTGAAAAGGGCTCGATGCAGATGTTGCTGGGCCCGCATCCCGATCCGAAACTTGTTCGTTCCTTCTCGAATGAACTTCAGGTGACCGCCAAGACGCCGCCCACCTTTCTCTTTTCAACTGATTCGGACCAAACTGTCCCGGCCGAGAACGCCGTCCTGTTTTTTCTGGCACTGAGAAAGCATCATGTGCCCTCGGAGTTGCACGTCTTTCGCCGCGGGCCGCATGGGGTGGGGCTCGGGCAGGATTACTCTTCTCTTTCCATCTGGCCCACTTTGCTTGCCAACTGGCTGCGCGTGCTGGGCATGCTGCGATAGGTTGGGGTGGCCCGGGGAGCGAAGGGCAGGGCGGTCGGAGTAAAACAGCCGGTCCTCGGTTTCGCGAGGAAATAATTGACCTGTTCGGTGTATCCACATCTGAATTCCGTGAGATTGCGATGTCCCTGTTAGAATAGAAGGTAGGACGCGCGAGGCGCCTGATGCAGGAACTTGAAATTCGCCGCTGGCCGGCTGTCCAACCGCTGGAAGAAAGTAAGGTGGCTGAAGTCTGGAAGCTCGATGGATTCAATTGTGACGTGTGGGTTGATCCGCCGGGCCAGCAATGGCTGGATTTTGTCCATTCCACCGACGAACGCGTGTTGGTTCAAGAGGGCAAGATCGAATTTGAAGTCGAAGGCGCGCGCGCCCTACTTGGTCCAGGCGACGAAGTTTTCATCCCAGCTGGCTGCCGCCACAGTGTTTGGAATCGCGGTTCCTCGATGGCTTGCTGGTTCTATGGGTACAGGCGCCAATAAAGAAGCACTCCTTCAGGATTCTTGCTGTGCGCCAACGATTGCTGGCAGGGTGGGCAAGGATCATAAAGTGCGGGAAAGGGCCGCCCGAAAGAGATCAATTTTTGAATGAACGGCGTGTTTGTCCCGCGCAAAGGGATTTCGCCAAACCAGGGTCGCCCGTTTTTTCTTTCTGAGATTCTTGCTGCCGGAACGGATTCCCTTTTACCCCGACGTTCATAAAGCAATTCACCTCGATCGGAGAAACGTTTGCCTCAGCCTCTCGGATTCGCTCCCAATAAGTCCCTTTCAACGGGGATAAGTGTTCTAAGAACGGTTTTGATATTTGTCCTGGTCATGATCCTGCTTGGTGTGACCACGATTGGCCTTATGGGTCTTGTGGTGCATTTTAAAGAGCGCAGGGAAGTGGAGTTGCCGAAGCCGAGCGGTCCTTATGCGGTGGGCAGGTCGCTGTTTGATTGGACGGATCGCAGCCGGGAGGACCCCTACTCGAGTTCCATCGGAAAGTACCGGGAACTGATGGTCTGGTTGTGGTATCCCGCCGCTCCCGCTCTAGGAGCGGCCCCGGCAGAATATATTCCCGTGGCTTGGGCGGCCAAACTTCCCTGGCGTCCCATGACAATCCCGGCAAAGATTCGGGTTCACGCGGTGGCGGATGCTCCCCTTGCGGGGAAAGACAAATCGTATCCTGTTTTGGTGTTTTCCACCGGCTTCGGCAACCTGCCGAGCGACTACACCTCGGTGATTGAGGATCTGGCGAGCCGCGGATACGTCGTCTTGGGGATCACGAATACTTTCAGCGCCCCCATTGTGCGGTTTCCGGACGGCCGGGTGGCGCAGCATCTTGACGCCGCATCTTTTCCCCGCGGGCCGATCGAAGCCGTGCAGTCCACCGGAGACCGCATGGTAAAGGTCTGGGCGGGAGACGTGCGCTTCTCGCTCGACATGCTGGCGAAGATGAACGCTGACCCCCAAAACCACTTTTACGGGCGCTTCGACATGCAAAAGGTGGGGTTGCTAGGGCATTCTTTCGGGGGAGCCGCGACGGCCGAGGTGTGCTCGACGGACCCGCGCTGCAAGGCGGGCATCGACCTTGACGGAGACCTATTTGGCGGCGCCCTCAAGGCGGGAATCAGACAGCCCTTCCTGTTCATCCTGAGTGACTGGAGGCTCGGACCGTCCTGGGTACAGAAAACGCTTTCGGGTGTCTCACTACGGAGGATGAAGCAGCACCAGAGCGATATCGAGCGCGAGATGCAGCAAGTCTGCAGGGACTCTTCCGAATGCTGGGCCGCTCACATCCAAGGAACGCGGCATTTTAACTTTACAGATGTTGCCGTGCTTTACAGCCCGGGCATGAAACTGTCAGGCTTTCTCGGGCCGGTTAACGGCCGCAAAGGCCTTGCCGCCACGGCTTCGTGTATTGGCGCTTTTTTCGACGATGCCTTTAACGGTCAATCTCCCACTTCGTCAGGCCTGGGACAACAAGCCGGCTGCCACTATTCCCCCGTCAGTACTATGGCTGAGAAGACAACGAAGCCAAATCGGTAAGAGTTAGCTTTGAGCTCGGAGTCCTTTGCCCCTTGAGCGGCTGATGGGTCGCGGTTGGGCAAGAGTATAACGGCGAGTGTGCGGATTCCAGGTGTAGCGGAGTTCTTTCCGGGCGGAGGGGCAGCAAGCGGGGTCGGCTGGTTTCCATACAGACATTGAAATCTGCACGAGTTCGGGGGAGATTGTTATCACTCGCATGAACATGCCCGAAGATTGAAAAACCTGCTGAATACGTCCTCCAGCGCACTCCAAACCTATCAGGTAGGTCCAAGACCCTGAGCCGGTCAGGTGGTTGCGAAAAAACGCCAGAAAGCGGATGGCCCGGGAGCCTTCGGGTTTGACCACAACGTCTTGCCGGATGGTCGTTTGCCAGTCGGGTTTCTTCCCTTTTCTTCCTTCAAACTCCAGCGACACCCCGTGGTGGAAGCGGAAACCCTGCTTCACTGCCGGGCCGGCAAAAGTCCCTTTGCTCGGAGCTTCCGCCTGCGGGATGCCGACAACGGTCAGCGTGCGATTGGCAAAATCCACCTTTGCGATGTCTGTACACTGCGCCGCCAATGTGCTTGCGCAGGTTGAGACGACCACCAACATGGCCGCGATATATTTGGTCATTCTGCGTTTTCCTTAGTCCGTCCCAATACCGGCAGGAGGAGTCTTAATCCTACCAGGATGTTTTCACATACTATACGCAACTTCAAAGCTAACGTATTCAAAACATGGCTTGTTTATTGGCCGTCACAGGACCCTGTGATAGGGGTCATTGCACTACTTTAGCCATTGATATACAAAAACAGAAAAGGCAAGTCTTGCCTCAAAAGGAGGGAAAACCGCATGTTTGCGAGAATTGTCCGAATGAAGCTGAAGACTAGTGGCGATCCTGGCTACGCCCGAACCATTGACGAAGAGACTATCCCCACCCTGCAAAAGTTCACAGGGTTTGTGGGGGAAGTTGCGATGGTGTCGAGCGATGGGAAAGAGGCAATTGGTATTAGCCTGTGGGACCGCAAGGAAAATGCCGAGGCTTATGACCGCAAAGGTTACGCGGGCGTTCTCAAGACGCTTGACAAGCACCTCACAGGAGAACCGGAGTTGCAGACCTACGAGGTGACGAATTCGACCTTCGAAGCCCTACCGGTTCGCAAAGCCGCATAGAGGAAAACCCGCCGGATGATCAGATGAAGGATTAGCGTCCCGACCTCTTCAGCTCCTTTGCGAACGGTCGGGGCGCTAATCCTGGTATCTTTTAGAAGGCCACCGGACGCACGCCACGAAAGGCGCCGTGAGGTACTAATCCGATAGTACTGCTGGCCCGGGATACTCTGGCTCAGCTCTTTCATCTTGGCCAAGCTAGCCTGCAAGCCAAGGACGCGGCTTATTTGACCAGGCGTTCCATGCTCAGAAACTTGACTTCTTGCTGAGCTTTGGTTGTGGCCGTGGGTGAATAGTAATAGTAAAAATTCGCCTGCACCTGGGAGCGGACACCCTGCGGCACTTTGAAATTGAACGTTTCCTTCTTCGTCTCGCCGGGAGCCAGCCGCGTGTCCGAGACAACTTTTGCCGCCTTGAGGAACACCAGGTCTTCCCGATCGAGGACTTTGCCATTCCGGCCGGCCACGGTTCGGGTGAAGACGCGCTCTTCGCGGTATTGTTTTCCTGAATAAGGAATGGCGCGAAGCTCCAGGATTAACCGCCGCAGAGGCGAGCCTGTGGGAACCATGTGTCCCGCTCCCTGGTTCGTCACATCCACCTCGACATGCAGTTGGCCGTCCTTGTGGGTAACCGAGAGCCAACTCCGGATGGCCTTGTTCAGTTGCGAGAGCGAATGGCTGCCGGGCATCTCATGGAAATTGATACCCCGGTCGGCTGTCTTCTTTACTCTCGGGTCGACCACCATTCCCTCCACGCGGTACATGTGGCAGGACTGGCACCCTTTATGTTCCGAGGCATAGGGACTTTGCTTCCACTCGGAATAGGTTGTCAGCACCGGGAAGCCGAGGGAGTTGCGATATTGGTGACATCCCACGCAAACCAGCGAGGTTGTGTGAACGGCCGAGTATTCCGTTCCGTGAGCGGGCGAAGTCACGCCTTTCCATGGGCCGCTCTTGACATTGGTATATTTCACCAGCACCTCGGGGTTCGAGGCTGTCAGGGTGACTTCCCGGATGGAGTGGCAATAGTCGCAGGTCACCCCTTCCCAGCTTACCTTTCGAACCAGCGCCAGATCTCCGGTTTCAATCGCCGTGGGTGAGTGACATCCCAGGCAAACGCTGCGCGCCTGAGCCCCGAAATCGGCCTGGGCCATCTTCAAGGCATCTTGAAAAAGCCGGCTCTCTACAGCCTGCGAGTGAACGGACTGCTTCCAGCCCTCTTCGATGGCGCGATGGCAGTCGCCGCAGTATTCCGCGCTGCGCGGCGCCTGTGCGCGGGCCACTCCTCCCAGGGTAGTCGTGCAGAGCAGAAAGGAAAGCACAAAGGAAAGCTGATAGGGCCCAGTGGACATACCTCACCTCCCGGTGATTTGCGAACAAACTCCGCGACGAACGGTACGCTCCAACCAGTGCCCTTATCGGGCAGACTACGAACTTGCGCCGATTGTAACTCAGGCGGCCCGGAAAGGTATCTTTTTTTCTCTCACGGCGTACTGCCTACGCGGGCGGGTCTGAATTGACCGGCTTTGCCGGCAGGAGAGCAAGCCGACCGATTTTTGAGGTTTTGGGTACAATGTGGTAAAAGCTGGTGTGAATTGAGTTAAGGAGGGGTGGCCTTATGGGTAACAAGAGCAAGCAATGGAATCTCAGCCGGCGTGCGCTGCTTCGCGTGATGGGAACGGGAACCGCTGCTGCTTTTTCAAGGCAATCCCTTTCAGCCATTCCAGCGCCCGCTCGCCATCCGGGTGCAGGGGAGCCTTTATCTTGTTGGGATGAGGTGAACGGTGTGGACGCTGCCAGAGCGCGCCAGTGGGAACGGCGAATGGCTTGGTTTAATGAGGCCAAGTTCGGCATGTTTATCCATTGGGGCCCGTGCTCGTTAGCCAGCGTAGAGATTTCCTGGCCGATCATGCAGCCGGAGCCTAAATGGCATATTACTCAAGAAGAATACGTCAATCTATACAGGCGGTTTAATCCTGTGAAGTACGATCCCGATGCCTGGGTAGAACTGGCGCGGGCGGCGGGTCAGCGCTACGTGGTTCTTGTTGCCAAGCACCACGACGGCTTTTGCATGTTTGACAGCTCTTACACCGACTACAAGATCACCAACAGTCCTTACAAGAAAGACATCGTGCGGATGTTGGGGGAGTCCTGCCAGCGGCACGGGATGCCTCTCGGCTACTACTACTCGCCGCCGGACATGCATCACCCCGACTTCCGTGATACCGCGAAGCTTGCCAAGGAAAACTGGCAAGGCGAGCCCGCCCGCCACCAGTGGCCCAACTACTTGCATTACATGGAATTACAAGTGCGGGAACTGATTTGCCGCTATCCTGCCCCTTGTGTCCTCTGGTTCGACGGCCTCGGACACCAGGAAAAGTATGACGGGTACAATATCGTGCGGATGATTCGAGAGCTATCTCCCGCTACCCTGGTCAACAACCGGCTCGGCGTACCCGGCGATTTTGGAACGCCGGAGCAGTTCGTGCCGCGACGGGTCCCGGTCAAAGGCGTGGTGATCCAGGGTGCTGACCGCTCACAGCAAAGCAAACTCCCAACCGAATTGCCGCCCCGGGAAGACTTCTTCCCTTGGGAAACCTGTATGACCATCAATAACACCTGGGCCTACAATCAGAACGACAAGAACTTCAAATCCACGGAGCACTTGATCCGAACCTTGGTTGATGCTGCCAGCAAGGGCGGAAATTTTCTTCTCAATGTAGGTCCCACGCCGGAGGGAACCATTCAGCCGGAGTTTCAGGAGCGCCTGCGCGGCATTGGCCGCTGGATGAAAAACAACGGTGATTCCATTTACGGCACCACGTTCGGTCCTCATCAGAATCTTCCTTACGGCAGAACGACTGCGAAAGGAGATATGGTTTACGTCCACATTTTCGACTGGCCCGGCGGCGGGAAATTAGAGGTTCCGGATCTGAAGGCTCGGGTCTTAGACGTGCGAATGCTCGACGGCGGGAAGAGGCTGGAATTTACCCCGAGCGCAAACGGGCTGACCATCAAAGTCCCGGCGCGGATGCCAGACCTATCGGACACGGTACTGGCTCTCAAGACCGGCTAAGGGTCGGCTGCTCACTCCACGCGCCTTCCGCGCATTCAAGATTAAGATCGCTGTTAGAATAGTTGCACGCACAAATTCGAGGAGGAGGCCTATGTCTATTCGAAAAGCCCTTGAGTGTCAAACCAGGCGGTATGGTTGCGTGCTGGCTGCGATTTTTATCTTATGGGCTGCTCCCGCATTGTTTGCGGCCGCCGCAGCGCAGGAGTGCATTCCGTCCTTTCCTTTTAAGGAAGGCTGGTGGGGCGCGGACGCAGCCTACTCCATCCCGCTTCCGGACGGCCGAGTCGTCTGGATTTTTGGCGATACGCTCTACGGCAAGGCACGCCATGTGGAAGGTGATACCCCTCGCATGGTACGCAACAGCATAGGAATTTCCACCTGCCAGGACGGCCAGTGGAATATTGACTATGTGATCCGCAATGGCGCGGAAGGCCACCCCCTCGATTTCTTCCAGGCCAGCAATCACACGTACTGGTACTGGGCGCTTGACGGATTTTTCTACAAGGGAGACCTCTGGGTAACGCTTCTGCGGGTGCGCAACGCGCCAGTGACCACTTCCGCAGCCTTCGCGTTCCGAACCGCCGGTGCTGACATCGCCAGGGTATCTGACCTGAGCGCCTCACCCCAGAAATGGAAGGTGAACATCTTACCGCTCGTCCCCGATGGCGTACAAGCGTACCCCACCGCGGCGGCGGTTGTCGAAGGTGAATATGCTTACATCTTTGCTTTCTACGAAAAGAAACCCAATCCCATGCTCTTGACAAGGATTCCTTTGAAAGGTCTTAGTGCCCCGAAGAAGAATCTCCAATACCTGGCGAAGGACGGAACCTGGAAGCCCGGCTTGGACGCTGCTGATGCCAAATACGTGTTGGTGCCCGGCGCATCCGAGATGTCAGTTCGCTACCATCCTTCTTTGCACAAGTGGGTAACCGTGATGATAGCGCCCGGTTTCCCCTCGGAGGAGATTTTGTTTCGCACCGCCCCCAGGTTGACCGGTCCCTGGACGAAAGGGCAAGGCATCTATAAGATCCCCGACGTGCAACCTGGAGCGCCATCTTACGATCGCAACACATTCTGTTACGCCGCGAAAGAGCACCCGGAATTTGAACCGCCTGGAAAGCTGCTTTTTACCTATGTCTGCAACACGATGAAGGTTGACAGCCTGAACAGCAATTTGAATATTTATTTCCCGAAAGCGGTGATCATGCCGATGCCGAAGGATGACTGATCGGATCGGGCGGGAAGAGAATAGCCTCATCGCTCGGCTCCGAGATTTGGAAGGCGGTCCCCGGCCGAGGCTCTGAATAGGAGTTTCCCGAAGGGTCTGTTATAGTCGCTGGCTTGGGCAGGGGCTGCTTGCCTCAGATTGAGGCGCTAACCGCCTACTTATTATTTTCATCGAGAAGGAGGGGATCATGGCGAAATACCTTTTGCAGGCGACTTATTCACCCGAGGGAATTAAAGGGGTTGTAAAGGACACAGCCACAGGAAGAAAGGCCGCGATCCAGAAGGCACTGGCCGGTGTTGGGGCAAAGGTCGAGGCCATGTATTATGCTTTTGGGGATTATGACGCAGTGCTGATCATCGACGCTCCTGACAACGTCGCAGCGGCGGCAATAAGTTTTACAACCTGCGCCACAGGACTTGCCCGCATCAAGACCATCCCGCTGCTCACCATCGAGGAGACCGATCAGGCTGTTAAAAAGACCGTCCAGTACCGCGGCCCGGGACAGTAGAGCTTTTCAAACAGCCACCGAGTGCAGATATCCTTACAGCCTGCACTCGGGCAGGTAGCTGAGGGAAGCTCATTGGAGGAGCACAAGAGGCCTGACGTTCTTGGCTTCAGCGTGTTTTGAGGCGCTTAATAATCGCGGCGCGGCTTGAAACCGCCCCGCCGGTTTCCACCGGCACCCCGGTTGTCACGCGGTCGTGAAAAGCCAGTGCGCTGGGGCCGGGCCTCGTTCACGGTGAGCGGACGCCCATCCAAGGCCTGTCCGTTCAAGCCTGCGATAGCTCTCTGGATATCTTCACCTTCCGCCAACTCGACAAACCCGAAGCCCTTGCTTTCACCGGTCATCTTATCGCGAATTACCACGGCCGAAGCCACATTAAAGCCCGCGTTGGTTACAAACTCAGCGAGGGCATTATCGGCAACACTCCGAGGCAAATTTCCCACAAACAGTTTTGAAGCCATCACTCCTCCAAAAGGCGGCGGCTCACTTCCCCCCGCCTAATTACTTATCTGACTCTACTACGTTGTAGCTGAAAAATCGGACGATTGCCTCTCGGACACGGGCCGCGGGGCTAGGCATTTTCCTCGATGTCCAGTTCACTTTCGGTATTGGGATCGAACTCTATAGCGGGCGGATAGACTGATCCGGTTTCGTCTTGGCCGATTGGCGTTTTCTTCTTTTCGCTTCGTTCCTGCCTGCGCTCGCGTTTACGCTGGGCCTTTTCGCGCAATTTGTTTTCACGCTGACGCTTCTGGAATGTCTGGCTGCTTTTTGCCATATAGACTCCTTGTTTCAAGAAGCTCAGGATGGAAGGCGAAGTTGGACGAGGTGCTCAACTTCTTTGCTGAGCATCCACGATTCGCCGAGGAGACTTCCCGAGCTGCCAGAACTTTTCCTTTCGAGCGCCCTGGGGTTGCCGTCTCAGATTCTATGTGTCTTACACCTTGAGGTTCACTCTTTTACTATAACAGAGAGAAGCGGTGAGGGATAATAATAATCCTGCTCGTGCTGGCCGAACCATTTCCAGCTTGCGGGTTACCTCATCCAAGCAAGCCAGCCCCAGCCGAAGAGAAGACTCAGAACTGTGATGGGCAGACCCACTGCGAAGTAGTCGCGGAAAGTGATGGTGACCTCGGGCTTCGAGCGTTCGACCACGATGATGTTGGCGACGGAACCCGTGATGGTCAGGTTGCCGGCCAGCGTGCTAGCCATCGCCAGAATCAGCCAGCCGGTGTGAGGGGCAGCAAATCCCGGCACCGCAGACTTCAGCAGCATAACGGCCGGAACATTGCTGACCAGATTCGAAACGCCCGCCACCACCGCCGTGAAAATGCCGGCATTTTGCAGGTTCCAGGATTGGGCGGCGTGGAGCAATATCCCGGCCAAACCGCTCTCTTCCGCGCCGCCGACGATCACGAAAAGACCCACGAAGAAAACCAGCACGCCCCAGTCTACCTGTTTATACACTTGTTGCGGGTCGCGCGAACGGGTGATTAGCATGCTCGCCGCGCCGAGCGCCGCCATCACGGCGGGAGGAACTCCCGCAATAAAGCCCGCCAGGACAACGGCGACAACAATCCCGGGCTTGATCAGCTGCGAGCGGTCCACCAGCCCCGCCGGAATGGGAGCTTTAAGTTCCGGGTCTCGCGTTCCGGTCCGGGCGAAAACCAGGTGGAGAACCAGCCAATCAAGCAGCAACCCGGCCAAAGCGACAGGGCCTAAATGCAGCAGGAAGGAACGGTAACTGATCCCCGAATACGAACCGATCAGCATGTTCTGCGGATTGCCGGTGATGGTGGCAACGCTGCCGATGTTCGATGCCGTCGCTACCGCCAGCAGGTAAGCGAGCGGCTTCACGCGCATTTGCTGCGCGGCGGCGAGCACGAAGGGCACCATCACCAGGCAGACGATGTCGTTCACAAAAAACGCCGAGAGCAGCCCGCAGGTGAAAATTACCATGGGGAGCAGGTGACGCGGCTTGAGCCGGGTCACTACGATCTCGGTGATCCAGTCGAAAAATCCGGC
>DATKQU010000165.1:0-9390 GCA_035532595.1 Terriglobia bacterium | reverse complement strand
GTAGTGTCCTCAAATTAGCTGGACAGTAGCAGCGCCTTTCAGGGCGGCACATGCCGGGCGTAAAGCCTGGCGCTACAAGGAGAACAGCCTGCTTGCCCAATCCCAGCGTCTGTATACGTAATTACTGGACACTACACTAGCGACTTGGATTCTTCAATCCTGTTATGCACAAAGCGCGGGGACGATGCGGTAGCTCTCCGCGGCGCTGTGATTTCAATATTCCCTCTTGACGGCAGTGGATTACAGGACTGAATCAACTAAGAGGAGGAACCATGGACCGACGCAGTTTTGTTTCCGGGTTGCTGGCTGCTCCGGCGGTGGCGATGCCCGCCGTGGCTGCCCAGCAATACACGCAGCGGACTCGCGGCTTGCCAGGGCTCACGATCAGCGACGTGCGAGTCATTACCATCAGCGCAGGCACTGGTTACCCGTGGGTATTTGTAAAGATTCTCACCAGTGAGCCTGGACTGTATGGGATTGGATCGGCGAGCAACCTTACCCAGACCCTCGCGGTGGCGGCGGCGATCGAGAAGGATCTCCGCCCCTTCTGGATCGGAAAGAACGCCGACCAGATTGAAGACCTGTGGCAAAGCACTAACGTGCACTCGTACTGGCGGAACAGCACGATTCTCAACAACGCGCTGAGCGCGCTCGACATGGCGCTCTGGGACATCAAAGGAAAGCGGGCGGGCATGCCGGTGTACGACCTGCTAGGCGGAAAGGTCCGCGAGGCCGTGCCGGTTTACGCCCACGCCGACGGGCGGGACATGCAGGAAGTCGAGGAAAACGTGCGCCAATACATGGCGGAGGGCTTCACGCACGTGCGGGCGCAGATGGGAGGCTACGGCGGCGGCGGCATGATTCCCCCCGGCAAGGGAAGCCGACCGGTGGGCGGATTTGCCGGAGCCGCTTTCGACGAGGATGTTTACGTGGACACGATTCCCAAACTATTCGAGCATCTGCGGAGCACGTTGGGTCCGCAAGTCAAGCTCCTGCACGATGTTCACGAACACCTGACGCCATCGTCGGCGTTGAGGCTGGCGAAGATGCTGGAGCCATACCACATGTTTTTTGTGGAAGACATCCTGCCCCCGGAACATATCGCCTACTTCCGTGAAATCCGGCAAGTCTGCACGACCCCCATGGCCATGGGCGAACTGTTTGTGAACCCCCAGGAGTGGAAGCCGCTGATATCCGACCGGCTGATCGATTTCATCCGCTGCCGCGTATCGCAGATTGGCGGCATCACCGCGGCGAGGAAAATCGCGGCGCTCTGCGAGGTTTGCGGGGTTCGAACCGCCTGGCAGGAGGGCGGCGACAACGATCCCGTGAACCAGCTCGCAAGCTACCACGTCGATATGGCCATTCCCAGTTTTGGGATTCAGGAAGAGAATCATTTCCCGGAGCTGGTGCGGGATCTGCTGCCCGGCACCGCTCAGATCAAGGGCGGATATCTCTACGGAACCAATGCTCCGGGGCTGGGCATCGACCTTAACGAAAGCCTGGCTGCCAAGCACCCGCTTGTTCTGCCTTCCGTAAGCGACCAGAGTTGGACGACGGTTCGGAGAGTGGATGGGTCGCTCGTGAGACCGTGAGGGCCCGGCAGCACGTTCCAGTCGCGGTCCGTAGCATACAATGCGGTGAAGGGGCGGTTGCGTCGCGCCCGGCGCCAGGATGCTGCTTCCCCGCCCTGAACCGCCGGTTTTGACGCCGCGCCGAGCTTCAAGATTTTGAAAGGAGTCATTCATGGATCATCAAGTCGCCTACAAGAATTTCATTGCGGGCGAGTGGGTGGAATCCGCCAGCGGGCAGACTTTCCAAAATATCAATCCAGCGGACTCGAACGATCGTATCGGAGAGTTCCAACGTTCCGACGCTCGCGACGTTGCAAAAGCCGTGGCGGCTGCCCGAGAGGCCTATCCCGCCTGGAGGCTGATGCCGCCGCCCAAGCGGGCGGAGGTTCTTTTCCAAACCGCGAACCTGCTAATCGAGCGCAAGGAAGACCTTGCGCGCGATATGACCCGGGAAATGGGCAAGCCAGTGGAAGAAGCGCGCGGAGACGTGCAAGAGGCCATCGACATGACCTTTTACATGGCCGGCGAAGGCCGGCGGCTGTTCGGCCAGACGACCACCTCGGAGCTGCCGAGCAAGTTTTGCATGTCGGTGCGCAGTCCGGTTGGCGTTTGCGCTCTCGTTACCCCGTGGAACTTTCCCATGGCGATTCCCGCTTGGAAGTTGATGCCTGCCCTGATTTGCGGGAACACGGTTGTGATCAAGCCCGCGGAAGATACTCCCTTATCGGCTTACAACCTGGTCGCCACTCTCGAGGAAGCGGGAGCGCCGCGTGGGGTCGTCAATTGTGTCAGCGGATTGGGCCCGGAGGCGGGCGCGCCGCTAGTCTGCCATCCCGATGTGCGCGCCGTCTCCTTCACCGGCTCGGTGGAGGTCGGCCGTGAGGTCGCGAAAGCCTGCGCCCCCTCCTTCAAGCACCTCTGCCTTGAAATGGGCGGCAAGAACATCATCATCGTGATGGACGACGCCAATCTGGAACTGGCGCTGGAGGGAGCGCTATGGGGAGGATTTGGAACGACCGGCCAGCGCTGCACGGCTTCAAGCCGCATTGCGATTCATAAAAACGTTTATGAAAACTTCGCCCAAAGGTTTACGGACCGGGCTCGCAGCTTGAAAGTTGGAAACGGGCTCGAACCCGGAGTTCAGGTTGGACCCTTGATCAGCGAAGCCCAGCTAAAGACCGTCGAACAATACGTCCAAATCGGCCGGCAGGAAGGGGCAAAGCTACTCTGCGGCGGCCATCGCTTGACCGGAGGAGAGCATGCCCGGGGATGGTTTTACGCTCCAACGGTTTTTGGAGACTGCGCGCCGGGGATGCGAATCTGCCAGGAGGAAATTTTCGGGCCCGTTGTTTCCCTGATTCCTTGCGACAGCCTGGAGCAGGCTATCGAGATCGGAAACGGTATTGTATATGGCTTGTCTTCTGCGATTTACACGCAGAATATCAACCAAGCCTTTAAGGCGATGCAAGAGATGGAGACTGGAATCTTTTATGTGAACGCTCCCACGATCGGGGCGGAAACTCACCTGCCCTTCGGGGGCACCAAGCAGACGGGTAACGGACACCGCGAGGCGGGTACGGCCGCCCTCGATTTCTTCTCGGAGTGGAAGTCCATCTACATCGATTACAGTGACCGGCTGCAGCGGGCCCAGATCGATACCTGACACACCTCGGCGAAGCTCCATCCGCACGACGCGGGCCGATCCTCATTGGGAAAAACTCATTGGGCCTGGCTGGACGCTCTTGACGGAGCGGGAGCGCTTGGTGAAGTGCTGGCTTCTGTTTCGCTTGGAATGCTGGCGCTCGCCGAGCGCAGCGGCTGAAGGCTTGGCGGCAAGGGGTGAGGGCCGAGTCCCAATTTCATAATCGGCTTAGCCTCAGGCAAGCCCGTCGCGCGGAATCCGTTGGCCTGTTGATAACGTTGCATGGCGTCGCGCGTTGCAGCATCCCACTTGCCCGTCGGCGCTTCTTGCAAATAGCCCGTGCGGACAAGCGCCTGCTGAATCTCTGTCACCCGTTCCGGCTGCAAGCGAACCAACGGCAGGTGATGGCCGCGGCGGGAACGATGAAAATAGCGGGGATGTTTTTTATGCCGGAGAGTGTTTTGGTGATGCGCGTAATGATGCTGAGTTGTTTGAGGCTTGTCGTGATGAGTGTAATGCCGCTTCACCGGCTGGTCGTTGGATTTTATGTCTCGATTTACAGTGTGCTTCTCGGCGGGATGGCCTTTGCGCTTCTGCCGCGCGTCCAAGCGCAGGGCGGGCAGAAGGAAAAGTCCGATTGCCGTCGCGATGGTGCACCGAATCCACGGTTCGTAGTTTGAAGTAAGTCGCATAGCTCCCAATTATGGCAAACGATCGGCCAGAAACAAAGTTGTAAATGAACGCCCTGTTCGACGGGCGATCAGGAAGAGAACGTCATTGCCGGATTTCAGCGTGGCTTGGAACTCGGTGAATTCGGCGGTGGATGACACCGCATGATGGTTGACAGCGAGGATGACGTCCCCGCGCTGCACACCCAAGTCCGCCGCAAAACCCTCTGGAGCCACCTGCGTGACCAGAATGCCCTGCGGTTTCCCCAGGTGCAAGGCGTGCTCCAGCTCACCCGCCTGGTCCGGAGTCAGGTCCCGCACACTCATCCCGAGGGCCCCGCCTGCCTGCCCGGCCGGGTTCTGGCTGTTTCCCCGGTTATTTTCAGCACGCTGCTCGGCAATAATCTGGCTTCGGTCTCCGACCTTCACCGCGGCGGAAAGAGCTTTGCCGCTGCGGAGCAGGTCGAGCTTCAGGGTGCTGCCTATTTCCCGCTCCGACACAATTTGTACCAGTTCGTCGCCCGAGCTGATCGGCTGGCCGTCGATGGCCAGGATAACATCGCCCATCTGCAACCCGGCGCGGTCGGCCGGGCTGCCGGGCTCCACGCTGTTCACCACCACCCCGTGGCCGGCTCCGAAGCTGCGCAGCAAAGCGGGGTTATTCTGGTTGAGAAAAGTCACGCCGATCGCTCCGCGGCGCACCTGGCCTGTGGTGACCAGCGCGTTATAGACCTTGCGAGCGGTGTTGGAGGGGATCGCAAAACCGATGCCGTCGTTCGAGCCCTGGCTGGTGGCGATGGCGGTATTGATGCCGACCACTTGCCCGGCCAGGTTGACGAGCGGACCTCCGCTGTTGCCGGGGTTAATGGCGGCATCGGTTTGGATAAAGCGTTTGAACTGACCCTCCATGCCTGGTTCGATGTCGCGCCCCTTGGCGCTGATGATCCCGGCGGTAACGGACGAGTTGAGCCCGAAGGGGCTGCCAATCGCCAGCACCCAATCGCCCACTCGTACGGAGGTTGAATCGCCAAACTGGGCGGCGGTCAGCCGCGTGCCGGCATTGATCTTGATGACCGCCAGGTCCGTCCACTTGTCGGCACCGACGATCCTTGCCTGGAATTTTGTCCCTGCATCGCCCTGTAAATTGACTTCAATGCGGTCCACCGGTTTGTCACCGCGGGTTTGCATGATGACATGATAATTTGTCAAAATATAACCTTTTGGATCCAGAATGATTCCGGAACCCAGGCTGCGCCGTTCGTAATTATCCTGTTGTCCCTCGGGGGAGCGAAAATCAAAAAAGTGGTCAAAAAGGTGATTAAAGGGTTCGTCCCCCGGCGCGCCATATTGACGGCCAGAAGCCTGTACTGTCGTTTCAGTGTTGATGTTGACTACCGCGGGTTCAATCTCTGCCGCAACCCGGGAAAAGGAATTGGAGAGGTCGGCGGGCGAAGGCATCGCCAAGGGGGAAGCGGGGATGGCGGCAGATCCGGGGCGAGCCGCTCGAACGCTCTTGGAAATCAGCGTGCCAATCCCTGTCCCGGTGGCAAGCGTTAGCGCCACCGCCAGCACGGGAACGTACCAACCCCTGTGTGTCTTCATCCTATACCTCGCACGAGGTTGCCGTCGACTTTGGGAGAATTTGTTGAGAACCAGAGGGATTATACACCTAATTGGCGTCCGCGGGGTGAACTCCCGTCCCCCGTTTCCGGCGGTTGGGAGCCTCGGCCTGTACGGACGGAAAACTAGTGAAACCCCAGATGCTCTCAGGAGAGATTTTGTTGACGAAGGTCCGGACGAGGATTGTGGGTGCGCGGTATTGCACCAGCGCTCAGTCAAGGCTGGCTCGGAGACCTTTGATCTTGCCAGGGAGACGCAGCCGGAAGCGGGCTTGCCTCCCTGGCCATCATCGTGGGTTCCGATTAGGATCAAACTTAAGAGTTCGCTGCCTTGATGGCGCTTTTGGCTTCTGACTTGCCTTTCTTGACCGCTGTCTTGGTATCCTTGTTACTCAGGTTCGGATTAAGTTCGTGGATAGCCTTTCCCATGCTGTCACCCGCAACCATCTTGTCCTTAAGCTGGTCAAAAGGAATGCCAAGATTGTGAGAGACATGCACGGTGGCCACGAACTGCCCGAGGTTTTTGAATCCGGAAGCAGCATCTTGAAGGTTTGTCCCAGCCGGCAAAAGCGGTTGAAGGTTGGAAGCCAGCTTGGTGTTCTGAGTGAGCAATCGGTCCGGAGACTTCTTACCACCCATGGAAGGACCGTTGCTCGTATTGTTTCGGCCATTGCCCATGCCGGTATTTTCCGAGCCACGACCCATCGTGGACCCATTTCCCATACCTTGACCCGTCATGGGCGCATTCCCCATGCCAGGGTTGTTACCCATTCCGGCACCGCCTGCCATTCCGCCTCCGCCGCGACCCCGGCCTTGTGCCATCAATGGAAGCCCGCTGAGGCATAGCAAGACAGCCCCAACGGTTGCTAATACCGTTATCCGTTTCATCACCTTCCTCCTTTTATGCAGTCTCATAACTACTCCCCCTGGAGAACGCTGGCTTACCCTTATGTGAATCTGGATGCACATGCTCTTGCAAGAGTTGCCGGCATTAGGCCAAATTAACCCCATTGGACCCACCCTAACTAACCTCAAAAACACAACTCCTGTTGCTATTCTATCGGTTCCACATAATTCCTTTTGGGATAAGCGGCAAGCATGATGCCAAAAGGGCATAATCCACGTTTAGACTATAACTTATTTAAGCATAAGGGGTTACTTCAAATTGGCCATCACCCTTTTGTCGGGAGAAACTCATACGTTTTCGTATAGGCGTATTCGAATTCGTATAAAAACCACCCATCTGGCTCGATTCTTACGGCCGGAAGGCGACATCGCCGTGCGGAGTTGTGCCAAGCGTGGCCGCTCTTCCTGTGCGAGTCTTTGCCCGAGTAAAATTCATTTGCGGCGCGGATAGACCGTATCGCCCAGCAAATTGACGGGCTGCTCTTGAAATTTCTGGCCCGCGCTCGATCGGTCATGGACCGAGGGGTGATAGAGAACATGGCATTTGTCGCACCGATAGATTTCGCTGTCCTTGCCCAGTTGTTCCATGACCTCCGCGGGCATCGTGTACCAGCGCTTCAAATGTCCAAGACAGAGTTTGCCTTTGGCATCCTTTTCATCACATACGCGCTGGCCGTTTTTTTTCACTTTGAGCTTGATTTCTCCCTCTTCCATCCATGACTCCTTCCATTGGCTCTTTGCAGACCGTGGGCAAACCAGCCCTCATTTTACTCGTGTCGTCGAGTAAACTCCACCACGCGCTCCGCGCAAGACCGCATCCCTTTGCTATAATTGCTGGTTTGCAAAGTTGCCGGGACGCGGCAAGAGGCGGAGGCAAGTCAGGAGGAGTCGGAACAGCCTCCTCCCCGCGAGGGATAATTTCTTGTATTCAGAGATTCAACAGAGAATTCGCGAGAAGTACCGGGAGGTGGTTCAAGCTTTGTTCGGAATCGAGCCCAAACCTCCCGCCTTTGATTTTCCGCCTCGGCTTGAGATGGGCGATCTATCCATTGCCGCCTGCTTTGAGCTGGCCAAGAATCTTCGCCAGCCGTCCCGCAAGATCGCCGAGCAACTCGCGGAGCGGTTGCTGCCCCTGGAGGGAGTGGAGCGCATCAGCGTCGCGGGCGCCGGGTATCTGAACTTTCATTTGGACCGCGCCAGCGTGGCCCGGGCGATTTACAATCTCCGTGACGCATCCGCGCAGCAGCCCTCACCACAGCCGGGGAAGGTTCTGGTCGAACACACAAGCATCAATCCCAATAAGGCAGCCCACATTGGGCACCTGCGGAATGCCGTGCTGGGAGATTCCTTTGTTCGCCTGCTGCGTTTTCGCGGCTACAACGTGGAGGTTCAGAACTATATCGATAACACCGGCGTGCAGGTTGCGGACGTCGTCGTGGGCTTCCGGCATCTTGAGAAAAAGAGCCTGGAGGAAGTTGAGCGGCTGATCGACGACGCCCAAACCCGCTTTGACTACTATTGCTGGGATCTCTACGCTCGCGTTTCCCGCTTCTATCAGGAAAACAAAGAGGCGCTGGCCATCCGCGCCGAGACCCTGAAAGACATTGAGGAAGGCCACGGTGAAACGGCCCGGATGGCGAACTTGATTTCGACGGCGATTGTTCGCCTGCATCTCGAGACGATGCGGCGGATCAATGTGCGGTACGATTTGCTGGTCGAGGAAAGCGAGATTTTGCGGCTCGACTTCTGGAAGGCGGCCTTTGAGCGCATGAAAGAAATCGGCGCCATCCGTTATGAAACTTCCGGCAAAAATGCGGGCTGCTGGGTGATGGATCTGGGGACCGCCGCGCCCGAAGCGGCCGAAGAAGAATCCGGCAACGAAGATGTCAAGATTATCGTGCGCTCCAACGGGACGGTGACTTACGTCGGAAAAGACATTGCCTATCACATGTGGAAGTTTGCGCTGCTGGGAAAAGATTTTGTCTACGCGCCTTTTTATCGCTACCCGGACGGTCAAGACGTCTGGCATACCAGCACGGAGAGCCGTTCCAGCGCCCCTGAATTCGGCCAGGCCTCGGCAGCTTACGCGGTAATCGATACCCGCCAGGCGTATCTCCAGAACATCGTCGCAGCGGCTTTTCGCGCCATGGGATTCCATGAGGCGGCGGAAAACCTTCATCACTTTTCCTACGAGGTGGTGGGGCTTTCGCCCGCCTGCGCGCGCGAAATGGGGTTTGAATTGAGTCCGGAGGACCTGGAGCGCCGCTACGTGGAGGTTTCAGGCCGCAAAGGCCTGGGACTCAAAGCCGATGACTTGATCGACATGCTGGGGGAAAAGGCTCAAGAGGAAGTGGGCGCGAGGGAGATGACCAAAGATCCCCAAGAGCAGTCCGCTTACGCTCGCATGATTGCCGTGGGCGCGCTGCGCTATTTCCTTCTCAAGTTTTCCTGCCGCGTGATCATCACGTTTGATTTCAAAGAGGCGCTGGCCTTTGAGGGCGAGACCGGTCCCTACCTCCAATACACAGTTGTGCGCGCCCGCAACATCTTCCGGAAATATGCTGAGGCCCATCCGGATTTCCAGACCGATTCGCTTGCCGAAGGGGTCGAACCTTCGCATCTGAAGGATTTCTTTTCAGGTGATGACGGAGCGGCGTTCTGGGAACTGGTGACCCTCGCGGCCCAGCTTGAACTGGCGGCGGACCAGGCCATCACCACCACCGAACCCGCCGTGGTGGCGAAGTACGCCTTCCGGCTGGCGCAGAGTTTTAATAATTTCTACCATCGTTTCCATATCCTCAGCGAAGCCGATCCCACCCGCCAGACCTTCCTGCTTTACCTCGTCCGAATCGTCGAGCGAACCCTGACCCAGACACTCGACCTGCTGGGCATCGAAGTCCCCGAACGAATGTAGTGTCACAGAAGTGTTGGCTGCGGTATCTGATAAGGTTTGGAATAGTCCGATAAAATTATCTCTGAAT
>DATKQU010000164.1:0-6253 GCA_035532595.1 Terriglobia bacterium | reverse complement strand
GGAATCCGTTCTCCTTGAGATACATCATGTACTTGCGAAATTGCGCGGGCGGCGTATAAACCCAGGGATGCACCGGGTCCGGCACACCGTGCATCTGGATCACCACGATTTTCCCGTCCCGGGCGTGGGCGACGACCTGCTTGAAGTATTCCAGCGTCCAATCCGGGTAGGCGTCCCCGGTGGTGGGAATCAAAAGCGGATGATTTCGCTGCGGATCGAAGGCAGGGCCAACGTGCATTTCACCGTAGGGAATTTCGGGCTGCATGCCGCGGCGCGCAAACTTGTACCCGCGGCCGATCAGCACCGGAAGCGCCTCGGGGCCAAAGTCGTTCCCGCACCAGGCAAAACTTGCCGGCCGCGGAACTCCGGCCTGCGCAAGTTGCCGCTCGACCATGGCCAGTTCGCCCGCCAAGCGAGAGGCGCCCAGGGGAGTCGAAAAGTCTCCATGCGTCCAGCTATGATTGCCGATCTCAAAACCCATATGATGGATTTCCGCGATTTCTTTCCAGGTCATGAAATGTTCATGGTCCCCCATCCACTCATGGCACACAAAGAAGGTGGCCCCAAAACCCAAATCCCGCAGAAACGGCGCGACAAAAGTCCTTTGGGACTTTACGGCGTCATCAAATGTCAGAACTACAAGTTTGTCGGGAACTGGAAAAACTTTCCGGGGCTCACGGCCTTCCACGACTGCTTCACGATCGGCTATCGCCGCACTCCCCATCAGCGCCATGCCGGCTGCGCTGGTCTGGATAAACTTTCTTCGGCTCATCGGTTTTTCTGGCAGCATAAGTTCCCTCCACGAATGCTTTCGGACCCACATGGCTGAATTATTACCCAATCGAGAGCAGGACGCGAGAGTCATTTAACGGGAAGGAGGACGATGCTCGGATGAAACCTCATGCAGAAGCCAAAGTCAAAAATATGAAGATTCCGTCACGATGGCGCATTGGATTGATCATCGCTTTCCTGTTTTGCTCGCCTCGGATGCTTGCCGCGCAGATTCGCACCATCTATGTCATCCCCTCCAGCCATTGGGACCGCGGATTCCTTACCAGCCCGGAAGAAATTCTGCCGCGCCTCAAGCCGCACATCGATGAAGTCATCGAGGACGCCGCCGCCGATCCCCAATTCCGCTGGACGATTGAAAGCATCTGGCAGCTCAACGAGTGGCTCGAGCGCACCCACGACCCCAAGCGCATCCAGGAGCTCCGCGATCTGGTAAAGAACGGACAGATCGAAGTGAGCGGAGTTTACGGAAGCATGCACACGGAATTCATGGGGCCCGAGGAATTGAACCTGATCGCCCAGGACGGGTTCAGGATGGCGCGGCGGCTGGGGATTGCCACGCCCGACCTTGCCATGATGGACGACGTTCCGGGATTTACGCGCTGGCTGCCCCAAGTTCTTGCGAAAAGCCAGGTCCACTATTTCCTTAACGGCTCAAACCTCTTTATCGGGGGCGGCACCAGCCTGGCCCCCGGCCATGTGCCTTTCTACTGGGAGGCGCCGGACGGCAGCAAGGTTTTAACCTGGGTCAGTGAAGGCAAGGAGGGCGGCTATACCGAGGGGATGGTGAAGTACTACCTGGCCCCTGAAGCCCCCGATCCCTATGCGCCTGACCACCTGATGATCCCGAAGAAGCTCTGGGGGAAACCGCCGCTCGAAGTCATGCAGATCGGGATCGATAAGCTTCTTAAACGCTACCAGGACGCCGGTTACAAATATGACGCGGTCCTGGTGATGTTCATGCACGACTTCGTATCTCCCTCGCTGGAGAAAGATTATCTGCTGCCCGCGGTGCGCAAGTGGAACGCTTCCGGGCGGACGCCCAAGATCCGCGTCGCGACCCCCAAGGAGTTCTTCACGCACATTCTTTCAAAATATGCCAGGGAGATTCCGACTTATCAGGGGGACTGGACGGGACTGTGGTCTGAGGTTAAAACCAATTCGCCGGGCATCAGCGCCCTGGCGCGGGAAGATCAGATGGCCCTCCGCGCGAATGGATTGCTCTGGGGAGCCCTGCAATTGCAGGGCGAGGCGGGCTTCCCGTCCGGAAACCTTCATCAGGATTACCGCCGGCTGTGGAACTACGACGAGCATTCGGGCGCCGGACAAACCGGCTGGGCGAACATCATGACCGTGCGCGAGGTGAACGGCCAGAACCGCGAATACGTTGATTATGTACGCGACGCGCTCGATGACCAAACGTTTCTTCTCGAAACAGGCATCCGGAAGATGGCAGCGAGGCTTGTTCACAACCCGGCGGCGGCGAGCGGCGAGGCGACCGGCCCGCTTCTGGCGGTCTATCACCCGCAAAGCTGGACTTCTACGGAGCCGGTGAGGATTCCTCAATTTCCGAAAGCCCAGGAGGCCGCGGCCTTTAAGGACCTCGCTTCGGGAAAGAGCTTCCCCGTGCAGTGGACCGGCACAGGCGGCGTGATGACGGCCCCCTTGCCGGCGGCGGGCGTCGCGCTGTTTGCGCCGGTCAAGAGCGAAGAAGGCGCCACAACCTCTACGGCGAACCCCGCCAATCTCACCCTCGAGAACCGCTATTACCATGTCGAATTGCGGCGCTCGGATGGTTCCATTGCACGCATCCTCGACCGCGAATCGGGACGTGAAATCGTCAACACCTCGGCTCGCGATGGCTTCAATCAGCTCATCCGGTCCGTAGGGTTGCAGCGCGCGCCAAAGCAAGCGGGGCCGATTACGTTTCGTGTTTCGCAGGGCCCGGTTTTCGATTCCATCGTGGTGTTGCGGCCGGGAAGCTATGAACCCGAGACTGAATATCGTTTGTTCCACGCTTTCAAGCGGCTCGAGATTCGGGATCTGCTCGACTGGTCGCGTATGCCGGTGGTGACGACTGCGGACCACGTGAACACTTACCAGTTCACCTTTCCATTCCTGGCCGGCGAAACCATTCAATCATTTCATTACGAGAGCGGGTTCGGAATGACGGAGTTCCCGCAGGATTACCTGCCGGGCGCTCGGATGGACGCCGTCGTGTCACACGGATTGGTCTTTTCGGCGGGAGATTTCCACGTCGCGATCTGCTCGCCCCAGGCGTTCTATTGGAACGTGCCCGGCGGCAAGAAAAGCGGATGGCAACTTTGGGAAAACGAAATTATTTCTTCCGTCTGGCGAAAGAACGATCTCGGCGAGACGCGGGACTACGGCAATTATCTTTTCCCAACACTTGAGCCCGGCCTTTCCGGCCGCCAGTGGTTTGCTTACGAACTCGAATCCTGGAACGCGCCCTGGGACGCTGCCGACGCTTACCGGAGAATTTGGGATGCCGTTATGCGCCCGAATGTGGAACCGCTGCCGAGGGGAACAGAGGGTTCCGTCAAAGCAACGGATGCATCGCTCTTTAGCACCGATCAGCCGGACGTGATCGTGATAGCGGCGGAAGCTTCACTGACTCACGCGGGCGCGGTGGTGGTTCGATTGCAAAACCTCTCCGGAGTAAAACACAGCGTGCGGCTGCAACTGCCGGCGGAGGGACTCGAGGCGACGGAAGTCAATCTGAATGAAACGCCCGTCGGCAGCGGCCGGTTGCAAGTGAACGGGCGGAGCGTTGCCCTGGAAGTCTCCCCCCATGCCGCCGCTTCCATCCTCGTTTCGCGGCCATCAAAGTGAGACCCGATGTAGTTCAGCGAGGATGTTGGGGTTATTCACGCGCGCGTGCTCCGCGCGCGATGGAGAGCGCCCGCTGCTGCTGAGCTTCCTGCAAACGCAAGTATTCGGCCTTATGAGCATTCGCTTCCGCCGTGCGCCCTGCGGCGAGGAGTAACTTGTACAACTGATAGTGGGCGTTGGACGCGAGTTCACTTGTGACTCCGGAGTGGAGGGCTTTCTCAAAATCAGCAATCGCCTCCTGGCTTTTCCCTTCGTGGACAGCGACGCGGCCTAGAACGTAATATGGCGGGCCGAAGTTCGGGTCGAGCGCAGTCGCGGAGCGGGCAGCCTGGGCGGCCTCGGAGAAGTTTCCCGAGGTCACAAGCGAGTCGGCAATTTTGTACTGCACCCGGGCATTCGAGGGATCGAGCTTCAACTCGGCCCGGAATTCTTTCAGGGCCTCCGCCGGTTGCTGCTGCCGGCGAGCAATATCGCCCAGAGCTTCATGAATGCCGGTCAGCCGAGGTCTCTGCTTTAGGACTTCTTCATATTCCCGTTTCGCTTCCTCCCAGTGATCAGACTGCATATAGCCTTCGGCGAGCACCTGGTGGACCCGGAAAGAATCAGGATTCATCGCTGCCATGCGGTCGTAGGTGGACTTCCAAAGCTCGAGATAAACCTCCTGGAGCTGGTAAAGCGCATCTTCATCCTTGGGCCGTAGATGGGTGGCGGTTTCCAGGCTCTCGGCGGCCGCGCGCAGATTTCCCTGCCGGGCCTCCACAAGACCCAGCCAGTAGCTGGCTTCGAAGGCTTGGGGCGGGTATTGGGCGGCAGCTTGCAGCGATTGGCGGGCAAGATCGTTATGGCCCCATAGGTAGGCATCAATGCCCAGATAAAGATGAGCTTGGTGGAGGGAGGGATCAAGCGCCGCGGCGCGCGCGAACTCCGCCGTGGAGTTCCGGTAATCCTGCTGGTCGTGTCGGACAAGGCCGAGATTCAAATGCGCCACCGCGAGATCCGGCGCCCGCTTCAGCACCCGTTCATACGCCGCAGCCGCTTCGGCTAGCTTGCCGGCGTGCCGCAACGCGCGTCCCTGTTCAAAGTCCTGAACTATTTGCGGGTCGCGTTCCCAGTCTTTGACAGTGTGCGAGGAACTGCTCTGGGCTGCAGAGCACAGAGGAATGGCCAAGAGTACAATCCCAAGGCAAACCGAAACGAGATGAGAACGCAACATACTCTGAACTCGCAATGTTCCTCACAACTGGATTAGCTTGGGCATGCGTCCGCGTGGCAACAAGAGTGGCTCCTCAGCTTCGGTGGAACATCCTGGACTTCCTCTAGACGCTAACTAATAAGCTAGTGCGAGGCTTGCAGGCTGTCAAGAAAGCCCGCACTCATCCCGCGAGCCCTCGGCTGAACCCTGATGGAAAACCGCTACGGCAAATCGCGCCGCAGGTCAAAAACAGAAAGCGCCGGGCGCGCGCCAGACGCGCCGTGGAGGTTTATCGCGCGTGCATGAAATACAAATGGGAGGCCGAGAAACCCGCTTTACCCGCGGAGGCACAATAAGGTAATATTGATTCTGCAAGACTTACGATTCTCCTGGGCCTGTGGCGCAGTTGGGAGCGCGCATGACTGGCAGTCATGAGGTCGAGGGTTCGAACCCCTCCAGGTCCACCAATCTTTTCATCAGGTTAGCTTGACGACCTACCGGGCGCTAGGCCACATTGGGCCAAATCTGAATTGGAGATTTCATTTATAGGTTCTGCCTTTTGGGCGGAGAACGCTCCATTGCGCCTTCAGATACCCAACGGCACATCGAACATCATGTCGATAACAGAGCGAGTAAACGAGCATCCGGACTCCGGGAGGCTCGTGCCAGACACTGCAAGCTGACGTGCAAATAACTTCCGGGTTGACGGCGATCCGCAAGACGACAAATCTGCCCATCAAGTTTGTGGTAAATACGCACCGCCGCCTCGACCACGTCGCCCGGGGTTGGCTACGGCTCTGGTATTACTAAAGGACATCCGTCCGGGTTGGGCTATCTTGAGTCAAGACACAGCCGGTGAAATGTTTTCTGATAAGAGAACCATCAGAGAACTTGAGAGTAACTCTGTAGTTGAACTCCCATTTGTCGTCTCCGTTCGGGTGGAGAGTCAGCGAAACGCTGCCGTTCTCGACTTCTGCTTTCGTTCGGCTGCCCTCGACCTCTAATGTGGTGGTGTGGGAAGAATTATTCTTCCAACGGCCTTCATTGCCTTCGGACTTGGCAACTTGATGCCCGTCATTGGTCTTGAGGTAAACATCCAGTTTGGTGTCGGCCTTCTTGTCGTCTCTAGTCGTGTCAAACTTCACTTGCGCGGAAGTGAGGGTTGGCTCCTGGGCAAAGGCGGCTGACGTGAACCCTGCCATAGCGACGAGCGCCAGGCAGTATATGACTGTCTTCATTTTCTTCATCTGAAATCTCCTTTTTCGATTCCGTGCTAGCTAAGCTGCAATCAACTGCGCATGATTATACGGTTAGGCTGACGCGGTGTCTGTGTCCTTCGGAACACCTGTATGGTCAATAGTGCTCATCTCAGAAAATCACCCCAATGATCGGAAACAACACGGGCGTTTCTTCTATTTG
>DATKQU010000163.1:0-7084 GCA_035532595.1 Terriglobia bacterium | reverse complement strand
TCGCCGGAAATTAACGCAGTAGACCCTATGTTCTTTATTTTCAATCTAGGGCCGTTTTCCCAAGCTGGACGTCGCGGGTTCGATCCCCGTCCCCCGCTCCATCACTTTGCGAATGTTCTCCGGAGTATCTGAAGAGTTGCCCAGGGCACCCCGGCCTTCCTCGCGGTCGGCTTCAGAAGCCTCCGCAAATAATTGTCGCAGCGCAAGGCGGGTTTGGTTTCGGTAGTCGTCGGCATGACACCTCCTCCATCACTTGTGATTGTTTCCGCGCTTCTCAGGATGTTTTCCAAAGATAGTACACGGATTCTACCGCAGAGATTTCATTTCAGCGCAAACTTGCCCGGACGATAATCATTTGGACTGACTCGATGGCAGATAATCTTTCCGGCGATCTTCGGGCCACTGAACTTTCTGAAGCTCACAGGCGCGAGCCCGGAGACCGCAACAACTACCTCTGAATCAGGAACATGTTATGAATGGCGACATCCGGCAGATCTACGGTTGTAACCCCGCGATAGGATTTGAACTCAAGTTCCCGCACGTCGGGATAGATTTGCGTGCACTTTTGAGGACGAAAGTAGGACTCACGCAGAATTAGCATTCCGCCCTTTATGGGGTGAACTTCTCCCTTCAGTTCCGGAACAGTGCGGTTGATTTGATGAATTACGATGGCGCTTTCTGAGCGCTTCTTGTAGAAAGTAGTCCCCAAGCTCCTGCGCTGATCCCGCAACTCAATCGCCATCGGGGAATCCGTCACGGAAGAGCGCACTACTTGATTGTAGAACTCGGAAGACCACATAAAGCCCTTGCCGATCATCCCAAAAAGATCAAACGAGGCATACAGGACCTTACCTTTTCCGCGCTCGACCTCGATGATGGCGGGGTAGTCCGAAGGCTTCCCCGGCGGCGGCGGCTCCCAGTTGATCCAATGGTTTTTGCTCCATTCAATGGCGGGCAGAATATGAGTGGCCAGGACCCTGGCATCCCGCCGCGGCCTGACCACGATCAAGGGAGCCAATGTGACAAGATTCGTGTCCGGCAGCTTCTCCCAAATAACTGTACCTTTGCGGTCTAAATAACTGCCCCAATAGTTGTCCAGGTAGCGATCGTCAACCCTGACGAAATCACATCCCATCAGATCCGCGAACGCAAAGTTGCGCCGGGAATTCCCATCGGGGTCTTTGGTTCCGGTCAATCCGGTCGCAACCAGGATTCCTCCCTGCTCAACAAAATCCGAAAGCGTCTTGGCATGCGCCTCCGACACGCAGCTTGCTTCGGGCAGGACTATTAGCTTGTACCGCTTGAGTCCCGCGAGCGTCAGCTTCCAATCCGGCAGGATATCGGAAGGAAGCTGCGATTGCACGGCAGCCTCCATCGCTCCCTGTACAGCCGACTGGTGCCGGTTGCCGGCATGATCATAGAATTGCGTTCTTTCGCTATAAAGAATTGCCACGCAGGAAACAGGATCTCTGTCTTTCAGATGGGGTTGTATTTTTTCGATTTCCTGGTACGCCGCCCCCATTTCGCGAAACCAGAGGTGATCAAGCGTCCCGTCCTGGTGTGTGGTCTCCGAATACATGTAGATACGGCAGTTCTGTGCGGCGATCATTGCGGTTTCAGCGATAAACACCGAGGGCGGGAAAGGGTCGTAGACGGAGGAAACATGCCCGGGAGCAATTTGCGGGAGCTTTCCGGTTCCCCGGGCAAACATGCTCGAAAGGTAGTTGCCCGCCCAGGGCTCGCCAAAAGTATAGTCAAACAGCTCCAGCAACTCGTTGGGGAATCTCAGGTGAGCGCCATTCCAGGTCATGGCGGCATCGGATCCTAAAGACCGCACCAGGTGGATGACTTCCTTAACAAAGGACAGTTGCGTGGTCCGATAGCGGAAATCCTGAATCTCCCGCCAGGATCGATCCTTCGCCTCGCCGCGCGGGATCGCATGTTCATACATCTTTTGGTACAAGGCCGTACAATACTTGCAATAACACAGAGGCTGGCCGGGAATGTCGAGCTTGAACCCGTCAGGGTTATACCACCGGACGATTTCGGTCAGTTGATCGAATACGTACTGCCGATAGGGACTATTGAGGCACACCCAATGCCACTGAGCCCACATGTGGCTTTTGGGCGACGCTTCAACGCGAAGCGGTTTGCCTTCTTCATCGAGGATGGCCCATTCCGGATGTTCAGTTGCCGCCCATCCGTCAAACCCCACACTATAGTAAACGTGGAAAGCCAGGCCGGCGCGCCGAAGAGGTTCGGTCATCGCCTTGAGCAGATCGACCTTAAGCCCTTTCTGCATGTGGCCGACTTTCGTCGGATAATAAGCATCTCCCCAATGCCCTTTGGACATCAGGTGAAAATGATCAAGGTGCGCTTCTTGGTACAGGCGGACGCGTTCCTCCGGGTTTAAATGATCGTACGTCATCGCGGGAGGGTCCGGCGAGTGATGGTCACAAATGTAGGCGCGGTATTGATCGCCAAGCGCGGGAGGCTCAGGAGTAGAAGGTTCCCCAACCGGCAATCCATCACGCTCGGATGGGACAGCGATTCCCTTGGAAGCCTCCAGCAGGACGGGAGAGGAAATCCCCAGCTTCACAAGAATTGAATTAAAATCGCGCCGGTTCATCATGGACCTCCCAGTGGAACATTCAGTTTACTTCTCAATGGTCGTTCTCGAAAACCAATTGCCGGGGTCTCCTGCGCAATTGAGAGGACAAAACATGCCCCCGCTTCGTGTACGACCATCATACGCATGCAGACTCTCTGCGATGAATCATTACACTTTAGCGGGAGCATGTCCCTGTCAGCATACCAGCAGGCGGAACGTTGAAAGCCCAATTGGTAAGTCGTCCGGAGAGTTAAACGGCCACGACGCGAAGCGATAGAAGGTACTTCTCCATGAGATACCTGCAGACAGCAATGGACTCTTATCGGGACAATTGGCCCCCGCGGCGGCGCGAGTGTAAGGCGGAAGGCCTGGAGTTCAACTAAGAAGTGCTATTGCGAGGTGACTGTGCGTGAAGCTGGCAGATCGCGCCCCTCAGGCGGCACGGGTGTTACTCAATGAAATCCCCAACTTCTCTTGCAGGGCGGACAGCAGAATCTCGGCAGTACTCTCAGCGGTCAGGGACGCCGTGTTAATCACCAGGTCGTAGTCCAGCGGATTTCTGGCGCTATGCTGGAAATGGGTGCGCACAAATTTCTCGCGCTCCTTGTCGACCTGCTCGATTTGCGAGCGCGCCGCTTCAACCGTAACGCCCTGCACCTTGCAGACGCGTTCGATCCGCAGGTCGAGTGGAGCGACCATCCAAGCGCGCAGTCCGAACTGGCTGGGCAAGACATGTTCCGCTCCGCGGCCTACGATGACCACATCCCCCTGGTGTCCCAGGGTGAGCAGAACTTGCTTGAGATGGTAGAGATAGTCTCCGGGCGCGATCGCTTCATGGCCCAGGAAATCGCGGATAAACTCTTCCAGGCCGCCGCGCCCCCGCTCGTCGAGGCTTTCGATAAGCTGCTGGCGGATCTTGGCGCGCCGGGCGATTTCATCCACGATCTCACGGTCAAAGACCTGCCACTTCAGCCGCTCGGCAACCATCGCGGCCACCGTGCGCCCACCGGATCCCTTCTCTCTGGAGATCAGCAGATAAGGGCCAAAGCAGACGGTGCCGTACCTCCCCCGTCCGCGTCTCTCTTTCTCGGGCCCCTGCTGGCGCCGCAATTCCCAAAACCGGATTTGCCGCTCAATAAGCTTCTCTAAACTTAAGGGATGATGGGTAGCAGACATGTTGGCAACTCCTTTCAGGCCCTTGCGCGCATGTGCCGCCATACGGGCCGGCGCGGTACTGCGCTCTCGGTCCCAGAGTTAACCTTGGCGTCTGGAAGCTTGATTCACGTAGCGGAGCCATCGAGGCCCTGCTACCAGTCAAGTTCCAGAGCCACAACTACCGCGAGGTCTAAGTCCTCACTGTCTATCCTCTGCCTTTAATATAGCTAAACTGCTCGAAGAGGTAAAGCGCCTCCCGACTGCCGTGCTGGGTGGGGAGATATTTCGCCGGAAACACCCTCTTTCTCTTTCAACATCTGTTTTGAAGTCCCAAGACCTGCGATCTCTCTCCTTCAACAATTCCGGTGCTGCCGGATCAAACATCCAGTGAAGTATACTGTAGGCTTCATAAAAGGAGAGAGCTAAACCGAGATGACTCATCCCAGCGCTGTTGCCAATACCGGTGTCTTACTAGTGGATTGCCCCGACCGCAAGGGCATTCTGGCCGCCATCGCCAATTTCCTTTACCAGCATGGAGGAAACGTCCTGCACGCCGACCAGCACCAGGACAACAAGCTTGGCTTGTTTTTCATGCGGATCGAATGGGACCTCAAAGACTTCGACCTCGATCGCGAGTCATTGCGGGAGGCATTTGAACCCATCGCGCGCGATTTTCAGATCCGCTGGCAATTGGAATATTCCCAGGACCGCCGCAGAGTGGCGATCCTGGTGTCACGGTACCTGCATTGCCTGGTTGACCTCCTTTATCGTCATGAAGTGGGCGAATTAAAATGCACAATCCCCCTGATCATCAGCAATCATTCGGACGCTAAACTTCTTGCGGACTTTCACAGCATTCCCTACCATCACATCCCCGTGGTTACAGCCCGGAAGCCGGAAGCTGAGCGGGCGCAACTGGAAGTCCTTCGGGAGCATTCAATCGATTTGGTTGTCCTGGCCCGCTACATGCAGGTTCTTTCGCCGGATTTCGTGGCCGCCTATCCCCGGCGGATTATCAACGTCCACCACTCATTTCTGCCGGCATTCAGTGGGGCGCAGCCCTACCGCGCCGCCTTCGAGCGCGGGGTAAAGCTAATCGGCGCGACCGCGCATTACGCCACCGAAATACTGGATGACGGCCCCATCATTGAACAGGACGTCGCCCGCATCTCGCACCGCGACCAGGTGGAAGATCTCACTCAGAAAGGCCGCGATCTGGAGCGGGTGGTTCTGGCCCGCGCGGTCCGCTGGCACTTGGAGCATCGTATCCTGTGCTACGGCAACAAGACGGTGGTCTTTGATTAACATGCAAAGCCGCCAGAATGCTCTGCCGGTTCTTGGCAAAGTCCACCGGAATCCCAATGTCCGGTGAGCGAACCCCGGCAGCTTCGCTAAATGCCTGTGCCCCAACGAGATCCTGCCCGGCAACAGGAGCGCAAGTTCCGCTTTTTCTGGGCCGGCTCTTCCCTGCCCCGCCTACCATGTGTGACGCAAGTCACAGCATCAACCCAGTCCCGGTGCTAAAAGTACGGTTAGACAAGTTGTAGAGTGATGACGGGTAGTGCTACAATTCGCGGGAAGCGAGATTCTATGCGGCGATGGATCGCAATAGCTGTTCTTGCCACCCAGATGATGGCGGGCGTCTGTATTGTGGATGCCAGTATCAACAAGGCGAATACGTGCTGCCACGATTGCGGCGCGGCGGCCAGCGCCGTAAATTGCAATTGCTGCCGCCTCGATTCAGCTTCTATCCCGTCTCTTGCAGCAATCGTGCCCTTTACGGTCGCTCCACCGACGGTCCTCGCGGCGCCCGCGATCCGCGTTGAAGATCCTTCGCTTCCGGGACTGGCATGCCGGGTCATTCGCTCCGACCTGCCCGCCGCCGCCCTATCTCCGCCCAGGCTCTACCTTCACAACGCAAGCCTCCTGATTTAGTGCCCCGCCAGAAGTGTCTCCAAAGTAATCATCCAGGCGTTCGACTTTGAGTGCGTGGGCCTGTTTCCGCGCACGCATGGACACTATTCCCTAACCGGGCATTGGCTCGCAAAGGGAAGACTTGAAAACATCTCAGGAGGAAAACATGCTTTCTCGGTTCACTTATAGACTTTTGAATCCGGTGTTGGGCGTTCTGGCGCTGGCGGTCGCGGTCGCTCCGAATCTTCTGCAAGCGGCTGTGGCGCCTGGCACTTACCACGTGCCGGAATCCGCCGAGACTCTGAATTGGCAATCCTCGGCACGCTGGCGTCACGGCATGAAGAAAACATCAGGAACGCTAGTTTTCAACGACCGCGGGGTGGAGTTTCAGGCATCGAAAGGCGAGCGGCTCCACTGGTCTTTCGAGGAAATTCAAACCTTCATACTCTCGCCGCACCGCTTCCATCTGAAGGGTTACCAAAACCGCAAATGGCACATCTACGGAGAACGCAGTTTCGTCTTTGATCTCAAGTTTGCTGTGCCGCCCGGAGTCGCAGCGCAACTCGCGCGCCGCGTCGGCAAGCCCGTCGAAAACGCCAACCCCAGCGCGGATGCTTCGGCCATCGCGACGCTCCCCGCGCGCCACCGGACGCACGGCGGCGGCACCAACGGCATCCTGCGCTTTCGCCATACGGGCATTGATTACGTCACTGCTGATGGCCGCGACGCGCGAAGCTGGCGCTGGCAGGATATCGAGACAATCGCCAATCCCGATCCCTACCACTTTCGCGTGGGAGGCTACCGCGAAACTTTCACCTTTGAGCTCAAGCAGCCTATGACGAAGGAACTCTTTGACCGCCTTTGGTACGACGTCTATGCGAGCAACTTGAGCGGTCTCGACCTGAAGGGAGGAGCGCGCCAATGAACTTTCTCAAACAGCCGAACATGATGATCCTGAGAAAGCGTTGGACAAGTGCCGCAGGCGTGTGCGTCGTTTCATTGCTTGTGACTTTGCCGCAACTTGGCGCCGGTCAGCAGCCCACGACAACGCTCAATTCGGAGACGACTCAACAAGACGCAACAGCTTCTCACACCACCGCCACTCCACTCTCAAAACTGGTCGAGGAAGCCCAGCAAAATAATCCCCGCGTGATCGCGGCGCTGCGAGCCTGGCAAGCCGCCGAGCAAGTTCCATCGCAGGTTTCCACGCTGCCCGATCCGCAAGTTACCGTTCAGCAGCTCGCGGTCGGCAGCCCCCGCCCTTTCGCCGGATTCTCCAACAGCGATTTCGCTTATATCGGCCTCGGGATTTCACAGGACCTTCCTTATCCCGGCAAGCTCCGGCTGCAAGGCGAAGCGGCCAAGCGGCAAGCGGCGGCCTCCCGCGAGCAGGTGGAATCCGTT
>DATKQU010000162.1:0-19225 GCA_035532595.1 Terriglobia bacterium | reverse complement strand
AATCGCGCGCGCGGCCATTTCCTCGGGTTGGGGCCCCTTGGAGACCACGAGCTGGGTTGTGGGGTTGATGAGCACGGGACCTTTGGGCACCGTGCCTTCCACCTTGAAGTCCGCCCAGCGCGTTCCAAAGAGGATGGCCCGGATGCGGTTCCCGGCCAAAACGGGCAGGCCATCGAGGCGGCTGCCGATGTAGTCCAAATCGCGCTCGGAAGGCGTGATGTTCGCCGGGGCCAGCACGACCCGGTCGGCGGGCGCGCAAGCGATCTTGCGCACTTGAACGAACTCGTCGAGACCCGTCCCGGCATTCTCGCGGGTGATTCCGCCCAGTTGAATCCGGGACTGGCCCCGCAGTTCCTTGTATGCCGGCATCGCCTTGCACACAGTCGTAGCCTTGCCCGCCACTTCCACGATGTCGCCCACCTCCACCTGCAATCGCGCCAGGTCCTCCGGTCCCATGCGGGCGTACGCATGGGCCACATCCTTGCCGAGCGCTTCGCTGACTTTGAGCTTAAGCGACTTCTCTTTGGTTTCGATGGCAACTCCTCCAAAGCTGGCTACTTAGGGCACTTGATCTCCAGGATCCCGTTGTTACACGAGACCTGCATCTTTTCCTTGGAAACACTGCGGGGCAGGAGAACCTCCTTACGGTACTTCTTATCTCCTTTCTCGGCAGAAATCGTCAGCACGTCGTCCTTGAGATCAACCCGTAAGTCCTCCTTGCCGATGCCAGGCAACTCCGCCAGAACCAGGAGGTGGTCGTCTTCCTCAAAAATATCGACCATAGGTTCACGGACCTCCTGAACCTCGGTTCGCCCGGAGTGGGTGTCACGGCGAATGTTTCCAAAGGGCTCGATGCGAGGCCCTTCATCTCCCAGCCCAACCTTAACCGTGAATCCGTAAATCCCTCGGAGCTGTTTTTCGGGGCCGTGGATTTCTCCCGTTTTGGAGAGCTCTTGACCGGTTTCGGCTAGTTCGCCGAGCTTCTCCACTAGGTCTCCCAGGCCCTTGAGCATCCCGCCGATGCCGCCTTCAATCCCGCCGTGTGGAGTTCGGTCTCTTTTCTTTTCCGTCATAGTTCACCCTATTCCTTTCAGACGATGGAAATACCATATTGCCTGACTTTGGATTGCATGGTCTTATAATCGATGTGAAGTAAGCGTGCGGCTTTCGCCTTATTCCCTCCCGTTTCCTGCAGCACACGAGTCAGGATCGCTCTCTCCACGGCAACGATCTTGCGACGCTTGATTTCTTTGAGGGGAAGGTATCCCTGGGGCGAGTCGTCAGCTTCCTGATCGCATTCCATCTGCTGGATCTCCCGTTTGGGGGATGCCGACTCCATCCCCAGTTGCTGCTCGGTGATCATATCGTCCGCTAGAAGCACCGCTCGGCGGATCACGGAACGGAGCTGCCGAACATTTCCGGGCCAATCGCAAGCCAGCAGAAGATCGACCGCGGGTTGCGTAAAGCCCTTCACGTTCTTCTGCAACTCGAGGTTGGTGAGATCCAGGAACCGCTTGGCCAGATAGAGGATGTCCTCCAGGCGCTCCCGCAAAGACGGAACTCGGATGGTGAATTCGTTCAACCGAAAATAGACGTCGCGACGAAATGAGTCCGATTCCCCCAAGCGGTGCCGGTCCCAGTTGCTGGCCGCCAGGACTCGGACATCCGCGCTGAGGGGTTGCGTGCCGCCGATGCGATAGATGGTCCTCTCTTGCAGCACGCGCAGCAATTTGGCCTGGGAGCCCAAAGGCATGTTCGAAATCTCGTCCAGGAAAAGTGTCCCACCTCGAGCTATTTCGAATTTGCCGATTTTCAGTTTGTCCGCGCCGGTGTAGGCCCCCTTTTCGTGTCCGAAGAGTTCGCCTTCTAAAAGCGTCTCGGGGATGGCTCCACAATCCACCGCCATAAAAGGGGCCTCGCACCGAGGGCTGAGTTGATGGATGGCTTGCGCCACGAGCTCTTTGCCCGACCCGGTTTCCCCCAGAATCAAGACGCTGAAGTTGGTTTTGGCCACCCGGGCCACATCGGAGCTCAACCGGCTCACCGCGTCGCTCGGCCCCATGGATTCTCGGAGCGAAGACTTGTCCTGGATTTGGGAGGAGAGCCGTCGGAGCTTGCGCTTGAGCTCGCGTTCGTTCAGCGCGCGGAAGACCACGCGGAGCACGTCGTGGTGTTTGAGTGGTTTCGCAAGGTAATCGTGAGCGCCCGCCTTCATTGCCGCCACCGCGCCCCGAATTTCCGGGTAGCCCGTGACCAGAATGACGGGGAGGTCCATGTCCAGGGCTTTCGCTTCTTTCATGATCTGCATCCCGTCCATATCGGGCAGCTTCAAATCCACGATCAGAGCGTCTGGATGTTCCGTGCGAACCTTCTCCAAGCCTGCTTCCCCACCGTGAGCCACTACTGGGGTTAGTCCCTCTTGCTGCAGATACTCGGAAAGGACGGCGCAAATACCGCTTTTGCCGTCCACAATGAGAATCTTGCCTGGAATGGGTGTCACGGTTCTTTCTCTCCACAATTCAAGGGTTGATGAGTCGGGTAGACGACCCGAATATCCTTATCGAGCCAAGGACCCAGGGAGTGAAGCATCCCCAGGAAGATCAGGCCCGTTTCCCCCGCGAGAAGCGTGTCGTTAATCCGTCGGGCAATGTATTGATCGCGCCGTTTGAGCAAGGAATTCCTTAAGGCTTTCCGGCGAGCTTCCCCTCCGGTGGCGACTTCAGACTTCCCCAAAGCAAAAACCTCCTTGACGAGTTGATACTCCTCCACGAGGAACTCGGAAGATTCCGTGCCCATGATCGTGGCACCCTTCTCCCTTAAGCGAAGGAGCAGCCGATGGTTCCGGCTACCCGCTTTTGCGAGCTCGGCAACAATCTCCACCTCGCGTCCACAAACCGGCAACCCATCCTGATAAAGACGAACCCGTTCGGAGGGTAGGACCAGACTCTCAATGGCCTGTTCGATCTGGTCCCACAATTTGCCGACGAGGTTCACGTTACGCTCCCAGGCTTTTCTGCCCAGCCTCTTGACCTTGAGGCGCTCTATTGACTCGCTCAGGGCTCCCATATCGGCTTGGGTATGGATAATGGGAATGTAGATGAGAGTCCTTTCGCCAGATTCGGGATTTTTGGCTCCGGCGGCGTCCTTCCTGATTTGTCCACCCATGGCACGCATGGTAACGGCTCTGGCGAACTGAACCTACGAAAGCCAGGTGGAGCGTCCAGTCTTTTCAGGGAGCTTTCATGTAATCAGATCGCCTCACCCTGATCCTAAAGGCCAAGGGCGCACGAAAAGATTTTAGCTCGCGTGCTGTCTGCTTGTTCGAAGGGCAACGTTGACGTTGCCATCCGGTTTCTTCCACCCGGCAGAGACACTGTGATCGCCACTTAACATCTCTCGCTTGCATCAGCTCTTCCACATGGGCCTGGTTGAAAAATGAAGAGGAGCCCTGTCACATGCTCGACTGGAGCCGAAGGAATGATTTCAAGTGGCATGGCGGGGTTCATCGCACACACTCCCTCCCTTGCGGTGAGTTTTGGCTTGAGCTTCGTGCAAGAGGTTCAAGCCTGAAATCTGCGGCCCTTGGTGAATCGGAAGGCTTCCCTCCACCTGTATCAACTCGGAACCCTCCTGCCCATATCGACCAGTTCGTGCTCATCCCCTTCCTAACGGGGTTTGCGGCTCAGCTTCGTGCGGACGACCGGTTTGTAATCGGCAGGCAAAACGGGCGGCGCTGGCACAGGTTCCTCCAAGGGCGATCCCACTTTCTCTATCGGCCCTTGGTGGTAAAGGTTTAGCCTTCTTGTGAAGTCAATCTACCGCAAATATCAGGCGCCGATTTTGTCACTTTGTTCTCCGCAATAATCCCGGCTCCGGGGAGATCACCCGACCATCCCGGGTGGCCGAAACCCTTTGTTCGGTGTGATGGAACAATTTCGTAGGGCTGCGGTTCGTGGTCCCATTGGCCAGTGAATCGATCCTTCGAGAGCTATGTTCCCATCTATTTGTCGCTTGGGATTGTATGTTCCTCACCAGACGATTTTTCTCCGTTGTTGGGAGCACTGCTGTGCATCTGAACTATTGATCGCTGCAGTTCACGTCAGATGTCTTCCGTGGAGGAACCATCGCCTTTGAGGGGAACGATAAGGATCTAGCGCATCGAAGGAGGCCCCCCGGCTCTGCGGGGGAGGCAGTAGAGGTTTGACAGATCCGGAAGTCCATCGCAGAAGCTCCATAAGGTGATCCGCCAAAGCACACGCAAAGGAGTTCCACAATGGACGAAAAGGAAAGCCTAAAGCATACGAAGTGGGAGTGCAAATACCATGTTGTACTCATCCCGAAGTGCCGTCGGAAGATGTTGTACAAGGAGCTGAAGCGGTACCTGGGAGAGGTGTCCCGCCGGTTGGCGAAGCAGAAGGGAAGCCGGATCGAAGAAGGGCATCTGATGCCGGACCATGTGCACATAATGATGGCGATTCCACCGAAGTATGCGGTATCGCAAATGATTGGGTATATCAAGGGAAAGAGTGCGATTCATTTGGCGCGTGTGTAGGTGGAGCGGAATCGCAATTTTGTGGGCCAGCACTTTTGGGCACGAGGGTGTTACGGATCCACGGTGGGACGAGATGAGGCCGTCGCCCGAGCATACATCCGCAAGCAGAAGCAAGAGGGAGTAGCGATTGGACCCGTTGGGCTTGTGGTGACGAGGGTCCACCGCCCAGGTGGCACAAGAAAGCGGGGGGCCGGAAACAATTCCAAACCGGCATGCCAGATTGCTTCTTCTGACACACGTCTGACATGTCAACAAGAGTTACTGCTTGTCTGCGGGCTGCTATTGTGACCGAAAAATCTTTATAAGTAATTGATTATAAGCAAGTTAATTGGAGGCGGGGGGAGTCGAACCCCCGTCCGAAAAGCCTGACGCACGAAAGACTACACGCTTATCTCGTTCGCTTTCCGCTTTCACCAGCGGCCCTAAGGAACGGGCAAGAACGAGCCGCCAGCTAGCCTGTTCCGGTTACCCGGATCTCGCCTGGAAACTTCAGGCGGCAGATTCCAGACCAGCCCGCTGAATGACGCCTCTTTCCGCCCCGCGGGCCTTGGCGGAGGAGACGCGCTACCCTAGATTAGGCAGCGTATGCAAACTGCGTGTTGGCAGTTGTCGTTTCCCACTCCGATTACGGGTGGTGTGGGCCCCCCGGCGTGCCTTTCGAACGCGAGAGCTTCCGTCGAAACCGGAACGCCCCCTCATCATTATTCAGTTTAGGGCCGCCTGGGTTAGCGTGTCAACGGCATGCGGATAGGAAATATTCAGGCCGGGACGGGTTTGTCGGCCTTGGGTTCGTGGGGTGGTTGGAGATCTGAGCGAAAACTCGTCGGATTGCAGCGGCTCCTGACGGCCTCACCGGCGTTGAGAAATAGACGCGTTGCCACGCTGAGGGTCAGCGGCTGCCCCATTGCCGGCTCCGGTCACGAATGCCACAACTTCTCTGGGCCGCCAAGCCCAGCGGACACTCAAGCTAGAATCCGCCGAGCGGTTTCTTAACTTCCGCTTCCTCAGCGTGAACGCGTGAAGTCTTTACCCCGAAAACAGGGTGGACCGCCTATTTAAGTTCTTTCCGATTATGATTCGCCCAGGCGCTCTCCCGTGGCACCGCTTTCATGTCATCGCCACAGACGCATTTTCCTTCCTTGTTCGACATGCCCATACAAGGACAGGATTTAGTTTTTGCGCAAGCACAGACATAAACATCCTTCCCGGCCTTGCCCATCTCTGATTTAGCTGGATGCGCGGTCCCGATTTGCACCAACCCAAGGCACAGCGCCACCGCCATGCCCAACAATACTGCCCTGCCCGTCATGCGCACTTTACTCCTCATCGCTCCGGCCCTCCTTCGTAAAAGATTTGCCCCAATTCCGCAATGCTATCCCTCGACTCGGGCAAAGTCAAGCAACAGAATTAACCCATCCGGGATGGTACCCTCCGGCTGCTTAAGGCCAGGCAGCAACCCGTCACAGCTATTCCCCGCAGAGTGGCATAGAATAGATTCCAGTATGGCAGTGTCGTACCTTCACACGGAAGGTTTCAGCGGTCTTCGCGCCTTGTTCCGGGAACGACTTGCCCGTCTGGATCGGACGGCTTGGCGGCGTTTCTTGCTGGCCCTTCTCGCTCTGACACTCGCACTCTTTCTGGCGCTCTACGCCACCACCCTGCGGGAGTCCGGCCGCACCATGCTGGCGGCAGCGCTTGCGGCATTGTCGCTGGTCGTGGCGGGCTTGGTTGCCGTCAAGGCAGTTCCCTACCTCGCTCGTCGCACCGCGCTTAGGCACTGGGCGATGAAGGTCGAGTATGAATTCACGCGGGAGGGCGCCGTGTATCTGGCAGTTGTTGTCGTGATCGCAATTTCAGCCCTGAACACCGGCAACAACCTGCTTTTCATTGTCCTATCGTGTTTGCTGGCGGGCATCCTGGCGTCAGGACTGCTTTCCGCGTTCATGCTTGCGGGACTGGAGCTTGATTTCAGTCTTCCAGAACACGTCTTTGCCGGACGGCCCACCATGGCAAGGCTTCGTCTGGCCAACCGCAAGCACCTATTTGCATCCCTTTCTCTTACCGTGTCTGCGCCAACACCTCGGCGCCCAAAGCCCCCGGAGTTGGACCTGACGCCCAAGCCCGCCATCCTCAAGCGCCCGGTTTACATCCCTTATATCGCGCGCCATTCTTCGGTGAATCGGAGCCTCGATCTGACCTTGCCGCGGCGCGGCCGCTATTCGCAGGAAGGCCTTCGAGTCAGCACCAAGTTCCCTTTCGGCTTTCTTCGCAAGGCGCACACCGTCCCGCTCCGGCAGGATGTGCTGGTGCTACCGAAGGTCGAACCCACGGAAGAGTTTTATGAGATTCTGCCTTTCATCGGAAGTGAATTGGAGAGTTACCTGAAAGGCCTCGGCCATGACCTCTATGCCATCCGCGACTTCCAGCAGACGGACACCGGACGGCATGTGGATTGGAAGGCTACCGCAAAAGCGCAACAGTTAAAAGTCCGGGAGTTTACCCGCGAGGATGAACGCCGCGTGGGTTTGGTTTTTGATCCCAGGCTCCCCAACGCCCAGGCCCAGACCCTGGACAAATTCGAAAAGGCGGTCGCTTTTTGTGCTTGCCTGGCCTGGCACTTCTACGAAGTCGGCGCCATGCTCCAGTTCATCACGGAGGGTTTTGAGACTTCCATGTCGCCCGCCGCGGAAATCATCTACCTCATTCTCGAAAAACTGGCTCTCATCGAACCCACGATGGGAGGGGCTGCCGGCACGCAGAACTTTCTTGCAGACTCGCTTGCGGAGAGGGAGAGTTTTCAGATCGTGCTTACCTGCCAGCCTCGCGGCTCGATTCCCACCCGGCAATGGGGATCGTCTTACTTTGTGTTTATAGAGTCACTGTAAAGAACGGCAGGATTTATTTGTCGTGAGTATGCATCTCGATTGTCACCCTCGATCACCCGCTGCCGGGTAGCAATCGGGCCGAATACGGCGTTCAGAGTCCCAGCCGCTGTCTTGCCAGAACGATCGCGCCCAGGGCCCCGGCGTTGTCGGCCAGTTGCCCGGGAACAATCTTGACACCCTTAGGGTCTGGCCGGCGCAACAGATACTTATAGGCGGTTTCGCGGATGGGGCCCACAAAATCCTCTTTCATCCTTTCGGCGATTCCGCCGCCGAAAACCACGCATTCCGGGTCCAGCAGGTTCACCGCGTTGGCCGCCAGGATGCCCAAATAATATTGCGCGCGCTTCATGACGTCTTGCATGACCGGGTCATTCTTTTTGAGAGCAGCCGCGATGATGCTGCTGGTCATGCGCTCCTTATTCTTCTTTTTCATGATCTTTAACACGTGACTCTTGCGGCCCGACTTGATGGCGGCTCGCACGTCGCGTTCCATGGCGGTGCGGCTGGCCAGCGCCTCCGCGCAGCCCCGGTGGCCGCAACCACAAAGGGGTCCATCAACCACCAGGACGGTATGGCCAATCTCGCCTGCGCCGCCGCGGCTGCCCTCGTAGAGCTGGCCGTCGATGACCAAGGCCCCGCCGATTCCGGTGCCCACAAAAATGCCCACCACGTTTTTGGCTCCCCGGCCGGCGCCGAGCGCATGCTCCCCAACCAGCCCCACGTTCACATCGTTCTCCACAAATACCGGGACGCGCAGCAGTTGGCGAAGCTCCGCGCGAAGCGGAACCCTTTTCCAACCCAGGTTGGGTGCTTCCTCAACGACGCCTCGCGCCTTGTCGATTGGCCCGGGAACGCCCACGCTCACCACCCGGACCTTCGCGCGGCTTACGCCAGCCTCTTCGAGAGTCCTTTCGACAAGCCCCGCAATGCTCCGGATCAGCCGGCTTGAACCTCCGGTGCGCAGGGTGCGGGTCTTCTTGACAGCAAGCACTTTGTTTTCACCATCGACTGCTACAGCTCGCAAGCTGGTTCCCCCGAGATCGACTCCGACATAGCAAACATCCGGTTTTGTCATCCTTCGCCTCGCATGTTCACTTGGACACCTGAGTCGCAAGTGTAACCCACATCGCAAAAACTGCAAGACCCATCGGCCGCAAACTGAGCGCAGCCACGGCTTGTCGAAATCCTTTCCTGCGAAAGTCATGCAGGGACCGGCGCGGCTTTATGGGGTAGACTATGGCTATGCGTTAGAGGACCGGCAGGCCAGTCATGCTCACTCTGAAATACAGTACGGCCAGAAGACGCAAGCAGATCCACTTCCGGGGCATCGTGCAGGGAGTGGGTTTTCGGCCCTTCGTTTTCCGCCTGGCGCAAGGTCTCGGTTTATCGGGCTACGTCCTGAATTCCTCCGAGGGCGTCATTGCCGAAATCGAAGGTAGCGAGCCGATGCTGACTCGCTTTTTAGAAGACATCCGAAGCCAGTCGCCTCCTTTGGCCGAAATTGCTGAAGTCACGGTTTCAGAAGTTGCGCCAAACGGCGAGCACGGATTCAGGATTCTCGAAAGTCTGTCTGAGAAGCAGAAGTTTGTGCTCGTTTCACCGGATGTCGGAACCTGCCAAGACTGCCTGCGGGATTTTACCGACCCCGGCAACCGCCGCTACGCTTATCCCTTTACCAACTGCACGAACTGCGGGCCGCGCTACACGATCATTCAGGACATTCCCTATGACCGGCCCGCCACCACCATGGCCGCGTTCGAGATGTGCGCGCGTTGCCAGGCAGAATACGACGATCCCGGCAATCGCCGCTTCCATGCTCAGCCGAATGCCTGCCCCGACTGCGGGCCGTCTCTGGCCTTGATGGAAGGCAACGCGCTGTCGCGAGAGGTCCCCATCCTGTTTGCTTCGCCGAAGTCCGGCCTTTCAACTCTCCAGGAGACCCGGCGGCTACTGCTGGCGGGACAGATTGTCGCCATCAAGGGCCTCGGGGGATTTCATCTGGCCTGCGATGCGGAAAACCACCAGGCAGTCTGCCGCTTGCGGGAACGCAAGAGGCGATCTGATAAGCCCTTCGCCCTGATGGCACGGGACCTTGAATCCATCGCGAACTTTTGTTTCCTTTCCGACGACGCTCGAAATGCGCTGCTCGATACTCAGCGGCCTATCGTCATTCTGCCGCGCCGGCCGGAAAGCACAATTTCGCCCGCGGTGGCCCCCAACAATCGGACCTTGGGAGTGATGCTGCCCTACACCCCGCTCCACTACCTGCTTTTCAGCGATTCTCTTGAAACTCCTCCTGCGTTTAAAGCCCTGGTGATGACCAGCGGCAACCTCAGCGAGGAGCCCATCGTCAGCCGCAACCGGGACGCCTGGCCCAACCTTCGGACGCTCGCCGACACTTATCTGCTCCACAACCGCCCGATCCACATGCGCGCTGATGATTCCGTGGTGCGCATTTTCGAAGGCGAAAAGCGCGTCCTCCGGCGTTCGCGCGGATTTACGCCGTATCCCATTGACCTGGGAATCGACGTGCAAGAAATCCTGGCGTGCGGGGGAGAACTCAAGAACACATTTTGCCTTACCAGGAATCGGTATGCCATCCTCAGCCAGCACATCGGAGATCTTGAAAACTACGAGACACTCGTCTTCTTCGAGGAAACGCTCGCCAATCTCAAAAAGCTCTTTCACACCGAACCTCGTTTCGTCGCCCATGACCTGCACCCGCTTTACATCAGCACCAAGTTTGCCCGGGAGCTGCCGGATCTTCAAAAGATCGGCGTGCAACACCACCACGCTCACATCGCCAGTTGCATGGCGGAGAACCACCTGCGCGAGAAGGTAATCGGCGTCGCCTTCGACGGGACCGGCTACGGCACGGACGGACAAATCTGGGGGGGCGAATTTATGGTGGCGGATTTCGGCGGCTTCGAACGCCGCGCGCATTTCCGCTATATTCCGCTGGCTGGCGGCGACACCGCGGTCCGCCAGCCTTGGCGCTCCGCCCTTAGCTATCTTCGGGAAACGTTTGGCGGAAAGATCAGCGGCTTGGACCTCCCTTTGTTCCGGCAAATCCCCCAGAGGAAACTGGCTCTGGTTGAAACAATGCTGGCCAAAGGCATCAATACGGTGGACACTTCTTCTTGCGGCAGGCTGTTTGACGCCGTCGCGTCCATCCTGGGTCTGCGCCATGAAATCAATTTTGAAGGCCAGGCGGCAATCGATCTGGAAATGGCGGCCGAGGAGAATGTTGACGCAAGCTATCCGTTTGATATCCTTGCCGGCGAGCCCTGGGAAATCGATATGCGGCCTGCGATTAAGCATATTGTGCTCGACATCCAACACGGGAAGCCCGTGGGTGAAATCGCAGCCGTGTTTCACAACACCCTCGCAAAAGTCATCGGCGAGGTCTGCCAGCGCCTGCGCGCAGCCGAGGGCCTGAACAAGGTTTGTCTCAGCGGGGGCACTTTCCAGAACATGCTGCTGCTCGCGCGCGCGGTGGCGGAACTTCGCGCGCGCGGATTTGAGATTTTCCTGCACGCGAATGTCCCGCCCAACGACGGCGGCATTTCCCTTGGGCAAGCGCTGATTGCCAATGAATTGATCGAGCGAGGTGGCTGACATGTGCCTGGGCATTCCCGGCAAGGTCCTGGAATCGTTTGATGTCAACGGACTGCGAATGGCCAAAGTGCAGTTTGGCGGGATTGTGCGCGAAGCCTGTCTGGAATACACTCCGGAAGCCGCAGTCGGCGATTACGTCATCGTCCATGTGGGCTTTGCCATCAGCAAGGTGGACGAAGAGGAGGCGGCGCGCACTTATAAGCTGCTCGAAGAGATGGGACAGTTAGGCGAACTGGAGGCGCCGGATGCCGAGGATTCCGCTGCGCGAGGTTCAGGGCCATGAAATATCTCGACGAATATCGCAACGGCGAGATCGCTCGCAACCTGATCCAGGAAATCCGGCGTATTCTAACGCGTTCCTGGGTTCTCATGGAAGTGTGCGGCGGACAAACGCACACGATCGTCAAACACGGACTCGACACCATGCTTCCGGAAGGCATCGAACTGGTGCACGGGCCGGGCTGTCCGGTCTGCGTAACTTCCCTCGAGTTGATCGACAAGGCCCACGCCATCGCCCGGCGGCCTGAGGTCATTTTCTGTTCTTTTGGCGACATGTTGCGCGTGCCGGGTTCCGTCTGCGACCTGTTTACGCTGAAGTCGCAGGGCGCCGACGTCCGCGTTGTCTATTCGCCGCTCGACTGCCTTAAAATCGCCCGCGCCAATCCCCATAAGAAGGTCGTCTTCTTTGCCATCGGGTTTGAGACCACGGCGCCCGCCAACGCCATGCTGGTCTGGCGCGCCCGGCGGGAAGAAGTCAGGAACGTCTCAGTCCTGGTTTCCCATGTGCTCGTGCCCCCGGCGATTACGGCCATCCTTGAATCGCCTTACAATCGCGTGCAGGGATTCTTGGGGCCCGGGCACGTTTGCGCCGTCATGGGCTACGAGGAATACGAACCGATCAGCGCCCGCTTCAAAGTTCCCATCGTAATCACCGGCTTTGAGCCGCTGGACTTGCTGGAGGGCACGCTCATCACTCTCCGCCAGCTTGAATCGGGCCGCGCGGAAGTGGAAAACCAGTACGGGCGCGCCGTCACCCGCGAAGGAAACAAAGCCGCGAAACAACTCGTCTTCAGCGTCTTTGAGATCGGCGACCGGAAATGGCGCGGCGTGGGAGCGATTCCCCGCAGCGGCTACAAATTGCGGCCGGAATTTTACGACTACGACGCGGAACGATTGTTCGAAGTCCAGGAAATCTCCACCGAAGAGCCCGCCATCTGCATCAGCGGCCAAATCCTCCGAGGCATCAAGAAGCCGCACGACTGCCCGGCGTTCGGCACCTTGTGCAACCCCGAGCATCCCCTGGGAGCAACGATGGTCTCCGCCGAGGGCGCCTGCGCCGCTTACTATACCTATGGGCGCCACCTCAAAGAGGAAGTGCGATGAGCGAAAAGGCCAAGGGTGATCTGCTCGGTGCAGCCTGTCCTGTCCCCATCATCGATCACAAGCAAATCGTTTTGGGGCACGGCAGTGGAGGCAAACTCACGGCCGATCTGGTCCAGAAGATATTCCTTCCCGCGTTCAACAATCCCTATCTCGAACGCCTCGACGACCAGGCGGTTTTCCACCTGAACGGAACTCGCCTGGCCCTGACCACGGATTCTTTTGTGGTGACGCCGATTTTCTTTCCGGGCGGTGACATCGGCCGGCTGGCGGTCAACGGCACCGTGAATGACCTGGCCATGAGCGGCGCCCGCCCGCTCTACATCGCGGCGGCCTTCATCCTGGAAGAAGGTCTCTTGACCGACGACCTCGGCCGGATCAGCGGCTCGATGCAAGCCGCTGCGAGCGAAGCCGGCGTGTCTGTGGTGACCGGCGACACCAAGGTGGTCAACCGCGGCAAGGGCGACCAGGTGTTCATCACCACCACGGGGCTGGGGATCATTGAAAAGCCGGTTACCATCTCCGCCGACCGCGCCCAGCCGGGCGACAAAATTCTGCTGAGCGGATATATCGGCGACCACGGCATCGCGATTATGTCGCAAAGAGAGAACCTGGAGTTCGAAGGAGCCGTCGAAAGCGACACGGCTCCGCTGCACTCGCTGGTGGCCGCCATGCTGGAGGCAAGCCTCGAGATCCACTGCCTGCGCGATCCCACCCGCGGCGGAGTGGCCACCACCCTGAACGAAATTGCCGCGCGCTCCAGGATTGGCATGGAGCTTGAAGAACGTGAGATTCCCGTACGCGAAGCCGTCAAGGGGGCCTGCGAGATTCTCGGGCTTGATCCGCTATACGTTGCGAATGAAGGCAAACTCCTCGCCGTGGTGGCGCCGGAAGCCGCCTCCGGCGTGCTGGAAAAGATGCGCGCGCACCCGTTGGGCCGCGGCGCGCGGCTAATCGGCGCCGTGGTCGCTGAGCACGCGCCGCTGGTTCTGATGAGAACCGAAGTCGGCGGCACGCGCATCGTTGATCTCATGATCGGAGAGCAGTTGCCGCGCATTTGCTGAGGTTCGTCAGGGGTCACAAGACGAATGCGGAACGTATTCCGCACGCATTCCGCATCGCCTTGACGCCCCGTGGCCGCTGTGTTATTTTCCTTTCCGCCATGAGAGCTTCGGTTGCTCGTTGGCCCGGCAATCACTATGGGGCGGGCACATGCTCACTCAGCCCTACCCTGGCGAATGTCATCGATCGATTCCCCCGTGAGGAGGCGCAGTGCAATGATCTCGTGGTTGCGTGGAGTTATTCCTGCAGTCATCACTCCCTTTGACCAACAAGGAAAAATTGACGAAAAAGCTCTGCGGGCGGAAGTTGAATACCACATCGCGAGCGGAGTCTCGGCGCTTTGCGCCGGGGGAACCACGGGCGAAGGCGCCGGACTTTCCCCTGCCGACGTAAAGCAGCTCAACCAGATTTTCGTGGACCAGGCGCGCGGGCGCGTGCCGGTGATCGGAGGCGTGATCCCCGACACCACGATTGAAGCGGTGGAAGTGGGTTTGGCGGCCAAGGAAGCGGGCGCTTCCCTGCTGCAAGTTACTCCCCCGCACTATATTTTCCAGCCCGAGATTCCGGAAATGGTTGCCTACTACTCCCAGATCCGGGAAAAGACGGGACTCGATATCATTCTCTACAACGTGCTGCCTTGGGGTCAGGTCAGTCCGGAAGGCGTGGAGGCGCTGATTGAAGCCGGCGCGATCGTGGCGGTGAAGCAGAGCGGCGCCAACCTGCATCAGCTTGCGGATATGGTCTACCGCTTCGGGAAACAGATTCCCGTCCTCTCCGCCGTGGACGACCTGCTGTATCCGGCCTTTGTTCTGGGGGCGCAGGGCACTCTCTCCGCCATTTGCAGCGTCCTGCCAAGGCAATCGGTGGAACTCTATCAGGCCGTGCAGAAGGGCGATCATGCCCGGGCTCTCGAGTTGCACAACCAACTGCTGGTGGTTTGGCGGGCCGTGGATCATCCCAGCGCCTTTTTCGGCCGGGTCAAGTGCGCGATTGAAATCCAAGGGCGCCGCGCGGGCTGGCCGCGGCATCCTCATCGGCCGGCGCGCGAAGATGAACGCTCGCTGATTCTTAAAGCCTTCGAAGAAGCGGGAATCCCACTTGCGGCCGCGGCCACGACTTAGGAATTTTCAGCGCATCCGGCAATACCCGGGAAGTCTCGCATCGTCACCGGCTGGCTGCAGCCGATCTGACAAAGCGCTCGGTGTCCGCGCTGCCTCGCTGCGCTGCTCCATGTTAAATTGAATTCAGTTCCATGATGCGAGCACATCATCAACGAACAGGCTCGCCTCAATCGGACGGTCAAAAGGAGGAATCCGATGCCGGATGAAAGCCCAAAGGTCCTGGAAAAGACCTACACTGTCACCGACCAGGAGGCCATTCACTTCATGGGGGTGGGCGCCGTTCCGGTTCTATCGACTCCGTCGCTGGTGAACTGGATGGAACTGACCTCCCGCGAGAACGCAGCCCCCTTGCTAAACCCCGGGGACGATACCGTGGGACTTTCGGTTCACATCAAGCATTTGGCTGCCACCCCCGTGGGCATGCAGGTAAAGGTCGTCTCCAAGCTCACGCAGGTCGAAGGACGGATTTACTCTTTCCAGGTCGAGGCCTTTGACGCCATTGAGAAAATTGGCGAGGCCGCGCACCAGCGAGCCTCCGTGAACGTCGTAAAGTTTACGGAGCGCGTTAAAGCCAAAAAACAGAGACTTGCCGGAGCGGGTTAGAACCAAAACCCGCGCTCACCGGTGCGCTGGACAAGAACTATTGCCCGTGGTAGCGTTAAGTGTTTAAGCTTAATGTGAAATTTGGGGAGGAGTATTGCAATGAAGATTTCTTTATCTAGACCTGCTGGAGCGCTTTTCAAAGCAGGTTTGACCGTAGCTTTGTCTGCCTTTGTCTGTTTTGGCCAGAATGCGCCTCGGCCAACTGCGAAAACCGCCGCGAAGCACCCAACCTCCTCCCATCATTCAGCGGCCTCCAACTCGCCTTCTCCAACCCAAAAGGTTGTATTGACCGTGGGCGCCGCCAAAGTGACCAAAGGGGAGATGGACTACATATTCAACAACCTGAGCCCGGAAGCCCGACAATCCGTGGCGACTCACGGGCTGAGCGCCTTGGGCCAGGAATATTCTGTGATGCTTTTGCTTTCCCAAAAAGCTACGAGCGACCATTTGGACGCCTCGCCGGAGTTCCGGCAGGATCTCGCGCTGAAGAAGAACCAGATGCTCGCGGCGGAGGAGTATCGAAACCTGGAAACTCAGGCCAAAGTTGGCCAAGATGAAGTGAGCGCCTACTACGCTGCCCACAAGAGCGATTTTGAGGAAGCCAGCGTGCGGGAATTCGTGGTTCGAAAGAAAGCCGAAGACGCCAAGACCGGCGACCCGGGACTCTCGCCCGAAGACGCCAAGGCCCGCCTGGTTTCGATCCAAAAAGCCGTTGCCGCCGGGACCGACGTCGCCCAGGTCGCCAAGCAATTTAACGTGCCGAACGTGGTGGTGGTTGAACCCGAACCCCGCACGGTGCGTCGCGGACAGCTGATGCCCGCCCTCGACAAAGCGGCCTTCGAACTGCAAGACAACCAGTTCTCAGACCCGGTGGACACCCCCAATGCGATGATCGAGCTCCAACTCCTCAGCCGCCAGCAGGCTGAGTTAAAGGATGTCTCGCAAGCCATCGAAAATGTGCTGCGCCAGCAAAAAGTCAAAGTGGCGCTGGATGATCTGAAGGCCAAGGCCAAAGTCTGGATGGACCCCGATTACTTCAAGCCCGCAGCCCCGGAGACGTCCAGCAGCGCACCCACTCCCTAGACGCTGGCAACCCCGCAACCTTCGCGATATTCTCGTCCCAAAACAGCTCCTCGCATGTTGGCATGCAGCCTTCATGCGAGTGGCGTGATTCGACTACTGCCCGCCTCCTAAAATTTGCTGGGAATCAGAATGAAACGCGGGTGATAAAAATTTCTTATCTGGAGAAAAAGTATTCAACAGATATGTTGAAAAGCTTGTGGAAAAACCATACCTTTTCTCGCCCAACCCTCAGAGCAGAAAGAGGTTTGCGCTCTTTGCACAACTGTTAAGCATTTCTGGAGCGGTGTAGTCGCATCATGTTCATATCAGGCGCGGCCCAAGCGCGGGGAGAGGTTAAGCTTAACAATTTCCAACGCCTTTTCAGGCCCTCAGGTCGTATGCTGTGATCATTTGCACCAACCTTGAGGCGCTGGAGAAGTTCCAAACGCGCCTCGCCTCGACCTGCTGCAGTTTGATATCTGCGGTAAGCGCGAAAATCGCACGGGAGCAAGATCGTTTCGGGAGGCACTTCCAAAATCTTTCTGGCCTTCGGCTACAAAACGGGCTGGGGCCGCCGGAGCTTGACCTCAATCACCTGATTATCCTTCTTGATCTCAACCGTCTTTCCAAAGGTTTCATGGTCGGGCGCAGTCACCATCAAAGTGACCTTCCCCATGGTCACAACGGGAAACATACACCGCCCCTGCTTATCGCTCTTTCCAGTGTAGGAAACAACTTTCGAGGGTTTCAGGAATCCCCCGTGCTGGCGAAATTCTAAGGTCAGGTGGGCCTGATAGATGGGACCTCCTGTCTTAGCGTCCTTGACCACCACCTGGACGGTGGTTTGCTCCGCGGCGGCAAGCCGTCCGGCCATGCCCATGCAGAATCCCATTGCCAGGAACATACCCAGCGCCAGCATTCTGCGGCGCGTCACCTGTTTTTGCCCCAATCCTTTCACAATCCCTCCTCGCGAGCCATCGAGATGATGACCATGACTTCAGTTCTATCATAAAGAAGGCGTCCCTGCTTCGATCTTGTCACAGCCTGGGCCCTCCGGCAACATTGACTTGCATAGCGGACTCCGATAACTTCAAACTGAACTAAAAAATTATCCATCAAGAGCAAGGGCAATCCGCCCGGAAAGGAATTATGGGATTTTCCACGGATGCAATCCACGTTGGCCAGGAACCCGATCCCGCTACGGGAGCCATCATTGTTCCGATCTACCAGACCTCCACCTTCGTTCAGGAAGAGATCGGAAAGCATAAGGGTTACGAGTACGCGCGCACCGCAAACCCCACCCGCGCCGCGCTGGAGCGCAACCTTGCAAAGCTCGAAGGAGGGAGCTTTGGCTTTGCGTTTGCCTCCGGGATGGCAGCCATCAACGCTTTGCTAAGCCTGCTGAAGTCAGGCGACCACGTGGTGGCCGGACAAAACATTTATGGCGGCACTTTCCGCCTGTTTGAGCGCGTGCTGAAGAACTTTGGGCTGAACTTTACTTACGTCGATACCACCCGGCTGGAAAGCGTGGGAAAGGCCATCGGAGCTTCCACGCGCCTTTTGTTTCTTGAAACCCCCACCAATCCCCTTATGGAGATTACCGACCTTGCGGCGTCCGCCGCCCTGGCCCACAGTCGGAATGTGCTGGTAGCGGTCGATAACACCTTTGCAAGCCCTTATTTGCAGCGTCCGCTCGAGCTGGGCGCTGACTTTGCCGTGCACAGCACCACCAAGTACCTTAACGGACACAGCGACGGCGTGGGGGGCGCCGTAGTGATGAATGACGCGCAACTCGCCGAGCGCCTGAAGTTTATTCAAAACGCCGCGGGCGCCATCCTCGGCCCCATGGATAGCTGGTTAGTCCTGCGCGGGGTAAAGACTCTGGCGGTCCGCATGCGCCAGCACAATGAGAATGGCATGGCGGTGGCGCAATTCCTCCACCAGCATCCCAAGGTCAAGAAGGTCAATTATCCGGGCCTTCCCTCCCATCCCCAGCACGCTCTGGCCGCGAGGCAGATGAAAGGCTCCGGCGGCATGCTCTCGTTTGAGACCGGATCGCTTGAAAACGCCCGGACGCTTCTGAAATCGGTGCGGCTCTGCTCGCTGGCGGAGAGCCTGGGAGGCGTCGAGACCCTGATCTCCCATCCCGCCAGCATGACCCACGCCAGCGTGCCGCCCGAGCAGCGCCAGCGCCTGGGCATCACCGACGGCTTGGTGCGAATTTCCGTGGGAATCGAAGATGTCGAGGACTTGATCGCAGATCTGGATCAGGCGCTCGCCAAAGTATAAGAGTGCGCGGCGGATTCAGCAGGTAGCCACGGCATGCTTTTTATGCCGTGGGTTTGTAGGTCCCGGCTCACAAAAGAAAAGTCCCACGGCACAACGGCCGTGCCGTGGCTACCCGCTCCACATGTTGTTCGGTGGGTTGTTGCCGGAAACACTTGAAGAGAGGCGCACCAATCGGCGAGTGGGTAAAGCCACTGCAGATGCGCCTCCCTCCAATCCTATTGAGCGCTCCAAAGGCCGCGCAGTGGATCAGGGAAAGTTGCCGTCACGCTGGTGCTGGCGGAGTTGCTACCGATTGACACCTGGACGCTGACAGGATTGATCACTCCAGTCAGGTCAACTTGTTTGCCAAAAGCCGTGATCTGGAATTGGTTCTGGCCAAGCGCCGCGATTTGCACCTTCAGCGTCACGCTGTTAATCACCCCTTGGAAGACATAGATTCCCGCGTTGGTTCCCTGCTGATGCAAGTTGAACGATTCTGCCGGGATGGTGACGGAGTAGTCGGCGATCGCGAGGGTGACCGGCTGGGTGAGCGGGTCAACGGCGCCGCCGCCGCCCAAGCCCAGGGTGGCGTCTAAGTCGTAGCTGGGCGGAGGCCCGGCGGAGATTTCAAGAGACGCGGCGAGCGTCGTGGGCAGCGTGCAGACCTTCGGCGG
>DATKQU010000161.1:0-20258 GCA_035532595.1 Terriglobia bacterium | reverse complement strand
GCTTGCCATCCGTCCACGCCCATCCTTCGGAAGCGTAGGTTGGGGTCACGGTTGTTTCGTAGGTCCAAAGCTCTGAGGAGTACTGCTCGGTCAGCAATTGGCCCAGGGAAAAATCGGCGTATTGTTTTCCATCCCCGTTCGGCTCGCGCCGGTAGGGAATTGCGGTGAGCTTAAATTGCCCCCACTCGCCCGTTGCCTGGCCCTCCGATAACGAAAGCGGCAGAACGAACCCGCACCGGCCGCAGGAAAGATCCAAGGGAGAGGAGCCGTGGTTCGTGAGGGTAATCCGCTCCTCGATCCAGGGATGCTCCGCGGGGAGGTAAAATTCATGCAGGACTTCCAGGCGCTTCTCGATCGTGGATCCTCGCAGAGAGACGGTGAGGGAACCATCCGCCCCGTGCGATATCGAGTTATCCTGAAACTCCGGCCGGCCAAACGAATAGCTGTAATCGCCGTCGGCCATCCGCAAGCCGCTGGCGGTATGGACCAGGCGGGTGTTCCGAAGCCCCTCGCGGGGAGCCAGCGACAATCTGAAGCTGTGGTTCTGAATTTCCCCGCCTGCCCAGGAGTTGGAAGACTCTGCGTTCGCTTGCTCGCCTCCCCATAAGGCCGCTGCTGCCGAAAGCGTGCTCACGCGCGCCATAAAGTTGCGTCGAGTGATTGGTTCCATCGAGGACCTCCTGCAACCGATGCTGAAAATATCAGCGGGCGCCTAGCCAGGCAATCCTAACCTCAAAGCGGTTGATCCCCAGCCCGGCACGGACTTTCAGGAGCCGGGTGGGGGACCATGCCCGAAGGATGCACCGCGAGAAGTGAGATCAGTGGTTAATCCGCTTTCGGGGTTCCGGCAATCGGGACCATTAGACCGCCATCCACCGTGACAATGGAGCCAGTCATGAAAGAGGCGCCGTCACTGGCCAGGAAGGCGACCACCTCCGCGATCTCTTCCGGCTGGGCCATGCGTCCAATGGGGTGCATCTTGTTTAGGATGTCCTCCAACTGCCGGGGATTCGGATCCATATTGATGGTGTTGCGGATCATGGGCGTATCCACCGTACCCGGGCAAACACAATTGACCCGGACGCCTCGCGCCGCAAGATCCACGGCCATCGATCGCGTGAGGCCGATCATGGCGTGTTTGCTGGTGGCATAGGCCAGGACGTTCATTTGCGACGCCAGCCCCTGGACGCTCGAAATGTGCACAATCGCGCCTTTGCCGCGCTTCAGCATCTCGGGAACGGCGAACTTTGACGTCAGCCAATTCCCCTTTAAATTGACAGCCATGGTGCGCTCCCAGATTTCATCCGTGGTGGTCAGAACGTCTCCGTAGGTCTGGATGCCCGCGCAATTCGCCAGAATGTCGAGGCCCCCGAATCGATCCACGGCCAATTTGACGGCGGCGGCATCGTCTTCCGGCCGCGTGATGTCACCCGCAAAATACCCGAGCTTTTCGCTGAAGGTTTTGAGTTCGGCCGCCGATTTCTCGAGGGCCGCTTTGTTGTTATCGAACAGGATTACGGAAGCTCCTTTGCGGAGCATGCTCGCACCGGTTGCTTTCCCGATCCCATTAGCGCCTCCTGTCACAAGCGCAACTCGTCCTTGCAATTCCATGTTCACCTCGGCATTAGTGTCAGAATCAAAAAAGTTTGTTTAATCAATCATGGGATTCCGGGGGCGAAACATCCGACTCCGTGAATACCTTCTATGCCCCTTACACCCTGGTCCTAATGGTTCTCGAAGGCTAACATGGTACACCAGTTGAGCTGGAAATCCGACCTCTACCTTCCGGAGATTACCGGACTCCTTCTCCACGGTCTTCGCGCATTTAAGGTGGTTTGTGAAACCTCGGCGGGCAGGGCCGGACTTCTCCGCCTTGCCGCCCCCACCCACTCTCAAAATAGTGCTCGACGCAAGCTTTTGAACCGGAGATGATAGTAGGTAGTGGAGCACTTTGGCTTGAGCGCACCGCAACGCCCTATCACCAGCACGATGCTTTTTGAGCCGGAACGGCGTGCCATGATCGACCGGCAGCTACGCCGCCGGGGAATTCAGGACGCCAGGGTTTTGGAGGCGATGTTTGAGGTGCCGCGGCACGAGTTTGTCCCCGCGATTTACCGGGAGGCGGCGTATGATGACCGCCCCATTGTTATCGGCGACGGGCAAACGATTTCTCAACCTTACATTGTGGCGGCGATGACGGAAGCCGCGCGGATTGCTCCGGGTGACAAGGTCCTGGAAATCGGCGCCGGCTCGGGCTATCAGGCTGCGATCCTCGCGCACCTTGGCGCCGCAGTGGTCACCATGGAACGCAATCCGTGGCTGGCGGCGGCAGCGCGGGAGCGCCTGGGACGTTTAGGCTATAGCGGTATCCAGGTGATTGCAGAAGACGGGAGCGGAGGCTATCCTCCCGCGGCCCCGTATGCTGCGATTCTGGTGACTGCTGCTGCCCCCAGGGTGCCCCAGATGCTTCTCGACCAACTGGCGGACGAGGGGCGGTTGGTCATTCCAGTGGGGAATCTTTCCCAGCAAATTCTTCAGTTGTTTTGGAAGCATGGGAACGGGCTTTCGGTGTACGACCTGGACCGTTGCCAATTTGTTCCACTTATTGGCAAACAAGCCTGGCCGGAAAAAGTGGGATGAGGTGGTTTGACGGCCCCCTGCGAATCGCCCCGTGCTTCTTGTAAGATTGAAATGCAATTATTGAGAGTTACAAAATATAGTGACAACTATTACTGTAGCGCGGGTCTATGACCCGCGTCTTTCGCCGCTCATAGAGCGGCGCTACAAAGAACGGCGTCACTATATTTTGTAAACATCAGTAAGAAGCCATTTATCGACTGATGGGAGGGAATTGTGCCGCTCGATCCCAAAGCCCGAGAGCTGATTGCGCGATCGGCAGCGGAGAACCTGCCGGCCACCCATCAGGTTCCTCCCGAAGAGGCCCGATGGCTTTCTCGCCTGCGGCGCGCAAGAATGGACAATCCTCCGGAAGCCGTGGCGCACATCGAGGACCGCCGCATCCCCGGTCCCGGCGGTGAGCTTGCCATCCGCATCTATACGCCGCACGGAATGGGTGCGTTTCCTGCTCTGGTTTACTTCCACGGTGGCGGTTGGGTGGTTGGTGACCTGGACAACCAGCAGAGTTCGTGCTGTGCGCTGGCGAATTCAACCCCCTGTGTTGTCGTGTCGGTTGACTATCGGCTTGCTCCCGAAAATAAATTTCCCGCCGCTGCTGAAGATTGTTACGCCGCTGCCCTCTGGGTTGCCGAAAACGCGCGCAGCATCCAGGTGGACCCGGAGCGGATTGCGGTCGGCGGGGACAGCGCGGGAGGTAATCTGGCCGCCGCGGTATGCCTGATGGCGCGCGACCGGGGCGGACCCGCACTGGTCTTTCAACTTTTGATTTATCCAGTGCTTGATTTGAATTTCGATACACCCTCTTACGAAGAGAATGGGACTGGTTATCTTCTTACCAAAGAGATGTGCGTTTATTTTTGGGAGCAATACTTGGCGAGCGGATCGGACGGCGGCCATCCTTATGCCGCACCGATCCGGGCAAAAAGCCTGGCGGGGCTGCCTCCCGCCTTGGTTCTCACGGCCCTGTACGATCCGCTGCGCGACGAGGGCCAAGCCTATGCCCGGCGGCTCAAAGAGGCCGGCGTGCCGGTTATGGCCCGGAATTACGAGGGATTAATTCACGGGTTTTGGGGAATGGGAGCCGTGCTTGACCAGACCCAACGGATCCGCCAGGAAGTGTCGGAGGTGTTGCGCTCCGCCTTCAGCGGGCGGGTTGCCGCCGCGCCGTGACACCGTGGATGGCCCTGGAATCAGGGGAGCCGCGCGTCGCCTTGCGGAACGGGTTCTGCCTTGAAGATCAGCCTTCAGACTCAAATGCCATTGCAATTTGGGAAACTGGCGGACTATAGTCTGGCCTCATGGCCTTACCATATCTGAGTATCGTTATTCCCGCCTACAACGAATCCGAGAGGATCGGGAAGGCGCTTGAGGAGGTGCGGAAGTACGCCACCTCGAAGCCGTTCATGACCGAACTGGTGCTGGTGGACGATGGGTCGAGCGACTCCACGCTGGACCTCTTCCGCCAATTTCAGTCCCTTTGGCCTCACACGCGCATCCTTCCCAACGAAGTGAACCGGGGCAAAGGATTCAGCGTGCGGCGCGGGGTGCTGGAAGCACAGGGCGCTTTCATCCTGTTCACTGACGCCGATCTTTCAGCCCCGATCGAGGAAACGGATAAGTTGCTTGCGGCGCTGGTGTCATCGCAGGGTGACGCTGCCGTAGGGTCCCGCGCCCTCGACCGGAAATTGATCGGCGTCCACCAGCCGTGGCGCCGCGAGTTCGCCGGCCGCTGCTTCAATCTTTTTGTGCGGCTGTTTACGGGCCTCAAAATTCAGGATACGCAGTGCGGCTTCAAGCTGTTTCGCCGGGACACCACCCGAAAGGCTTTTGAACTACAGCGGGTCGAGCGATTCGGCTTTGACCCGGAAGTACTGTTCTTGATCAAACGCCTGGGCGGGAAAATTGTGGAAGTGCCGGTGCGGTGGAATGATAACCCGGCCACCAAAGTTCACTTCTTGCGCGATGCCACGCGCATGTTTCTTGACCTGCTCGTGCTGAGGTGGCGCGCCTGGACCCATCAATACTTTTACTGAGATGCCGCCCTTCATTGCCTTCCTTTCCCGAAATACCAAACTGGGGGATGGCAAGAGAAGATTTCTTCTTGACTCGGATGCGGGAGCCTTTTAATATCTGAATCACGCTAGAAAGGAGGTGATCCATGCAAATTGATTGTAACTGTAGCGAGGGTGCTGAGGCTTAGGCGCTCGCCAGTGCTAGTAAGTTAGTTTGTAAGGACCTCTCGCTAGCGATGAGAGGTAGGATGGCACGGCGCTAGGCAGCGCCTGTTCCTGTTTGAACTAGGGAAGCCAATTCTCGTCAGTATCCGACCCCTGGTCTTGCGGCTCACGCAAGGCCAGGGGTTTTCGTTTGCGGGCTGGGAGCAAGATGGGGCTGAGAGCCCGCCGGATGGGATTTTGCTTAGCGTGCTCGATCCGCCTTGATCGCGGCAGCCGGCGATTTCCTGGTTGTCTTGGCGAGCCGGAAGGCCTCGGCGATGACCGAAGCCGCTTTGGGGGTAACGCGATATTGGGGCAGCTCCTCGCGTTTGACCCAGCGGGCATCCAGCACGTCGCTTCCGGACTTCAAGCGTCCGCCCTTCAGGCGGCAAGCATAGTCGACAATCACGTAGTGGTATTGCACGCGCGATCCGTTTTTTTGGATGCGGTCAAACACACTGATAACTTCCAGCGGTTCCACTTCCAATCCGGTTTCTTCCCTTACTTCGCGGCGCACTCCTTCCGCCAGGCTTTCCCCAAGTTCGACCATGCCTCCGGGAATCGACCATTCCCCTTGCAGGGGTGGCCGCCCGCGCTGGATCAGCAAGACGCGGCTGCCTTCGATTACTACTCCGCCCACGCCGACGATCGGCTGCTTTGGGTATTCACGCTTCATGAAGTCCGCCTCATTGGCTGGCTGCGGTTGCCACCACTCCAAATAGTATTTTCAAACCCTCCTGGAACTGCTCGACCGGCACGCGCTCATTGGCGGCGTGCTGGGTTTCCTCCAACTCCGGAGTTGTTCTGACGGGATTGAACCCATAGGCGGTGATGCCGAGCGGCCGGAACATCTGGCTTTCCGTATAACCGCTATTGAGCTCAGGGGCAACCACCGCCTGGGGGTCGTGCTGGTGGATGACTTCCTGGATAACCCGGTAGAGCATGGTCGCGGTGGAGGAAGCATTGGGTTTTCGAAACTGCCCGATGGGTTCGACCTTGAGATCGGGGTCGCCGATAACATCCTGGAGTTGAGCGAGGAAGTCCTGGGGGTCGTCCCCCGGCAGCAGGCGGACATCGAGTTCCGCATCGGCGGTGCTGGGGATGACATTGGTCTGCTCGCCGGCGTGAAGGACGGTTAACGATACTGTATCGCACAGCAGGTAACTGAAGTTGGGGTTGCGCGCCAGGGCGATCCGGATTTGGGGATTCTTGAGGGAATCGCGAATGTGCAAGAATTCGGTTTTCAGAGGGTCTTTCTGCAACTGGGCAATCTGGTGGAAATATTCTTCAACCAGCGGCAGCAAGTGTACCGGCGTTTGCCATTTGATCACTCGATCCATGGCCTCGACCAAACGATTGGGTGCGGAGCCGGGAATGGGAATGGATCCATGTCCTCCCCGGCTTTTGGCGGTGACTCGTATCCAGAGCGGGGCTTTCTCCGCCACGTCAATCCCGTAAAGCGTAGCTTGGCCGGGAGGGGTGACGGACGTCCCGCCTTCGGTCAGAAGGTATTCAGCATGGTGCAGCAAATCGGCGTGGTGGGCCAGAAACCAGGTGGCGCCCAGGTCGCCAACCTCTTCGTCAGCCGTCCCCAGGAAAATCAAGTCGCGTTTCAACTGGAGGTGTTCACGCGCCGCAATGATTAGGACCATGGCCTGCAGCAACCCGATATCTTTCATGTCCAGAGCGCCCCGGCCGTAGATGGCTCCATCTACAACGTCGCCTGAAAACGGCGGGACTCTCCAATCTCCGGGGACCGTCCGGACCACGTCCATGTGGTTCAGCAAGATGATGGGGGGCAAGGTTCCATTCCCCTTGAGGATCGCGTAGATATCCGCACGGTTGGGCGCCAAAGGAAAGACCGTGTTCGGAATGCCATTGGCATCGAATAGGCGATGAAAGAAGTCAGCCGCTCGAAGCTCGTCCCCGGGCGGATTGGAGGTATCAATTCGGAGATATTCGCGCATCAGCCGCACGGCCATATCCTGGTACTGGGCCCAGTCTTGGCTGTTGAGGGCGTTGGCGGCTGATTGCGGGGGCGGAGCTCCGGGGAGGCGAAGCCCCAAGGCCAAAAGCAAGGGGAGGGAAAAGACGCTTTTCATCGCTGACCTCATTACCCGATTTTACGGCATTCTTATGCGCATGGGGGTAATACGTTCGGGGGAGAAGCCTGTAGACCTAGTGGAATGAGGAGGATCGCTGCCCTCAAACCTGTCTTGCAGGGGGCTTGGTTTTTGCCGGGCCGTGGTGATCGGAGGGCTTACCCGGGGCCGACGGAAAGGGATGAAACGAAAAGGTTTCCAGAATTTGCTTGCCGGTTGTGGTGCAAACGCTTTATAATAAGGCATTTGCCACTAAAAAGGGCTGGCTGCCCCGGAAAAAAACTTGGCAAAACCTCCTTTTCCCAGCATCTTTGTAAGTTTGCCTGTGACCAGCCTGAAGGCGGTCGAGGAATACATATCATCCCTTGGTGCGTCTTCTTCCCTGGGTTTTGAATTGCGCTTGGATTATCTTGCGGATTTTGCTCAGCTTGAGTCCGAACTCCATCAAATGCTTGGCCGCTTGCATTACCCGCAGGCCATCGCAACCTGCCGCCGCCAGGCGGCGGGCGGGCAGTTTCAGGGATCGGTCAAGGAGCAACTCGATATTCTAGGAGCGGCGACCCGGGCGGGGTGTCAATTTGTCGATATCGAAATCGAGTCCGTAGCGGCGCTGCACACCTCCTTGGTTCGGCAGTTTGCTTCTTCCAAGGTGATCGTTTCCTATCATAACTATCACAACACGCCAGCGCTGGGAGCGATTTATCGGAAGCTCATGCGCCTGCCGGTCCAGGTGATCAAGATTGCCAGTCACGCCCGCGGACTTCAAGATAATTTGAAGATTCTCAAGCTGCTAAAGTCCCATCGCCGCCGCCAGCCGATGCTGGTTGCTCACGCCATGGGAAGCTCCGGCATTTGTTCCCGCCTGCTGGCCTTCCAGTGGGGGTGCCCGTTTACCTACGCGTCAGTAGGCAACCACGGCGGAGTAGCCGGAGGACAACTTCCGGCGGAAATCATGCGCGGGGTTTACCGCGTTGAGCATCTGGACCGTCGAACGCGATTATATGGCGTGGTGGGGACAAAGGCCTCCATGTCCCTCTCCCCGGCGATGCAGAATATTGCTTTCCAGGCCAAGCACGTGAATGCGCTTTATTTGCCTTGCGAGACGGAGCGTTTGAGCGACTTCCTCAAGTTCGCGCGGGCCCTCGGTTTTGAGGGATTCAGTGTCACCATGCCTTTCAAGCGGGCCATCATGCGCGAGCTCGCCTGGGTGGATCCTTTAGCGGCCGAAATTGGAGCCTGTAATACCGTGGCCATCCGGCGCGGCAAATGGATGGGATGGAACACTGATTCGGCGGCCGTCATTGAAGTGCTAACCAAGCGGCTGCGGCTCGAAGGGAGCCGCATCCTGATCCTGGGAGCGGGAGGGGCAGCGCGGGCGGCGGCCTATGCGCTGCGCGCCAAAAATGCCGAGATTCTGATTACTGCCCGGCGCGAAGCAGTGGCGCGCAGGCTCGCTCGCTTAGTGGGCGCCCAAGCCGTTCCTTGGGATAGCGCTGACGGCCTGGACGTGGATGCCGTCATCAACGCCACGCCGGTGGGAATGCCCCCTTATTCGGACGCCTGCCCTATCGACCTTGCCCGCCTGCGGACCCGGGTGGTCTTTGACATGGTCTATTACCCGCTGGAAACGCGATTTCTCTCGGACGCTCGCGGGCGCGGGTTGGTCACCATTCCCGGGATCGAGATGCTGGTGGCGCAAGGCGCCCGGCAATTTGAAATCTGGACGGGCCAAGGCGCCCCGCGCGCCCTCATGGAACAAGCTGCCCGTCAGACGATTAACCACTCCCTGCCCGGATAGGTCAATCCAAGGCCATCTCTTTCCTTTACAAGTGTTTAATTTTGCGCTGCTCCTCCGTGAAGAAGTTTTGGAGGGATTTGCCACCTGCCGCTGCTGCTTGGGAGCTTGGTTTGACATTTGCCCGTCGAAAGTCTTAACTTGATGAAAGTGCTGTCGGTTTCTGTCCCCAGATGACGATTTGGGCGAACGGGCGCAACCCATGAAATCCTACAAGAGAGTTATGGCATGTCTCTGACTTCGCTGCCCTCCATCCCGCCGGTTTCTGAGTTCTACCCGCTGTTCGATCATCTCGTTCGGATCGTCGCAATCCTATTTGGCGTCTCCATCGCTGCCAAAATTTTTCACAAATCGATTCCCAAAATCAGACTGCAGATCGTCGAGACCATGAAGCGGCGCGGCCGGGCCGACATCGAGCTGGAAAAACGCGCCGCGACCCTGAGCGGCCTTTTCGGTAAGACAGTCGTAGTGGTGATTTGGATCGTCGCCATCATAATGGTCCTCAAGGAAGCTGGGTTCGACGTGGGCCCCATCCTGGCGGGCGCTGGGGTGGTTGGCTTGGCGGTCGGCTTTGGCGCTCAAAACCTTGTCCGCGACCTCGTTTCCGGTTTGTTTATGTTGCTCGAGAACCAGGTGCACGTCAACGATGTGGCGATTATCAACGGTACGGGTGGTCTGGTGGAGCAAATTAACTTGCGGACCATTGTCCTTCGGGGCTTGGACGGGACCGTTCATGTTTTCCCAAACGGTGGAGTTACATCGCTTTCCAATATGACGCACGAATATTCTTACTACCTCTTTAACATTGGGGTAGCGTATAAGGAAGATACCGACCGCGTCATCGAAGTCCTCAAGCAACTTGCGGACGATTTCATGACAGAAGAAAAGTACAAGCCCCTGGTCCTCGCGCCCTTGGAGGTTCTTGGGGTTGATTCCTTCGGCGACTCAGCGGTTATCATTAAAGCCCGGTTTAAGACGCTTCCCAGCCAGCAATGGACGGTGGGCCGGGAGATGAATCGCCGCATCAAAAAGAAATTTGATGAAGAGGGCATCGAGATTCCTTTCCCGCACCGAAGCATCTACTTTGGAGAAGCCAGCAAGCCTTTTGCGATTCGCTCCGAGGAGGATCGTGAGCAGTTGAAATCCTTGATTCGCGAAGTGCTGGATGAGCGCTCGCATCCGGCCCCCGTAAAGCAGGGCAGAGAAGCGCCAGCGGAGGGGGAAGTGAGCAGGGGCTAAGCATCCTCTGGCGACGGCACGCTCTCCGAGGCTTGCGGTGTAACCTCTTTCATCCCAAATTTCCACTATGACAGAGACGACTCCTAACTTCTCAGAATTCCGGCGCCTGGCGCGCCAGGGCACGGTAGTTCCCGTGTATCGGACCGTCGTGGCGGACCTGCTCAGCCCGGTTTCCGCCTTCCTGAGGCTTATTCCGCAAGCTTTCCAGGGGTCGAGCCCGCGGGGAAAAGACGCCTCCCACCACTGTTTTCTGCTGGAGAGCGTAGAGGGCGGAGAACGGGTCGGCCGTTATACTTTTTTCGGCGTCGATCCCTTTCAGATCGTTTCCTGCCGCGGAAATCGGATCACGCTGGCTCGAGGGCGGCAGAAGATCGAGGAAACTGGGAACCTCTTTGAGTTCCTCCGGCGTGTGGGATCAAGATACCGTTCGGTGACGCTGCCCGGCCTGCCGCCCTTTACCGCTGGTGCGGTGGGTTATCTCTCTTATGAGGCGGTGCGCCAGTTGGAGCGTCTGCCGGCCCGGGTGGAGCCGGATGTTGAAATGGACGATGCCATCTTCATGTATTTCCGGAATCTGGTCGCCTTTGACCACGTCCGGCACCGTCTGTTTCTGATTTCGAATGTGCTGACCGAGGAAGACCCGGGCGACCTGCGGGCCAAGTATGATGCTGCCGTGCGCGAGCTCGACCGCCTGGAGCGAAAGCTCGCGCAGCCCTTGCGGCTGGCTCATGTCCGCCCCCCGCACGGAAAGCTGCGGGTGCGCCCCAATATGACGGGCAAACGCTACGAGGAGATGGTGGAACGCGGTAAGGAATACATTCGCGCCGGAGACGTCTTCCAGGTGGTTCTGTCCCAGCGCCTGACGGTTCCGGTGCGCGTGCCGCCGTTCCAGGTGTACCGGGCGCTGCGCGTGGTGAACCCTTCTCCTTACATGTACTACCTGCAGCTCGGCAAAGTGACGGTGCTGGGGTCATCGCCGGAAATGCTGGTCAAGGTCACGGGGCGCGAGGTGGAATACCGCCCAATTGCCGGCACGCGCCCGCGCGGCAAGACGGAAGCAGAAGACAAACGTCTGGCGGCGGAGCTGCTTTCCGATGAGAAGGAGCGCGCCGAACACATCATGCTGGTGGATTTGGGGCGCAACGATGTGGGCCGGGTGTCGGAGTATTCCTCCGTCCGCCCGGAGCGCATCATGTTCGTGGAACGTTACTCGCACGTGATGCACCTGGTGTCGCTGATCAAGGGCCAGCTCCGGTCCGATGCGGACAGTTATGCGGCGCTGGCCGCCTGCTTCCCGGCGGGAACTTTGACGGGCGCGCCCAAGGTTCGCGCCATGGAAATTATTGACGAACTCGAACCCACGCGCCGCGGCCTTTACGGCGGCGCGGTCCTCTATGCGGATTTTTCCGGAAACCTGAACGCTTGCATCGTAATCCGCACCGTGCTCATCAAGGATGCCAAGGCCTATCTGCAGGCCGGCGCCGGCATTGTGGCCGATTCCGTTCCTTCGCTCGAATACCAGGAATCCATGAATAAGGCTAAAGCCATGCTGAAAGCCTTTGAAATGGCGGAAAAAGGGCTGTAAGCCGGAATCGGCAGTTGGTTCCGCCACAGCGCATTCTTAGTTTTGAGTTGCGTGCTCCTGATGCCACGCACGAATCGCTATGGGGATTTCTTTGAGGTTCTCTATGGGAGTGCGCAGCGGGATCGCGCATTCGGGACCGATCAATTGCACGCCTGCCTCCAGATTTTTGAAGACCTCCCGGCGCACTTCCTCCGGTCCTTTCGAAAACAGCGTCTGCGGATTGTTAATGCTTCCCACCAATGCCATCCGATGGTTGATCACCGCCATGGCCTCAGCGGGGTCGTTCTTGGACTCGAAATGAAACGCCGCCATCCCGGTCTGCGCGATGTATTTCATTCTGTCGATTGTCCGGCCGCAGATGTGAAGGATCAGCGGAGCCGGGATTCGTTCCGCAAACTCCTTGTGGAGGTCGCGCAGATACCGGGCATAGTAGTCGCCGCTTACCAAATCGCCGGTGGCGTGGTCCGGAAGGGTAATCGCATCAGCTCCGGCTTCGATCTGTGCCAGGCCAAACTGCACGGTCAGCTCCTTGAGCCGGTCCAAGCACCGTTTCGTCTTTCCCGGGTCGTCCACCGACATCAGGAGGAACGGCTCGACTCCAAAGCAATGGTAGCTCAGAGACCAAGGGCCCATGGTTTTGCCGATAATCGCCACCTGGTTGCCGAACTCTTTGCGAAGCATCTTGATCGCTTGGATCACGCATTGGGTGTCGGGGTGGCTTAGAATATCGGAAGGAATCCGAATATCATCCGGTTCTTTCCAGATCGGGTGCCGCATATCGACCGTCGGCCAGTTGTCCTTTTGCTGCCATTGGATTTTGCAGCCCAGCGCCGAGGACTCTTGAATGACGCTGAAAACCGGCATGATGGTGTCAAAGCCCAGTTCCGTGTAACCAATCGCGGCAAGCCGCACCATCAATTCCGGCTGGCGGTTCGCCTCCGGGAAAGGCGCACCCGCTAAATCCATCAATTCCACGGTTGCGATGGAGGTGGGGTTGCAGGCTGGAGCGCGATCCACCGGCTCACGCCGCAAGGCCGTCAGCACGCGCTCGCGGCTCGTCATTCCCGTGGCCATGTTTGTTCTCCTCTGGAGCTCCCGTCATGCTGAGCCCCTTCGCTGTCATGCCGAGCCCGTTCGCTTCGCTCACGGCAGGTTCTTGGCCGTCATTCCGAGCCCGTTCGCCATCCGCTTGCGAACGGCCCTGAGCGAAGCGAAGGGGCTCAGGGCAAACTCCGCGAGGAATCTGCTTCTGCTCAGGGTAAACTCCGCGACGCATCCGCTGTATGGTCACAATGAACAAAACAGATCCTTCGCTGCGCTCAGGATGACATCGCTCCACGGGAATTTTAGCAATCTGCTAGACCACTCGCTCGCTCATGTTCGCGCCCGCGAGTTTCTGCTCCAGCCGCGCTTTCACTTCCGGCCATTCAGAATCGATAATGCTGTAATAGACTGTGTGGCGGACGCGGCCGCTCCAGGTGAGCATGTGATTGCGCAGCATCCCTTCCTCTTTGGCGCCCAAGCGGAGAATTGCTTCGCGCGACTCCTGGTTGAGCGAGTCCGTCTTGAATTCCACGCGGATGCAGCCGAGCTTCTCGAAAGCGTGGCGCAGCATCAGATACTTCGCCTCCGTATTGGCTCCGGTTCGCTGCCACTTCTTTGCAAGCCACGTGGCGCCGATTTCCAGGCGAAGATTGGAAGCGTCGATGTTCAGGTAGCGGGTGCTGCCGATGGCTTTGCCGCTGGTCCGGTCGATGGTGGCAAAAGGCACACACGTTCCCTGCGCCTGCTCGCTGAGCGCCTGCTCGATGTAAGCGCGCATATCCTTCGGCGTCCGAACGTTCTGCGGACTCCAGCGCCACAAATCGAAGTCAAGGCCGGCCTCGCATAACTGTGCGTGGTGCGATAAGGAGAGCGGTTCGAGCCTCACCATGAGGCCTTCGAGCGTGATTGGTGGAATGTCCATCGCCTTCGGTTCCCTCGATGCCGCCGCGGCGTATTCCCGCTGCTGGCGACCTCGCGGCGGATTCGCCCGGGGTTTCGTCGTCCGCCCAGTATCATCGTATAATGAATCGTTTGGGGGCTTTGAGGCAAGCTGATGATCTTAGTGATCGACAATTACGATTCGTTTACCTATAACCTGGTGCAATATCTGGGCGAGCTTGGGGCGGAGCTTGAAGTGCGCCGCAACGATCAGATCACGCTGGAGGAAATCGCGCGCCTGGAGCCTGAGCGCATCGTGATTTCGCCGGGCCCGAAAACTCCCTCGGAAGCCGGCATCTGCCTGGAGGTCATTCGCACCTTTTCCGGCCGTCTGCCTATTCTGGGAGTCTGCCTGGGCCATCAGGCGATCGGGCAGGCGTTCGGCGGCAAAGTGATCCGCGCGCCAGAAATCATGCACGGCAAGACCAGTCCGATTTCACACGACGGCAAGACGATCTTTGCCGGGCTGCCCAATCCCTTTCCCGCCACCCGCTATCATTCCCTGATCGTCGAGCGGGAGAGCCTCCCCGGCTGCCTGGCCGTTTCCGCCACCTCGCCCGATGGACTGATCATGGCTTTCCGCCACAAGAAGATGAAGGTGGAAGGCGTTCAGTTTCATCCCGAATCCGTTCTGACCGATTCCGGAAAGCAACTTCTGGCCAATTTCCTCAAACTCTAGCGGGTTGCTGAAAAGGCCATCTGTCATGCTGAGCGCAGCGAAGCATCTGCTGTATCTTCCCGAAAATGAACAAAGCAGATCCTTCGCGGAGTTTACCCTGAGCCCCTTCGCTTCGCTCAGGGCCGTTCGCGAACTGAGGGCGAACGGGCTCAGGATGACGCCGCACGAGTAGTTTTTCAGCAACCATCTACCGGACGGCGGCGCGGAAGAAAGTTTACAATCCCTGCCAAAAGCGATAACGTTTTGCGTTTGAATCGGAAGGCATTCTTGTGTCGGCCGGAGCGAGCGGAACGGCTAAGCACGCACGCGCATCGGGCGTGTGAAGGGAACGATGGGTTCAGAGTGAATGGAGAACCCCATCAAAGCGGCTTCATGGGGCAAAGGGAACAGATGATGAAAATACTCACGCGGGTTTGTGTTTTTCTGGTCATCCTGCCGGCGTTTGCAAGCCTGGGCAGGGCGGCGAAAAAGCCTCTCACCCCCGAACTGGTCACGAGCGAGGGAAAGATTATTTCTCCTTCGATCAGCCGGGTGCGCTGGCGCCCCGCGAGCGAGCAGTTCAGCTACATCCGCCATGGGGATGACGACGGTTTGTGGATTTATGATGTCGCCGCCCGCCGTGAGCATCGGGTTGAACTGCCTTCAAGCTCAGACGTGAATCTTGATTCCTACCGGTGGTCGCCCAAAGGCGACCGGATTCTTTTCCAGGGCGGAGGCGACCTCTGGGTCTATGATTTCGCAAGCGAAGAGATGCGGCGCCTGACCGACGATCCGCAAAAAGATGAAGAGGCCACTTTTTCTCCCGCAGGCGATCGCGTTGCCTTCGTCAAGCAGAACAATCTCTACACCATTTCCTTGAAGAGTGGGAAGATTACGCAACTCACCAGCGACGGAACCCCGCTTATCCTCAACGGCAAGCTCGATTGGGTTTACAAGGAGGAGCTTGCCGACCGCGCCACCGGGCGGGCTTATGAATGGTCTCCGGACGGAAAAGAGATCGCCTATCTGCGCCTCGACGATAACCCCGTGCCCCAATATCCTCTGATCCATTTCCTTTCCACCCACGTAGAGCTTTCCATGCAGCGCTTTCCTCAGGCCGGCGATCCCAACCCGCAGGCTTCCTTTCATGTTGTCTCCGTCGATGGACGCCAGAAGCATGACTGGGTGTCATCGGGCATTGAATATTTAGGCCCGTCGTTTACCTGGACGCCGGACTCGAAGGCCGTTGCGTTTCTCGCGCTGAACCGCGATCAGACGGCGATGGCCTTGCATCTCTGGGATGCCGATTCCGGAAAGGACCGCACCTTACTGGAGGAGAAGGACCCTTACTGGATCAATTCGCTTCACCCCCCCGGCTTTCTCGCGGGCGGGCGCTTTTTGTGGCTTTCCGAACGCGACGGATGGCTGCACCTTTACTTCTACGGCAGACGCGGCAAGCTGCTCAAAAAACTCACCAGTGGAGATTGGATGCTGGACCACCCGCTCTTCTCGGACGTCCCGATGTATCAGTGGGGAGGAGATTCCGGCGAGGTCTATTTCCTCTCCACCAAGGCCGATCCGCGCCAGCGGCAGATCTACCGCGTGCGCCTGGACGGCTCCCACCTGGAGCGGCTTTCCAAAGAACCGGGAACACACACCTTCCTGCTATCGCCCGACGGCCGCTTTTATGTCGAGACTTTTTCGGATGCCAACACGCCGCCCATCACGCGCCTGTTCAGATCGGACGGCACTTTGCTGGCAACGCTCGATACGCCTGAAAACCACCTCCGCAATTACGCGCTGGGCGAGACCGAATTCGTTACGGTCAAGGCTTCCGATGGCACCAAGCTCTATGCGCGGCTCTTGAAACCCCCGGATTTCGATCCCCACAAGAAGTACCCGGTGATTGTGGGCGTGTACGGCGGGCCGGAAGTGCAGCTCGTGCGGGATGAATGGGGAGTAACCTCGCTCGAGGATCAGCTTTTTGCCGAGCACGGCTTCCTGCTCTGGACGCTGGATAACCGCGGATCGTGGGGAAGAGGCCACGCCTGGGAAACCACCATCTTTGAGCACCTGGGGCGCCAGGAACTCAGCGATCAATTGGCCGGCGTGAATTATTTAAAGTCGCTTCCTTACGTTGATGCGCACCGCCTGGGCATTTGGGGTTGGTCTTACGGGGGTTACATGACGCTCTACACGCTGACGCACGCACCGGAGGTTTTTGAGTGCGGAGCGGCGGGCGGCCCCGTCACCGACTGGAAGTTCTATGACAGCATTTACACCGAGCGCTACATGCGAACGCCGAAGGAGAATCCTGAGGGATACCGGGAATCATCGCCGCTCGAAGCCGCCGGGAAGCTGCGCGCCAAGCTGCTGCTGATGCACGGCGTGGATGACGACAACGTGCATTTGCAGAACACCATCAACTTTATTGAAGCCCTGGTCCGCGACGGCAAGCCGTACCAACTCTACCTTCAGCCCGGCGAAAAGCACGGATTCAGCGCTTATTCAGCTCGGCTGTATCTTGTCAAACGCCTGCTCAGCTTTTTTGAAGAGAACCTGCAGCCTGCGGGTGATTGAGTGTCACGACATTTTGCGGTAGGGCACGGCTCCACGGCCGTCATTCCGAGCGCAGCGAGGAATCTGCTTTTCCCCGCTGAGTGTAAACGCTGCGAAGCTTCTTCTGTGCCCTTCCGAAAAACGAAAAGGCAGATCCTTCGCGGAGTTTACCCTGAGCCCTTTCGCTTCGCTCAAGGCCATTCACGAGCGGAGCGCGAACGGGCTCAGAATGACAGGTGAAGGGCGCAGGATTACGTGGCACGAGTGGTTGTGTGTTTCACCGGCGGTGTTTCTGCGAGAACCTTACCAACCTTTCCAGGATTAGCAGCGCGCCTCCGGAGTCAATGGCCTTTTGAGCCATCGCGACTCCTTCCCGAAATCCCGCTGCTTTCTTTGCCGCCACCAGCGCCGCCGAAGCGTTGGCCAGGATGTAATTCTTTAGCGGGCTTTTCCTTCCATTCAAGATTTGGGTGAGAAGGCGCGCGTTGCTTTCGGGATCGCCGCCCAGCGCCTCGCTGGAAGCGCGCGCCAGCCCGAAATCCTCAGGAAGAATCAAGCGCGTCAGAATTTTTCCCGAATCGTATTCCGAGACCTTGGTGGGACCCGTGAGGGTAATCTCATCGATGCCGTCGGAACCCGCCACCACAAAGGCGCGCGCAGTTCCTACGGCGCCCAGCGCCTCCGCCAGCATTTCCGTGCGGGCCTGGTCGTAAACCCCGGCCAGTTGCACGCGAGCCCCCAGGGGATTGGTGAGCGGACCGAGAAGGTTGAAAATGGTTTTGGTCCTGATGCTTCGCCGCGCGTTCATCACGTGCCTGGTGGCCAGATGGAGGTGGGGCGCGAAGAGGAAAACCATTCCCACTTTCTCCAGGCAGGCCGGAATGTGTTCGAGCGGCAGGTCAATCGCCACGCCCAGCGCTTCCAGCACGTCGGCGCTTCCGCAGCGGCTGGAGATGGAGCGGTTGCCGTGCTTGGCAACAGGCACGCCGCAGGCCGCGACCACCAGGGCCGCGGCGGTGGAGATGTTGATGGTCCCTCGCCCGTCGCCGCCCGTGCCGCAAGTGTCCAGTAGCTCGCCGGAATCAACGGAAGCGTTGATGCGCACTCCCGCGCGTTCCAGAACTTCTCGCGCCCGGGCTCGCATGACCTCCGCAAAGCCTACAAGTTCGTCGGTCGTTTCGCCTTTCTCGCGCAGCGCCACGAGGAGCGCGACGATCTGCTCATCGTCCAGGCGGCCGGAAAGCAGCTCTTCCATCACGCTGCGCGCCTCTGGGCGCGACAGGCTCGCGTTTTGCTTCAGCTTTTCGATCGCTTCAGAAATTTGCATAACCGTCTGGTAACAAGGTTCGAGAATTTCTCCTGCGGCCCCGCGCGCTTCAGAGGGCGTGGCTTCATATCCCCGTGAGCGACAGGCGCCAGCCGCATCGCGAGCGCGCAACTTACTGTCTCGATGGGTTAAGCCCCAATTTGCTTTTTTCGCCTACATTCCCTATACTGACAGGTTCTTGAGACGCTGTATTCATACATTGTACGATGGAAACCGCATTCCTTTGCAAAAGTTTGGCCGTCCTTAAGTCTCGCGGGGTCCGGAACGCTCCCGCCGGGATCAGGTTCCCACGTTGATCGACGATGAAGATTCACGAATATCAAGCTAAACAAATCCTGGCGCCTTTTGGCGTGACCGCTCCCCGGGGCGAGGTGGCCTACACGCCCGAGGAAGCGCGGGAAATTGCGAATCGTCTGGGCGGACCTGTTTCCGTGGTGAAGGCTCAGATCCACGCCGGCGGAAGGGGCAAAGCGGGCGGCGTCAAGCTGGCGCGCGGCGCCGAAGAAGTGGAGCGCCTGGCGGGCGAGATACTGGGCAAGAAACTGGTCACGGTTCAAACCGGGCCCGAGGGCAGGATCGTCCGGCGCCTGCTGATCGAAGAAGGTTTGGAGATCGCGCGCGAATTCTACCTGGGCATGGTGATTGACCGGGTGGCGGCGGCGCCGGTGTTCATGGCTTCCAGCGAAGGCGGGGTGGAGATCGAAGTTGTGGCCGCCCAGCACCCGGAAAAGATCCACAAGGAAGTTATCAATCCTGCTGTAGGGCTGCAGCCCTTTCAGGCGCGTAAAATAGCCTTTGGACTGGGCCTGGATGCGGCTCTGGTCAAAGACGCCGCGCAATTTTTCTCCTCCCTTTACCGGGCCTTCTGTTCCACCGATGCCTCGCTGGTTGAGATCAATCCCTTCGTGCTGACCAAGGACGGGCGCCTCTTGGCGCTGGACGCCAAAATGAATTTTGATGACAACGCGCTCTTCCGCCACAAGGATATCCGCGAACTGCGCGACCTGGATGAAGAAGATCCCCTGGAAGTCAAAGCCTCAAATTACAACCTGAACTACGTGCGCCTGGACGGCAACGTCGGATGCATGGTGAACGGCGCGGGCCTCGCCATGGCGACCATGGACATCATCCAGTACGCGGGCGGGCAGCCGGCGAATTTCCTGGACGTGGGCGGCGGCGCTAATGAAGAACAGGTCCGCCGCGGCTTTGAGATCATCCTGGGCGACCCGCACGTGCGCGCCGTGCTGATCAATATTTTCGGCGGCATCATGCGCTGCGATATTGTGGCCAACGGCGTGGTGGCCGCGGCGAAGAGTTTAGGGATTAAGGTTCCCATCATCGTCCGCCTGGAAGGCACCAACGTGGAGCTGGGCCAGAAAATCCTGCGCGAGTCGGGGCTGAGCTTCAGCGTGGCGAGCGGCATGAAGGACGCGGCGGAAAAAGCCGTGAAATTGGCGAAGGAGTAAGAAATTTGTGATTGAGTGATCGGGTGATTGAGCGATTGTTGGATATCCAACCGCTGCCATGCATAAGACATGTTGCCAGTGAGCCAACCCGAAGATCTCCGACGGCGAACCAAAGAATTCGCGCTTCGAATAGTAAGGCTTTTTCAATCACTGCCCAATGCCGATGTTTCAAGGACGCTCGGAAGGCAGCTTCTCAGGTCTGGAACGTCGGTTGCGGCGAATTACCGGGCGGTGTGCAGGGCGCGCTCGAAAGCAGAATTTATTGCAAAGCTGGGAATCGTCTTGGAAGAGGCCGACGAGACCGCTTTTTGGCTTGAGCTTCTTGTGGAAACGGGAGTGGTTCCCAAGTCGAAATTGGAAAAACTCCAGGAAGAAACGGATGAACTCGTGCGGATCTTCTCCGCCTCCTGGCAGACGGCGCGTAGGCGCCCGGGAAAATTTTGGGAGCGAAAGGTGACCGCCCGAACGGGCAATCGCCCAATCGCTCAATCACTCAATCGCGAATAGGTTATCTGTGGCTATATTGGCTGACGAAAAAACCCGGCTCCTCGTGCAGGGCATCACGGGCCGCGAGGGCATGTTCCACACCCAGCAGGCGGTGGCATACGGCACGAAGGTAGTGGCCGGCGTCACGCCCGGCAAGGGTGGAACAAGCTTTGAAGGCGTTCCCGTGTTCAACACCGTGCAGGAG
>DATKQU010000160.1:0-15452 GCA_035532595.1 Terriglobia bacterium | reverse complement strand
CATGTAAAAAAGTACACTTCTTTAGGTTCTCACGTCAATGCGCCCATGTTGAGGGATGCTTCCACAAGTGTTTATGGATGCCCCAAGGCCTTGCAGGTGACGCACGATGGCCAGGGCCGCCCGCTCGATCGCGCCTCCCGGGCCCAGGCGTGACTTGACTTCGCGGAGATCCCGAACCATTTGGTTGCGGGCCTCGCCGTCATCCAGCAGGGCTCGGACGCGCGCGGCCAAACCGGCGGCCTCAAAGTCGTCCTGGATCAACTCCGGCACCACCCCCTTGCCGGCCAGCAGATTCACCATGCTGTAAAACGGAACGTCGATCATCACCTTGGCGCACAGGGCGGTGAAGGAGGAGACGCGGTACACCACCACCATGGGGCGCTCGCGCAGGGCTGCCTCGATGGTGGCCGTGCCGCTGGCCACCACGGCGACGTCGGAGTGCTCCAGCGCGTCGTGCGTGGCGTCGCTGAGGGTCCGAATCGCGGCCCTGCCGACATAGTGGTCCGCGACCAGGGACTCGAGCCAGCGAGGATCCAGGGTGGGAGCCACCGCGAGGAGAAACTGGATGGGGCGAGATGACCCGAGACGCCCGGCAGCTTCGAGCATGGTGGGAAGATTGAAGGTCACTTCGGTTTTGCGGCTTCCGGGCAGCAGGGCGACCGTGGGAAGGCTCAGATCGAGTCCCGCCCGGTTGAAAAACTCCTCCCGAGAATGCCGGATGCCTGCCACGTCCACCAAGGGGTGTCCAACGTATTCGACGGGCACGCCGGCCTGCTTGTAGATCGCCTCCTCAAAGTCGAAAAGGCAAAGCATCTTGTCCACGCAGGCCTTGATTTTCTTAATCCTCCATTTTTTCCACGCCCAGATCTGCGGGCTTACAAAGTAGATGACCGGAATGCCCTGCTGCTTGAGCCGTGTGGCCAGGCGGAGATTGAAGGAAGGAGAATCGATCAGGATGGCGAGGGCGGGTTTCCTGCGGACCGATTCCTGCGCGAGGCGCCGCATGGCGCGGTAGGCTTTGGGCAATCCCGAGACGACCTCCGAGATGCCAATCAAGGCGACTTCGCGGAGATCGACGACCGTTTCAACTCCGGCGCCGCGCATGGCCTCGCCGCCGCAGCCAAAGACATCGAGATCGCCGATCCAGAGGCTGAGCTCGCGGGCCAGGGCGGCGCCGTAGACATCGCCGGAGCGCTCTCCGGCAACCATCATGAGACAGGTTTTGGACATGATTCGCCGGCCGGCCCGGAGGAAGCCGCAAGAAGCTCCTGATCCTTGTATTGAAGCTGGTAGAGTTTGAAATAGATTCCCTGTTTGCCGAGGAGTTCCTGGTGGGTGCCGACCTCGCGCACCCGCCCTTTGTGCATCACGATGATTTTGGAAGCGTTTTGAATGGTGGAGAGCCGGTGGGCAATCACCAGGGAAGTGCGATCTTCCAGAAGCCGCTGGAGCCCTTCCCGGATCTGATGCTCGGTTTCAGGGTCCACGCTGGAGGTGGCCTCGTCCAGAATCAGGATTTTGGGGTCGTGGGCCAGAGCGCGGGCGAAGGAGAGCAGTTGCTTCTGTCCGGAGGAAAGCGTGGCGCCCCGCTCCTTGACCGGGGCCTCGAAGCCCTGAGGAAAACTTTCGATGAAATCGAGCATGTTGACGCGCCGCGCCGCCTCGCGGACCTGCTGGTCGGAAATACCGGGAGTGCCCAGGCGGATGTTGCTGGCAATGGTTCCCGAAAAGAGATAGGGGTCCTGCAAGACGATGGCGAAATTTTTCCGGAGGTCGCGCAGATTGAGTTCGCGCACGTCGATGCCGTCGAACCTCACGGAGCCCTCCTGAACGTCATAGAAACGCAGCAGGAGGTTGGTGAGCGTTGTTTTGCCCGCCCCCGTGTGGCCGACGACGGCCACGGTTTCTCCAGGTTCGATGGAAAAGGAGACGTCTTCGAGCACCCGGTGGTCATCACGGTAGGCAAAACCCACCTGGCGGAATTCCACGCGCCCCGCGGGGTTTTCGAGGGGCCGGGGCTCGGCAGGGTCGGCGATCCTGACTGGCGTATCCAGCAGCTTGAAGATCCGCTCGGAGCTGGCCATGGCCGCCTGCAGGATGTTGTATTTGTCACTGAGATCCTGAATGGGCCGGAAGAAGCGCTGGGAATACTGGATAAACGCGATCAAGGTTCCGATGGTCACCGCCCCGCCCAGAACCATGCCTCCGCCTTTGTACAGGATCACGACGATCGCCAGCACGCCCAGGAATTCGATAGCGGGGTAGAACAACCCATAGGCCAGGATGGAGTCCTTGTAGGCCTTCATGTGCGCCCGGTTGATCTCCTCGAATTCCTCGAAACTGCGATCTTCCCGGTTGAACAATTGGAGCACCGGCATGCCGGTGATGTGTTCCTGAAGGTAGGAATTGATGCGAGCAATGGCCAGGCGGATGCGCCGGTATGATTCGCGCACCGCTTTGCGGAAGGCCACGGTAACCAGAACGATGAGAGGCAAAACGGAAAACGTCAGCAGGGCAAGCCGCCAGTCGAGCTTGAGCATGATCGCCATGATGCTGAGCAGGGTGAAGAAATCCCCAAAGACCGCCACCACGCCGGAAGCGAACAGATCGTTCAGGACGTCCACGTCGGTGGTGACGCGCGTGACCAGCCGGCCGACGGGATTGCGGTCAAAGAAACTCATTTGCAGGCGCTGCAGGTGGCCGAAGATCTGCTTGCGCAAATCGTACATGACCTTCTGCCCCACCAGTTGCATGGCAAACGTCTGGGCAAATTGCAGGACAAAAGTTAGCAGCACGGTGGGCAAAAAGATCACGAAGGCGATCTGAAGAATACCGGCCCGCGGGTCCGCGCTGATGAAGTGAGCCAGAAATTGGGGAAGCTGGTGGTGTTTCGCGGGGTCCAGATACTGGTCAACTTCCACCTTCAGCAGGTAGGGTGGCACCGCTTGCAGCAAACCATAAAAGAAAATGGCGACGAGCGCAAGAAAGACGACCCGGCGATAGGGACGCAAGTATCCGAGCAAACGCCGCATCAGCCGGGCGTCGTACGCTTTGCCTAAAACTTCCTCTTCGTGAAGGCCGTCTGCCATGCGCTTATTTAAACTTCCTTCTCCAAGGCATCTTCGATCAATTGCTTGTTGTACAGCTCCGCATAATGTCCGTTCATCGCCAGCAATTCCTCGTGAGAACCCTTTTCGACGATCGTGCCGTCGTGCAGGACGACGATCTCGTCAGCATTGCGGATGGTTGAGATGCGATGCGAAATCAGGATGGTCGTCCTGCCGGCCATGACCCGGGTCAGGTGCTGCAGGATCTTTTCCTCCGTGTAGGTATCCACGCTCGACAAGGCGTCATCGAGAATCAGGATTCGCGGGTCGCGAATGATGGCTCGTGAAATCGCCACGCGTTGCTTCTGGCCTCCGGACAAGGTCAGCCCGCGCTCGCCCACCGCAACATCAAAGCCCTTCGGGAAGCCCTTGATATCAGGGAGGATATTGGAGATTTCCGCAGCCTCGGCCACCTCCTCCTGGGAAGACCCGGGCGTTCCGAAGCGGATGTTTTCACGAATGGTGTCGCTGAATAGAAAAGTCTCTTGCGGCACGAATCCGATGTGGGAGCGCAAAACCTGGAGTGGCAGGCGGCGGATCGGAACGCCGTCCACCAGCACGCTGCCTTTCGGCGCCTCGTAGAGCCGGGGCACCAAAGCCGCCAGGGTGGATTTTCCCGAGCCCGTGGCGCCCACAATCGCCACGGTGCGGCCCGGAGGAATGTGCAGGTTAATATTTTTTAGAATCGGAAAGCCGTTATAGCTGAAGGTGAGGTCCCGGAATTCAATTTCCCCTTTGAGAGCGGTGACCGGGTCCGAGGGAACATCGCGGTCGTCGATCTCCGGCTGGGCGGCGAAGATCGTCCAAAGGCGCCCGAGCGAGGCCAGTCCGCGTTGAATGATATTGGTGACCCAGCCGAGCGCGATGATAGGCCAGATGAGATACATCAGATAGATGTTGAACGCCGCGAAGGTTCCCACCGTAATATCTCCGGTAAGTACGTGTTCGCCGCCCACCACCATGATCAGCAGGAAGGAAGCGGCAAACAGGAGCGCCATGGCGGGCCAAAGAAAACTTGAGATCCAGATGAGCCGCTTGTTTTTCTCCACAAACAGCAGGTTCATGCGGTCGAATTCCTGGTTCTCGGCTTCCTCCTGGCAAAAGGAGCGAACCAGCCGGACACCCGCCAGGCTTTCCCGGACTTTCTCCGTCAGTTCCGAATACATCGCCTGGATCTTCTCAAAACGCTCATGAATCCTTTGCCCGAAGAACTTCACTGCCAGGGAAGCCAGCGGCAAGGGCGCAACCGCCAGAAGGGTCAGCCGCATATCCAAATGGGCCATCAGAATGATGGTGGCAACGCCCGCCACAATGGTGTTTGCCGAATACATGATGCCCGGTCCGACGATGTTGCGGACGGCATTCAAATCGTTGGTCAGTTTGGACATCAAATCCCCGGTGCGGTGTTCGTTGTAATAACTTTGGTCGAGCCGCATGAGGTGCCCGAAGAGATCGTTGCGCAGGTCGTACTCAACGTCGCGGGAAATGCCGATCAACATCCAGCGCATCCAAAACTGGAAGATGGCTTTGATGAAAGCAACACCCAGGAGCAGGCCGGCGAAGAAGAGAAGTTTTGGGGAGGTAATCCCGTGCGTCAGGCCGTCGATCGCGTCCTTGATAATCAGCGGAACGGTAACGCCCACCACTTGCGTAATGAGGAGGGCGGAGAAGCCTATGGCGTAGCGCTTCTTGTACTTCGCCAGGTAGGGATAGAGTGGACGAATGGGATTTCGCATCGGTTTCGCTGGTAGTCCGGGTTTAGGCAGCGGCCAAAGCTCCGCCCCGCATCAACGATTATAACTGACTGCTCGCCGCCCTGCCAGCACGAGGATAGCGGCTGAGCGCGGTCCACCAGCCATTGTGGGCATGGGAGAGCGTTTCCCCATAGCACAAAAGGCCCTGTGGCCGTCTCATTGGCGCGGCTTGCCAAGGGCTGCTCGGTTCAGCAGGGGGCCAGATTCTGCACTATCCGGGTCCGAATCCTCCTCCATCCGATCCCGAAATCTGCAATTTTTGCCTGGTGGCTTGTCGGTTTAAAGTTGACCCATCGAGCATCACTACGTAAAATCGGGCTATGCCGCTTCCCTGATGGACGGCGGGAAGCAAAACGAGCACGAAAGGCAGGCAAGGGTGAAGCAGGGAAAGGCGCTGTTCATATTGGGTGTGGTTCTTGTCTTTGGCTCCTGCGCCTCCAAGCAGCGGGTTGCTGTCAAGCCGCCGACGTCAACGGTTCCACCTCCCCAGGAGCTTCCGATTCAAACCCTCCGGCCGGCTGCTCAGGCAGCCGAAGCCCAGAGCCAGGACCCAGTCAGTGTTCTGATCGCTCAGGTGGAAGTGGAATATAACCAGGGAATGCAGGAGTATCGATCTGGAAAACTGCAAGAAGCCAAGCAGAAATTCGACCGGGCTTTGAGCATGCTGCTGGAATCGAAATTTGACGTTCAAAACAGCAGCCGCCTGGACGAAGAGTTTGAGAAGCTGGTCGAAAATACTTATGGACTTGAAGTCGCCACCCTGGAAAATGGCGACACGTTAAGCCAGCACGAATATGAGCCCGCTCCGATTGAGTCTTTTGCCGGCCTGACGTTTCCTGTAGATCCGAGGGTTCGCGCGCGCGTTCAGCGCGAACTCCAGTCCGTCCGTTCGGACCTGCCGCTGGTTTCCAATGACTATGTGGCGGGTTTCCTGACCTATTTTCAAAATCGCGGCCAAGGCTTCATGGAGAGGGTCCTTCAACGGTCTGGAACTTACCAGCCGATGATTTCCGCGATCCTGCGCAAGGAGGGCTTGCCCCAGGATTTGATCTACCTTGCAGCGGCAGAAAGCGCCTTCAACCCGTTTGCCGTGTCGCGGGCGGGCGCGAGGGGAATCTGGCAATTCATGGCGTCGCGCGGTCAAGAATATGGGCTTCAAATCAATCGATGGGTCGATGAGCGCGAAGATCCCGTGAAATCCACGGCGGCGGCGGCTCACCATCTTAAAGACCTCTACCAGGAATTCGGGGACTGGTATCTGGCGATGGCCGCGTACAACTGCGGTCCTCTGAATGTCCAGAGGGCCATCGAGCAGACCGGCTATGCGAATTTCTGGAAGCTCCGCGAGCTGCAAGCCCTGCCCACCGAAACCCAGAACTATGTGCCGATTATTATTGCCACCGCGCTCATTGCCAAGGACCCGCGAGCTTACGGGTTTGACGTTCAGTCCGATCCCCCCTTGAAGGTGGATCACGTGGTGGTCACCGTTCCCACCGACCTTCGCCTGGTGGCGGAACTGATTGACCGCCCGGTAAAGGAATTGGTCAACCTGAACCCGGGCCTGCTGAGCTGGACGACGCCGATGAATGAGGCGAAGTATGTGCTAAACCTTCCGGCCGGAACCGAACAACTGTACCAGAAGAGGATTGCGGAGGTTCCCTCCGCCAAGCGCATCTGGTGGAGGGCTTATAAGGTCAAAGAGGGAGAGACGCTGGCGGCCATTGCGCACAAATACCGCATCGGGCAAACCACCCTGGCGATGGCGAATCACCTTGAGTCCGGGGACGACCCCGAAGCCGGCACGCACTTGATTCTTCCTCTTCCTCCGGGCCGGGAGTCGTTGTCCCGTGAGGGACACGAATACCGCTACCGCATCCGGCGTGGGGATACGCTCGGAGCCATTGCAGCCCGGTTTCACGTGGAAGTATCCCGGCTCCGGAGCTGGAATCGCCTGAGAGGCTCCGAAATCGTTACCGGGAGAACCTTAAAGTTGTACGGCAAAGAGCCGATCCGCTGGGCTCGCGAGGGCGGGTCCAGAGGGGAATGGCACGGGGATGTTCACGAATATCGCGTTCGGCGCGGTGATACGCTCGGCGTGATTGCCCGCCATTTCAACGTTACGGTGGCCGACCTTCGGCGCTGGAACCACCTGAGAGGATCCCAAATCGCTGCCGGGAAGATCCTGCGGGTCTATGGAAAGCGCCGGGCGGGAGAGATCGACACGGCTGCGCGGTCCGGCCAGGAACGCGCGAGCGCCAGCGAATATCGCGTCCAGCCGGGCGACTCGCTCAGCGCCATTGCTGATCGTTTCCATGTTACGGTGGCCGGCCTGCAAAGCTGGAACCACTTGGGCGGTTCCACGATTGTCGCTGGGACCACCTTAAAGTTAAACGGGAGGAGCCGGACCGGCAAACTCGCCGCCAAGTTGGACGATGCAAAGAAATCCCCCTCGGCTTACCATTACCGGATTCGGCACGGGGATACTCTGGCTGTTATCGCGGATCACTTTGACGTGACGGTTTCCCAAATCCGGCGCTGGAACCATCTGGACGGCGCGGTCATTTTTCCTGGGCAAACTTTGACCCTGTACGGGGTTTCTGACGAATAAGCCGGCTCTGATAATAGACTGTGAGGACTTTTGACAGTACCAATTCCAGGTTATGCATCTGCCGCCGGTGACGGCTGCCCCGCTCACCTGCGGCATCCACAGACAAGAACGGGCTCCTTACGGGAGGCGATCTTAAGAGGAGGATTCCATGGAGTTCGATGATGAAGAAAGACAACCCGGAGATGAACTAGAAGATTTTGGTGACGAACTTTCTTCCGATTATCTCGAAGAGGAAGGCGAGGACGAAGAAGAAAGAGTGGGAGATGAACTGGAAGAACTGGGCGAAGAGATCGCCGAGGAGTCGGAGGTGGTGGACCGTATCGAGCCTGTGAAGATCCCTGCTGCTGCCGCTGCCCCTGTGGCTGCCTCCCCGGCCGTTCCCCGGCCTGCCCGCCCGGTGAGACGCCGCCTTCCCAAAGCAAAGGCCAAGAAGTCCGCGCCGGCAAAGCCCAAAAAGGCTGCGAAAGCCAAACCCAAGAAAGGCGCCAAGGCCGAGCCGAAGAAGGCCAGGAAGACCATGCCCAAGAAGGCTACGAAGGCCAAGCCGAAAAAGGCCACGAAGACTGAGCGGGCCAAGCTGAAGAAGCAAGTCCGAAAGGTCAAGAAGAATCCCAAAGCGAAGCGCGGCAAAAAGTCCACGGCAAGCAAAAGCAAGAGGAAAAGCCGGCGCTAGTTCCAGATTCCGGTAGAGTGGGCGGGCGCCGAACCGCAAGGCTTAGGGGTATCGGCGCCAGAGGGAAGTCCAGGTAGGAGCGGAAGATCGCTTCTGGCGCAGGCGTCTTGTGACTCTGTGGGATCGTCCGGGCGCTCACTCCGCCTGAATTGAGGAAAGCCGGCGTGTTTCCTATTCAGAGCCTATGAAGGGTCGGGATATCTCGGCTCAAAGGGCGGGGCGTCAGGACAAAGCCCTTACCTCATCGGGAGCTTCAGAATCGGAACTGAAGGAGCTTCCAAGTGTCCGAAAAGTTCTAGCCACGGAATTCATCCGCCGCATGCGCGGCGGTTCGCAGCCCTTTCTGATGGGGTGCAACGACGGATGCACCTACGTTGTAAAGTTCAGGAACAATCCCCAGCATGTTCGAATCCTGGCCAACGAGATGCTGACCAGTCACTTGGCCACGCTCATTGGACTTCCCGTTCCGGGCCGGGCCTTTGTGGAGGTTTCTCGCACCCTGATTTCCGGCAACCCGCTGATGAAATTCCAAGTTGCGGCCCGGGAAGAGCAGTGCGCCGCCGGGCTGCAATTCGGATCGCAATTTCCCGGGGCGCCCAGCCGGACGCTGGTGGTGGATTTCCTTCCGGACCGCCTGCTGCGCCGGGTTGCCAACTTGGCCTCGGTCTTTGTCGGCGCCTATGTGCTGGATAAGTGGACGTGCAATTGTGACGGCCGTCAGGTGATCTTTTACCGCGACGCCGATCAAAGCCGGGCCGAGTATTCCGCCACGCTGATTGACCACGGATTCTGCTTCAATGACGGGGAATGGAACTTTCCCGACAGCCCGATTCGCAGCTTGTACCCGCGCCGCCTGGTCTATGAAAGTGTCCGCGGGCTGCAATCGTTTGAGCCCTATTTATCCCGAATCGAAAACCTCGAAGCGAGCGAGATGGAGGAAGGGCTTCGCAATGTGCCTCCGGAGTGGTATGGCGACGATCCGCAGCAGATGTCGCGCTTGGTGGAACGGCTGTACTCGCGCCGGCGCCGCGTGCGCCAGCTTATCATTGATGCCAAGAACAGTTCGCTCGCGCCCTTTCCGAACTGGACTGAATCTTGAAGGGGACCATCGTCTGAGGGGTGGCAAGAGATCCGATGGCTGAAGAGGAAAAACTCAAGGAATGTTCGGTCTTCCTGGTTCACTACGTGCCGGATGCGGTGCGGGGCGAATATCTCAACATCGGAGTCTTCCTCTATAGTCCTCAGGAGAACTACCTGGGCTGCCTTTTCACCGACGATTTCCGCCGCGTCAAGCGCTTTCATCCCCAGGCCGACATGGATTTTCTGCGGGAACTCCAGCAGGATTTTGAACAACAGATCGAGGAGCACAGCGAGGCGCTGCCATCCTATCTGAACTGGATGGAGGAATCGTTTTCGAATCTAGTGCAGATCTCTCCGGCCAGAACTTGCTTGCTCCGCGACCCGGCGGCGGATCTCCAGGCTTTGTTCGATCGCTACGTGGGCGCCCGGATTGAAGGACCTCTTCCCGTGGATACCCGGGTGCGGATTAAGCAGCGCCTGCGGCTTTCCCTCGTCCGCGCCGGGGTGTGGGAGCGACTGGAGAGGAACATTCCGGGCGCCCGGTGGACGCAGCCGGGTGATCCTTTTGCTTTTGATTTCGGTTACCGGCCATTGGAAGTGGCGGGCAAACCGAACGGCCATATCAAGCTCATTCATGCCCTCTCGCTCCAGCGCGATGCGGAACTGGCCAAGGTGCTGGTTTATACCATGGACCACGTCCGGCGCTGCGAGCCCGCGGAACTCACCGCCGTGGTTGAGGGTCCGGCCGGCCCTGATGACCCGGCGGCGGTCCTTTCGCAGAACATCTTGCAGGAAGGCGGGATCAACATCCGCCCCGTTTCCCTCGCGGATGAATACGCCCGGTCCATCCACCAGGAGCTGGTGGTCTAACCAGCGGAAAGGCCTTTTCCTTTGGCCTTGAAACTCCACGTTGAATGTTACGCCGGGTATAAGGCGGACGAACGTCCTCTCCGATTCAGGTTTTATGGAGAGCAGGCTCGCACCTTTGAGGTGGAGGAGATCCTGGACCAGTGGTACGGACCGGGCTACCGGTGCTTTAAGGTCCGTGCGGATGACGGCAATCTCTATGTCCTTCGCCACGAGGAACGTGAAGACCGGTGGGTGCTCGATTCATTCCGCCGCATCAATTCCTAACGCGCAGGCCGTCCCATCTATGACAATCGGTGAGACTCATGATTTAATGGAGAAGGCGATGCAGCATCGTGATGATTGAGCCATTCCGGCGGTCGCCCGGCTGAAATGCGTAAGGGTGAACTTCTCATTTCGACGTTGCTGGCGAGCTTCGCCTTCCTCCTGGTTCTGGGTATTCTGCGCAATTGGCAACCCACCAGCCTGAAGAACGTCGCTTCTTCTGCGGAGCAGTATGTGCTGGGGAAGTCGAGCCCGTCGGGAGGGGTCCCGGATATCCCCGGCTATCAGACGATTCGCACCTTTCTTATCAACCGGGATTATCGAGCGGCCCTCTATCGGTCTAATTCCGTCACCTTAGGGTTTGCCCCCGGCCAGCTGACGATCTACGATCGCAAGAACCTGGCTGTCTATCAACTCAATACGCTGGAGGGTGCCAGGGAAGCGTGGACGGCCCTCTATGATTTTGCGGGACGTCGCGGATTTCCGGTGCGGGGAGGAAGGCTTCGGCCCCTTTACACCCGTGATCTTGCCGGGAACGGCAAGGCGGACCTGGTGGTGGGACAGTATTCAGGGGGGAACCATTGCTGCACCACGGTGAACGTCCTGGAGATCGAACAGGACTCTCTCAAAGCTATTGGCCGCATTGAAGGGTTGGGAGGCTGGCCCTTTGACAACTTGGACATTCGCAGGATTGGGCAGAGCCCGCAGTGGGAATTGGTGGTTCACCGGCCGCAGATCACGGCCTGCGGGTCGCAAGAAAACGCGGCGGACGTGATCGCCATCTTTGCCGATGACAAAGGGCAGTACACGGACCAGACCCTGCGTTTTTCCGAATACCTGCAAGGGGTTCTGCGAGAAAATCTGGCCAAGTGGTCGCGGGAAAAGCAGCCTTCTCTGGGACTGCTCCAATCGCTGGCCGCGCAGTATGGGGTTCTGGGCCAGCCGGATCGCGCCAAGAAATTCTTCGCCGAGAACCTGGCCCGCTTTCTTCCTCAAATGAAGGAGCAAGGTTTCGATCCCGCCGCGTGCCGGGATGACTTGAACAGCCTGGTGGACCGGCTTGCGAAAGCTCAGCCGTGATCGCTCATGCCGCCACCTCGCCCTCAGGCGGACGCCTTCAGAGCACAGGTTCTTGCCAATTCTCCAACCGGACTTTCAAATAAGCCATGAATTGATCGGCGACCGCGCCGTCAATAATCCGGTGGTCAAAGGTGAGCGCCAGGTAAGTCATGGCCCGAATGGCAATGGCGTCGTTTCGGACCACGGGGCGCTTCTCAATGGCGCCGACACCCAGAATCGCCACCTGGGGTTGGTGGATGATTGGAGTCCCGAATAAGCTGCCAAAAATGCCCGGGTTGGTCACCGTGAAGGTTCCCTCCTGAACGTCTTCGACATTCAGCCGTTTTGAGCGCGCCCGCTCGGCAAGGTCTTGAACGGCGCGGGCGATGCCAAGGAAGTTCTTCTCGTCCGCGCGCTTGATCACCGGCACCACCAATCCCGTTTCCAGCGCCACGGCGATCCCCACATTGATCGCGCGCTTGTAAACAATGTTGGCGCCTTCAACCGATGAATTAAAGACGGGAAAACGCTTGATGGCTTCGACGGCGGCCCGCACAAAGAAGGGCGTGTAGGTCAGCTTCAGGCCTTCGCTGCGCTCGAATTCCTGCGCCATTCGCGCGCGCAGTTCCACGACGCTCGTCATTTCCGCCTCGAAGACGGTGGTAACGTGCGCCGAGGTTTTCTTGCTGGCCATCATGTGCTCGGCGATCTGACGGCGGATAGGCGTCATCGGGGCAACATGAGTCGGCCCGCTGAACTCAATCTGTTCCGGCGCAGGTCCGCGCACCGAGGAGAGTGCGGCGGCCCCCGACGCGGCAGCCTCTCGTGCCGAGGCCGTTGCGGCCGGCGTCTCACCTCCGGGCGATGTCTTCCGGGCCAGGAAGTTGAGGATATCCTGCTTGTTGATCCTTCCGCCCAGGCCCGTTCCTTGAATGCGGTTCAGATCCACGTTGCGCTCGCGGGCGATGCGCCGCACCAAGGGCGAGGAGCGGATCTTCTCACCGCTCCGGAGTGGGAGCTCCGGCGACGTCCGTGCCGGGAGCGGGGCTCCACTCCATGTCGAACCCGGCTTCGCATGGGGCGTTTCCTCGGCCTCGCGAGCCGGGGCTTCCGCCAGATCGGGCTTCGCCGGCGCCACGGCGGAGCCTTCCCGGTCGATAATCGCAACCACGGTATTGACGGCTACGGTTTCGTTCTCGGTGGCAAGGATTTTGGAAAGGATGCCGGTGGCCGGGGACGGAATTTCTGCGTCAACCTTGTCGGTGGTGATTTCAAACAAGGGCTCATCGCGCTCAACGCGCTCTCCGGTCTTTTTCAGCCACTTGACGATGGTCCCTTCGGCGACGCTCTCCCCCATCTGTGGCATCATGACGTTTGTGGGCATCAGGTTCCTCGCCAGGAGTCAAAAAACTAACGGTTTGTCGGGTTCTCAAGCGCCGAAGCTTGAAGTTCAATCCGCGGCGGTGAATCCTCGTGAGCCTCGCTCCGCAAAGCCTCAAGCTAATAGGCTGCGAGCTTGCGTGCCGCTTCGGTGACTTTCTGCACGTTGGGCAGAAAATAATCTTCAAGCGGCGGTGAAAAGGGAATCGGGATGTCCGGCGCCGTCACCCGCACGACGGGGCCGTCCAAATCCTCGAACGCCTTTTCGGTGATCGCTGCCGCAAGTTCCGCTGCCATGCCGCCAACGCGTGTATCTTCGTGCAGCAGCATGACCTTGTTGCACTTGCGCACGCTGGCCAGCACGCACTGCTCATCGTACGGCAACAGGGTACGCAGGTCAACGATCTCGGCCGAGATGCCTTCCTTGCTGAGTTGCTCGGCCGCTTCAAGAGCGGTCCACACCATCGCGCCGTAAGTGATGATGGCAAGGTCGCTGCCCTCGCGCCGCACCGCCGCCTTGCCCAGCGGCACAACGTAATCTTCCCCGGGAACTTCTTCCTTCACGCGGCGATAAAGAAACTTGTGCTCGAAGAAGATGACCGGATTATCGTCGCGGATCGCGGCCTTCAGAAGCCCCTTGGCGTCGTAGGCGGTGGCCGGAACCACCACCTTCAGGCCGGGCGTGTGCACAAACCACGCTTCGTTGGACTGCGAGTGAAAGGGTCCTCCGTGCACGCCCGCGCCCGCCGGGCCTCGGATCACCAGAGGAACCCGCGCCCCCCAGCGGTAGTGAATCTTGGCCGCCATATTGACAAGCTGGTCGAACCCGCAAGAAATAAAATCCATGAACTGCATTTCCGCTACGGGACGCATGCCCATCAGCGCGGCTCCCACCGCCGCGCCGACGATGGCCGACTCCGAAATGGGCGTATCGATCACCCGATCCTCGCCGAATTGCTCCAGCATCCCGGCCGTCACCTTGAACGCCCCGCCGTAGGCAGCGATATCCTCCCCGAGAAGGAAAACGGCAGGATCGCGCTCCATTTCTTCCCAGATGCCTTGCCGGATTGCTTCGAGATACGTCAGTTCGGACACGAATTCCGCTCGCTTAACTCAACTCGTAAGAATAAGGTGTTCTGTTTGCTCTCCGCTTGCCGCGGGCCCATCGCTCAATGGCTTGATGTTTCCCACCAGCAGTCCGGCCCGCAATAAACCCCTTCCGCGGCGCTCGATCCTTCAGGCAAAGGGCTCGATTCGGCGTAAGCAACCGCGTCATCAACCTGCTGCTTGATCTCCGCCTCCAGTTGCCCGATCTGTTTTCGAGTCAGCAGGCGCTTGGCGAGCAAGACCTTTTCCAACCTCGTAATCGGGTCCTTCTTTTCCCACTGTTTGAAAAGCTGCGGTGGAATGTATTCAGCGGCATCGTGCGCCGAATGCCCGGCCATCCGAAAGGTTTTGCATTCGATGAAGCTGGGGCCGAGGCCTCGCCGCGCCCGAGCGATCGCCTCCGCCACCACCGCATGCACCGCCAGGACGTCGTTGCCGTCCGCGACGATTCCCGGCATGCCGTAGGCGGCGCCACGCACGGCAAGGTCCTTAATCGCGTACTGCTTGGAGATTGGAGTGGAGTAGGCGTAAGCATTATTGTTGCAAATGAAGATGACCGGAAGCTTCATGACTCCAGCCAGGTTCATGGCTTCGTGAACGTCGCCTCGGCTGCTGGTTCCTTCGCCGAAGTGGACCATGGCGACGCTGCCTTGCCCGCGCCGCTTCAACACCATGGCCACGCCGCATGCTACGGGACAAGTATCACCGAGATGCGAAATAATCGGAATGACGCCCCGGCTGACGTCGCCGATGTGCAAGGTATTGTCCCGTCCCCGCGTGGGACCGTTCGCCCGGCCCATCCAGTTGCAGAGGATCTGCCGCAGGGTGAAGCCGCGAATCAGAAAAGAAGAGAAATCCCGATGGCTCGGCAACACCACGTCGCCATCGACAAGCTGGATGGCCGAACCCACGCCGATGGCCTCCTGGCCACGGCCTACGTACACGCCACCCACGATTTTCCCCTGGCGGTAGAGAACTTGCTCAATGCGCGACTCGGCCTCGCGGGTCAGCTTCAGGTAGTAGAGCATCCGCTCCAGGAGGCGGGGATCGAGGCCTGGAGCCTTTTTTCGGCCCGTGGTTGATTTTGAAGCCGCCGAAGTATTTCGGGCTCTCTTCATCGATGTCGTCTCGCCGAGAAGGCTGTTTCCAACAGGAAGCGCAAACGCTCCCGGTCGAGGTCCGTGCTTCAATCGGGCAACTATCCTCGAAAGGGAGCGTGATCTTCGGTGAGGATGCTCATCATCTCCAGCCCGAACACCTCGCCGAAGGCTTTAATGACGTGCTCGATAACAGCATCCATGGGAACCGCGCGGCCCAGGAGTTTTTCAAGCGAGGTCACTCCCTTGTCACGCAACCCGCAAGGCACAATCCAGGCGAAAAATTGCAAATCGGTATTCACATTAAAGGCAAAACCGTGAGAAGTGACCCAGCGGGACACATGGACGCCCATCGCCACCAGCTTGTCGTTGCCCACCCAAACCCCGGGAGCCGTGGGGAGGCGTCCGGCAGCAATTCCAAATTCTTCCGTGACGCGGATAAACACTTCCTCCAGC
>DATKQU010000159.1:0-14701 GCA_035532595.1 Terriglobia bacterium | reverse complement strand
GACTGGAAAAGGATCATAACCCCAAAGCCAGCGTATAGGAAACTGCAGGGTGCCTTCTGGACCGCCACGCGAATTCAACTCGAAGGGCAGAATTGCTCATCAACCTTCCACGCGTGATTGACGGAATTTGCTGCGCTGTGCTACGTTCGATGGGATGGTAGTGTGGCACGAATCCCGCCTGCAAAGGAGGCCGATTGGTCGGCGGCTTATTCTTTTTTTTCCAAGGTGATATCTGGCAATACGTGGCCAGCACCGGACTGGTAGCGCGCATTGTCTTGTTGATCCTTCTCTTCTTCTCGGTTTTCTCCTGGGCCATTATTCTGCAGAAGTACCGGTCCTTTAAGCGGGCGCTGCTCGACACGCAAGAATTCTTGCGGGTCTTCCGCCAGAGCAAGAAGCTCTCGGACATCCGGTCCTCTTGCTCCCTGCTCAAGGCCAGTCCGCTCCCGGAAGTCTTTCAGTCCGGATACCGGGAAATTGAGAGTCAGGCGGTGGTGAAGGAGAATCCCGGCAAAACGGTTATTCGGAGTTTAGAGTCAGTTCGGCGCTCGCTCCAGATTGCCTCGACCGCGGAACTCTCCCGCCTGGAAGGGAGATTGTCCTGGCTGGCAACCACGGCTGGTTCCGCACCCTTTATCGGGTTGTTTGGGACTGTCTGGGGGATTATGGACGCGTTCCACGGCCTGGGGGCGTCAGGGTCGGCCAGCCTGCGGAGTGTGGCGCCTGGAATTTCAGAAGCTCTCATTACCACGGCGGCAGGCCTGTTTGCCGCCATCCCCGCATTGATTGCCTACAATCATTTCCTGCAACGGGTTAAGGAATTCGGCTCCATGCTGGACGACTTTGCGCTCGAATTTCTGAACATGACCGAGCGATACTTCACATAGGAAGCCGGAGTTCCGCCGCCGCGCCTCCGGCGCGGTCGCTCGCACTAGCAAAAGCGGAGCTGGGCGTGCGGCAAGAAGAGGTTAAACGTGGCCTTTACAAACTTCAAGGGAAGAACGCAGACATCGATGTCCGACATCAACGTGACTCCCTTTGTCGATGTCATGCTGGTCTTGCTGGTAATCTTCATGATCACGGCTCCCCTGCTGGAGTCGGGCATCGAAGTGGACTTGCCCAAAACCAAGACCGTCAAGGTCATTTCCGAAGAGCGGGTCGTGGTCACCATCGACAAGCGGCAAACTATCTACGTGGGAAACGACCCGGTCAACATTCACCGCTTGGGGCAGGTGATCCTCCAGAAGTTGAATGACCCGGAAAAATCTCCTGTCTATATTCGCTGTGACCAAGCTGTACCGTTTGGAGCGTTTGCAGAGGTGATCGACGCCCTGAAACAGGCGAAGCTCACCAATATCAATATCGTGACGGAGCCTCTGCATACCAAGGGAGCGACGTAACCCAGGCTTCGGCCGGGAAATTTTGCGGTTTAGCCATGGGTGCTGCCACCTTCACAATACCGCCCGACGGTCGTGAAAGCCTTCGCGGCCCGGTTCTGGCCTCGATCGCTTTTCACGTGCTTTTGCTGGTGATTGCAGTCGTTTACACACTATGGGGGGCACGATTGGGCAAGGGATGGGGACAATCTTTGAGTTCAGGCAGCGCCATTCACGTCAATGCAGTGGCTTCGCTGCCAGGCGTGCCGCTCCCCAGCCCCCGACTGACCGCGCCCAGCACTGTGGCGGTTGAGAGCCCGGGCCTCTACAAGACTGAACCGGTGCCCAAACCCCCGCCCACCCCCGCGTTGGAGAAAATTCCCAAATTCAAAGAGGCCGTAAAACCTGACAAGCAGAAGATCCTGGCGAACAAGCGGATCCAAAAAGAGGTTTTGCCGCCGCCCTCAAACGCAATTCCATTCGGGCAGGGCGGCAAGCCGGCCATGAGCTATAGCGCCGTGACAACGGCCGCCGGTGAAGCGGGCATCGCGATCGGACATGGCGATTTTGGCGATCGCTATGGCTGGTACGTGCAGGCGGTCCGGAGCCGCGTCAGCACCAACTGGCTGCTCTCGACCGTCAGCCCAAACATTCTGACGGCCCCCCGAGTCTATGTCGATTTCGACATCGAGCGAAACGGAACCATTACCAACGCGAAGGTCACCCAATCGAGCGGCATCCCGGAGGTGGACCGTTCTGCCCTTCGGGCGGTCCTGGCATCGAGCCCGCTGGCGCCGCTCCCGCCCGATTATTCGGGGAATCAAGTTTCCGTGGAGTTTTACTTTGACTACAAACGTTGAGCTTTCCCAAGAGGCCGGTTTTCAGAGTGCCGTAAAGCTCAAGACATCTCATGAGGAAGATTGCGCATCATTTGACCGATGAAACATCGACACACTAAGATCCTTCTGCTAGCGGTTTTTCTTGTCGCTTTTTTGGGCCACGCACAAGTGGCGAAGTCCCAGGGCTGGTTTCGCACCGGCATCAATCTGGGCCAGTCCCGTGTCCGGCTCGCCGTTCCCGCCTTCTCTCCGCGCTCGGTGGACCAGCGCCTGGTGGGCCTGACGCAGGTCTTTAACAAGGTTTTGTGGGACGATCTGGATAACTCCGGAATTTTGGATCTGGTCAGCAAAAGCCTTTATCCCCTGAAGGTTCCCCAGGAACCCCAGGACGTTGATTACCAAGCCTGGAGCAGCGCTCCGGCCTCCGCCCAGATGCTGGCCTTTGGGTACGCGGAAGTAACCAACAATAACCTCGTCGTCACCGCTCGGCTGTTTGACGTCGGCAATCCCTCAAACCCCGCCGTGCTGCAAAAGCGCTACGTCGCCGCCCTGAACGAAATTTCCGCCCGCGACGTGGCGCACCGCTTCGCCAATGAGATCATCCAGACGCTCGGAGGCGGCATCTCCGGGATTAACCTGACCAAGATCGCCTTCGTGAGCAACCGCACCGGCCACACGGAAATCTGGGTGATGGACTACGACGGTTACAATCAACACCCAGTCACCAATAATCGCACGTTAAACTTGACGCCTCGCTGGTCGCCGGACAATTCCAATCTGGCATTCACCAGCTACGCCAGCGGCAATCCTGAGATTCGTGTTTTCTCGTTGCTCACCAACCGCCGAATCCCCTTCCCGTCCTACAAAGGCCTGAACACCACGCCCGCGTGGTCCCCCGACGGCAAGAAGATTGCGTTTTGTTCCAGCATGAGCGGCGATCCGGAGATTTATGTTTCCGATCGCAACGGACTCAATCTGCAACGCCTTACTTTCTCCCCGGGAGTTGACATCTCCCCTGTTTGGAATCCCAAAACCGGCAATGAAATTGCCTTCGTTTCGGACCGAAGCGGCACTCCGCAGATTTACATCATGAATTCCGACGGCAGCAACCTCCGGCGCCTGATTACGGCGGGCGGCGACGCCGAGGCGCCTTCATGGTCGCCCAACGGGCTTTTCATGGCCTTTTCGTGGCGGGTCACTGAAACCGGCGCCTTCGATGTTTATGTGATTGAAATTGCGACCGGCCGCATCATCCAGTTGACGCACAACGTGGGACGGAACGAGCATCCCACCTGGTCTCCGGATGGCCGGCATATCGCCTTTGAATCCACACGAACGGGTACGCGAGAGATTTGGACCATGCTGGCAGATGGTTCCGACCCCAAGGAATTGACCACCAAAGGCAAAAACTGGAACTCGAACTGGTCGAACTAGAGCCCCCCAGGTTAGAACCGGCTAATCCCAGCGGAATTAATTAGGCCAAGGCGCGCGGAGAGGCTGTTTTTTATCTCCAATTAGTGTTACGATCCAATGTTTTACGGATTGTTCCAGATTAGCTCATACTGTAAAGTAAGTTGATGCTTGGTCATTTCAAGCCGAATTGTTAAACATCTTCACAATCATTTCATCGGGAAGATTAACGCTCCCGCACAATCAAGGAGGAAGTAGCATGCAACAGCGGAAACGCAAACTCGCGCTTCTCGCAAGTATTCTCGGTGTTGTTATTCTGGCGGCGTCCTGCCACAAGAAGAAGGTGGCACCGCCACCGCCGCCACCCCCGCCTGCCGCGGCGGTTACTCCGACGGTGAGCCTTACGGCAGAGCCGAGCACCATTCAAAAAGGGGAATCCGTTACTTTGAGTTGGACGTCAGAGAACGCAACTGATCTTGACCTCCAACCCGGCGTCGGCACCGTTCAGCCAAACGGCTCGACCAGCGTTTCACCGGAAGAGTCGACCACATACACCCTGACGGCCAAAGGGCCCGGCGGCACCAGTACCGCCCAGGCACGCGTCACCGTCACCGGCGCGCCCCCCGCGGCGCCCCCAACGGAGGCGCCCGCGGTCTCAGAAGAAACCTTGTTTGAGCAAAACATCAAGGATGCCTTCTTTGACTACAACAAGTCCGACATTCGGTCCGACGCACAGCAAGACCTGACGGCCGATGCCAACTTCCTGCGAGCCCATCCCAGCATTAACTTCGTAATTGAAGGGCACTGCGATGAGCGCGGCAGCGAGGAATACAACCTCGGTCTGGGAGACCGGCGCGCGACTTCCGCCAAGAACTTCCTGGTGAACCTCGGCGTTGCGGCATCCCGAATCACCACCATCTCTTACGGAAAAGACCGTCCGTTCTGCACGGAACAGGATGAAGCCTGCTGGCAGAAGAACCGCCGGGCTCATCTGGTGCTTAAGTAAAACCCAGGGTCATGCCGGGGGCTCGCCGCGGGCTCCCGGCTTTTCCTGGTTTTGCCAAACCCGTCCCGTTTCCGCACCGTCCCGCCCTCGATCACGGGCAGAACTGGTTCTCTTCCCCGGACGTGGCGGTGCCGGAAGAGTGAAGCGCATTCTTCATGCTCCGCGACCTTCCCAGTTGACCCGAGCGTTGCCTTGAGGTTAGACTCAAAAGCGTTTACATCTCCTTGCGTGAGGTTGAAGCGCCCTTGAGAAAGTATTTCTTTACCGTCCTCTCCGTAACATTCTTGTGCGCCTTTATGTCCTCCCCGGCGTTCGGGGTGAGCCGTGAGATCATCCAAATGATGCAACAGCTCGACACGTTGCAGCAGATGGTCCAGAGCCTCCAGAATACCGTTACCTCCCAGACCGCGATTCTGCACACCCTGATTCAGCAAACCGCCAACGACGTCAGCCAGATGAAATCCCAGATGGCGGATCTCCAAAAGAACACCAATGAAAATCTGGCGTCGTCGGCGAACAAAATGGACTCCATGACCAGCCAGATTCAGGCTCTCAGCGCGACTCTGGATCAGACGCAGGCGCAATTGACCAAGCTCAGTGAGCAGATGGCCCAAACTCAGAATATTATTCAAACCCTGAACAAGCCGCCCGCGCCCGCCCCGGGAACAACCCCGGGTGAAGCGCCTCCCCAAGGCGGCGCCGCGCCCGGCGCCACTCCTGATGCCGGCGCCAGCCCGAATGCCGGCGCCAGTCCAAGCGCGAACATTCCCGACCCCAATTCCTTATATACCTCAGCTTTGAGCAGCTTTAGCAGCGGACAGTACGCGCTGGCGATTCAAGGTTTTCAGGAGTACTTGCAGTTTTACGGCGACACGCCGCGAGCCTCCAACGCGCAGTATTACATCGCCGAATGCTATTACAACAACGGGGATTACGCCCACGCCGTCCAGGAATACGACAAGTGCATTGAACGCTACCCCACCGGCAACAAGGCCGCTGCCGCACAGCTCAAAAAAGGCTATGCTCTGCTCGCCAACGGGCAGCGGGCCGCGGGGATCCGGGAACTGCGTTCCCTGGTCGAGCAGCACCCGGAATCGCACGAGGCCGATCTGGCCGCCCAGCGGCTCAGGAAACTGGGCATTATCATTCATCCCCGCCGCAAAGGCTAAGGCGCAAACTTGGAACTGGACAGCAACCGCTCAATAAAATTGCGAGGTTTTTATGGCTGGCTCTGTAAATAAAGTCATTTTGATTGGCCGGGTCGGCCGGGACCCTGAAATCAAGTACACTCCCGGCGGAAATCCTGTAGCGAAGTTTTCACTGGCTACCGACGAAACCTTCAAAGATCGCAGCGGCACGCAGCAACGCCGCACCGAATGGCACAACATTGTCGCCTGGAACAAGCTGGCGGAGATCTGCGGAGAATATCTTACCAAGGGCAAGCAGATCTATATCGAGGGCAGCATTCGAAGCCGCCAGTGGGAAGACCAGTCCGGCAATAAGCGCACAGGTTATGACATTGTTGCCCGCACCATGCAAATGCTGGGTTCGAAAGCCGACTCGGAACGAGCCGCCGCAGCTTCGGAGCGCACGTCGGATTCCGGCTCTGAAGAACGCAGCGCGCCGCCCGAGCCTCCTTCCGAGGGCGAAATCACGGACGACGATATTCCTTTTTAATTCAGAATCACGTTCCTCTTGCCTGGAACGCAAGGGCCGCCTCGGGATTTGGCGCTCCAAGGCGGTTTCGTTATCCTCCCTGTTTCCCGGACGGCATAAAAAGTTAAGTCATCGCGACGAGATCCCGCAATCGTGGGATCGTGCTCAGGCCGGACGCGCGGGTTGCATCTCCGGCAACCGAATGTGGTTTTGCGACATCGAAGCTTGCAAGGGGCAGGAGGGGGATGTTAATAGCGGCCTTGTAATTTTGGAGGCCTATTGCTGAATTGGAAGGAGAACAACCCCCTATGAGGAAACTGCTGATCCTTTCCTCGGTCGTGCTATTCCTCACCGCCGCCTCGGCGCCAAGAGCTTTCAGCCAAGTCGAACTCTTCGGCGGATATTCCCATCTGGGCCTGAACAACACGCCCTCCAATATCGGATCGAGTTCAAACGGCTGGGAGGGATCGGCCTACCTTCATCTGCTGGGTCCCTGGGGCGCTGAAGCAGACTTCAGCAACCATTATGGCGTCTCACCGGTTCTTCCCTCGAACGGCGGCACTTACTTCGTGCCTCAGTTCACGGAGCTCTATGGTCCCCGTTTCACCCTCGCCCTGCCGAAGATCCACCCGTTTGTTCATGCCCTGTTTGGAACGGTGCACGGCCAGGCTGCCGTTCCCTTGCCGGCGCCTGCGTTCGGGTCAAGCATAGTGTCGGAGAACGCCTTAGGTCTGGCCTTTGGCGGCGGCATCAATGTCAAAGCCACGCGGCGTATCTGGCTGCGTTTGATCCAGGTGGACTACATTCGTTCCCAGTTCAACAATGGTGGCCAGAATCAAACGCGGATTTCCGCGGGCCTGGTCTTCCGCTTCGGCAACTGGTGAACACCTTTTCCCGGCCTTGGAAACATGCCCGCGGAATTTAGAACCGCTCGTGGGCCTTACGTCGTGCCATTCAACCCTCCCGAAAAAGTGTTTTCGGTTAGCAGTTTGTTGAAAAACTCGAATTATTGCGTACTTCGTAGAGCCCGGGCTTCAGCCCGGCACATAAGGTTCAGCGGGTTGCCCGCCTGAAGGCGGGCGCTACAAAAACCTGCAAGGTTTTTTCAACAAACTCTTAGACGGGAGGTCCGCAGTTTCTTGCCGCTGTGTTGAAGCTCACACGACCTCGTGAGTTTGCGCACAGATTCAAACGCAAAAGCGCGCGAAGCTAATCAAGACAATAGGTATAATAAGTCTTCGGGAGCGAGTCGCTCCCTCAGCCAGAGGGTCGCAACCGGATTCCGGGCAGGGAGAGGTTTAAATGGAAATTCGTCCGCAAGACGCGTTGGATTATCACTCCAAGGGGCGCAAAGGCAAGATTGAAGTTGTGGCCACAAAGCCCTGCCGCACCCAATGGGATTTGAGCCTCGCCTACACGCCGGGCGTCGCTGAGCCCTGCCTGGAGATTGCGAAGTCGGCCGACCTCAGTTTTGAATACACCGCCCGCGGGAACCTCGTCGCTGTCATTTCGAACGGCACCTCCGTGCTGGGGCTGGGAAACATCGGAGCCGCGGCGGGAAAGCCGGTTATGGAAGGCAAGGCGGTCCTGTTCAAGCGTTTTGCGGATATCGACGTCTTCGACCTGGAAGTGAATTCGCAGGACCCCGAGGAAATGATCAAGCTCTGCCAGCTTCTCGAACCCACCTTCGGCGCCATCAACCTGGAGGACATCAAGGCGCCGGAATGTTTCGTGATAGAAGAAACGCTCCGCCGGACCATGTCCATTCCGGTGATGCATGATGACCAGCACGGGACCGCGATCATTTCGGGCGCCGCGCTGCTGAACGCCCTGGAGGTGGCCGGAAAAGACATCGGCAAGGTCAAGGTGGTCTTCAACGGCGCGGGCGCCGCCGGCTTGGCGACCGCTCAGCATTACGTGCGCCTGGGGGTGCGGCAGGAAAATATCATCATGTGTGATATCCACGGCGTGATCTACGCGGGCCGGACGGAGGGGATGAACCCTTACAACTCGCGTTTTGCGGTCAAGACCTCCATGCGCAAGCTTCCGGAGGTCATGGAGGGTGCAGACGTATTCGTGGGATTGTCGGTCGGCGCCTGCGTCACGCCGGACATGGTGCGCTCCATGGCCGATCATCCCATTATTTTTGCCATGGCGAACCCGATTCCAGAAATTACTTATGAAGAGGCCAAAGAAGCGCGTCCCGATGCGATCCTGGCCACGGGACGCTCCGATTATCCTAATCAGGTCAATAACGTTCTGGGATTTCCGTTCATCTTTCGAGGCGCCCTGGACGTCCGGGCGCGCGCCATCAACCACAAAATGGAAATCGCCGCCACCCATGCCCTGGCCAATCTTGCCAAAGAGGATGTGCCGGATGCCGTGCTGCGGGCCTATGGATTGCACCGCTTGCAGTTTGGTCCGGACTATATCATTCCCAAACCGTTCGATCCGCGCGTGCTGATCTGGGAGTCGTCCGCTGTTGCCCAAGCTGCCATCGAAAGCGGCGTCGCCCGCATCGAACTCGACATGGAAGAGTACCGGGAGGAACTTTCCCGGCGCCTGGGGCGCACTTACGAGGTGATGCAGAGCGTCCGGCAGCGGGCCAAGGCAGCGCCCAAACGCATCGTTTTTTCGGAGGGCGAGCATGAAAAAATTCTCCGCGCCAGTTATCAGCTCAATGAGGAGAAGATTGCACGGCCCATTCTGATTGGGCGGACGGAGGTGATCCGTGCGAAGCTTGGCGAGCTGGCGCTTCGCCGCTTTGACCCCCAAATTATTGAGCCGAGACTCTCGCCCCGCCTGGACGCCTATGTGGAGGAGTTTTACCGGCTCCGCCAGCGGCACGGAGTCACCCTGAGCGAAGCGCTAGAGCAGATGCTGAACCCGAACTATTTCGGCGCCATGATGGTGCATCAGGGAGACGCCGATGGTTTGGTGGCTGGGGTTTCCCAGCATTACCCGGAAACCATCCGTCCCGCGCTTCAAATCATCAAGGTCCGCGACCATGTCCGCCGCGTCTCGGGCGTGTACGTCATCGTCACCAAGCAGGAGGTCTATTTCTTTTCTGACACCACGGTGAACATCGAGCCAACCGCAGAAGATTTGGCGGAAATCGCAGTCCTCGCCGCGGAGGTGGCGCGGGATTTCAACTGCGAGCCTCGCGTCGCGATGCTCTCCTTTTCAAACTTCGGCAGCACCAAACACCCCCTGACCGAGAAAATTCGAAGAGCCACCGAACTGGTCAAACAAGCGCACCCGGAGCTGATGGTTGACGGCGAGATGATGGCGGACACCGCGGTGGTCCCGGAGATTATCCAGGAGGATTACCCCTTTTCCACGCTGAAGGGAGGCGCGAATGTGCTGGTTTTTCCGGACCTCGACTCCGCCAACATTGCCTACAAACTCATGCTGCGAATCGGCGGGGCCGAAGCCCTCGGGCCCATCGTGGTGGGGCTGTCGAAACCAGTGCACGTCCTGCAGCGGGGCGCAACCGTGGATGAGATTGTGAACATGGCCGCCATCGCCGTCGCGCACGCTCAGGGAGTCGCGCGCACGCGGCCTGCCAGGGATAAAGCTTAGGTTCCCGTTGATCCTCGCCAGTGACGGGCGGGCAGGTCCACAAGGAAGGCGCGCAGTTTCCCTGCCCTGCCCTCCGTATGCCGCAGGGTCGCGCAGAACATCCCCGCCGCCTAATGAGCGTACTTGACCGAGCATCCGTAGGGACGCGTGACCGGAATCTTGACCTGTTCGCCGGCCATGGCTTCTTTCAGCGCCAAGTTGACGTAGTTTTCTGCCGAGGCGATATCCTCGACTTCCGTGGTGGGCTTGCTGTCAATGGCGCCGTCATAAATCAGAATTCCTTGCGGGTTGATGATCAACATCTGAGGCGTTGTCTTAGCCGCGTAAAGGTGGCCAAGCGCTCCCGCCGGATCAAGCAGCACGGCAGTGGGCGAGGCCTGCATCTTTTCAACGTAGGCGTTCTCTTCCGCCGCCGTCATGTAGCCCTGCTGCCCGGGCGCGGAGGAAATGACGGTGAACCAGATAACCCCCTTGGAGGTCCAATCCCTTTGCAGCTTTTGCATGTTGCCGCTCACGTAATGCTTGTGAGTGTAAGGACATTCCCGGTTGTGCCATTCCAGCACCACATACTTCCCTCGATATTCCGAAAGTTTCTGAACCTTTCCGGTGGAGTCTGTAGCGTTAAAATCCGGAGCCGGATTGCCCACCCTCGCGGCCCACACGCTGGGAGCGGCCAGCAAGGCACCGAGGGTCAGACCCATTAACACGCTTGCGTGTTTCATCGCAGAGTTCATTGGCGGCGCTTCCTTTCGCTTAAGCTTTTTCCCGAATTACCCCGTGAAGCCACCGGAGCATTGATCGCAATGGCTTTTCTATCTCCCAGGATAAGGACACCTTTGAGAAAAGCAATAGGCTTTAAGAGTTGGTCGGATTTTTGGAGGGTTAAGCGGACCGCTCCACTGCCCAGGGTTACCTGTTGCGGAGCCGCATTCTCGATCTGCAGTGGCGCGAGGGGGAAAAACGCCGCCGCGCTTTCCTGCGTTCCTGTCTTAACGGAAAGGATGAAATGTCCAGCCTCAGAAAGCGCTGTCGCGCTCCATCCGGACGGCATGCGGCGAGGCATTTGCGCACGAGCCTGATCGAAAAGTTGCCGCCAGCGGGAATCGTTTTCCGGCGGATCGTCCTCGATAGGCAGAGAAAGCGCCACCTGCTTCTGCTCCGGAACGCAAATGTTGCTGCATATCAACCATTTGACCGTGGCGCGAAGCTCTGCGGTATGTCCTGCCGACAAGCGGCTGGGCGGATCAAGCGGCGCCATCAGCAGCACATCGTCTTCGTAGCCGTAATCGACCAGCGGAGGATTTTCCAGGCGGTGCGGAGCGGGCCAGGCGATCGGCCCGGCCCGAAACCCTTGCGGCAAGTCCCACGCCACGCGGGGCGGCTCGCCCGAGTCTCCCGGATTGATCCAATAGATGTGCCAGTGCTTTTCGAGCTGGAAGTGAAGACCCGCCCAAAATTTGTGCCGCGGCTGAATCGAACGCTGCTCGGCAATCAGCGTAACTATTGCATGAGGCGGGCTGGCAGGCGCGGCCGGAAGGCAGACGGCGAGAAGAATGAAGATCGGGCAGATTAGCCATCGATTCCCAAGCAAGCAGAAGCGGGCTGGCATAACACTCTCAAGCGAGGGAAATATTTCAGCGGAGGCGATGCGGGTGTTTCTTTCTCCATTCGTCCCAGCGCTTCACCATTTCATTGAACTTTTGCAGTTGCTCAGGATTTAAGATGACCCGCGTGCGGCTGCGGGCCTCCTCCCGAATAGCTTGAAATTGGGGCTCAACTTGCTGCCGGACGGCCCCTTGCTTGGACTGCATCTCATCCACGATCTGCTTCAACTGCGCGGTTTGAGTGCTGGAGAGACCCAGCTTGCGCTGCAGGACTTCAATCACATGTTGCCGGTTGAATTTGGGGCGCCATTGGCCCGTATACCAGCCATACGTGTAGAGGCCAACGCCCCCTACCACAATCCCCAGCAAGAAGGTCAGCATGAAATAGAGGTACACTCGGCGCGTCATTTAGACTTTTGCCCCCTCTGCGGATTTCGGCCGGCCGGGACAGCCGGCAGGTGGTTGGTGTCATCAATCCCCATGACCTGATCGCTGGACATCGAAGCGAGTTGGGGCTGAGAAAGGACCGACTCGGCAGCCCAGGGAGTTCGCAGCGGACCCGACGACGGCAAGAGCAACCCTAAGATGAGCATGACCGCCACCAGCAGCGTGGCGTAAACCATCCGCCGGCCAGCTTGCAGGAGAAACTGCTGGCCGGTCTGCGAGTCGCGGGCCTCCCGCAGGCGCCGCACAAGCCTCTCGGAAAATCCCAGCGACGCGAGAGGCGGCTCTTCTTTCCCCAATGCCGCAAACCCTGCGCAGAGAAGCTCCCACTGGCGGACATATTCCTTGCAGGCCGGGCAAGATGCCAGGTGTGCCTGGATTGCGGCCGGTCTTTCAAGGCCTTCTTCAATCATTCTCTGGACGACGTCACATCGCATGTTTCACCGTCCTCCCTGCCACTTTGTAAGATCTTTCACCATTCTTTTGCGCGCCCGGTGCAAACGCACTTTAACCGTGCTCGATTTCAGGCTCAGGATCTCCGCGATTTCATCCACGGACTTGTCCTCAATTTCTTTCAGCGTCAGGATGACGCGGTCTTCCGCCGGGGCCCTGGCCAGCAGCTTGGAAGCCAAGTCATCGACGGCCAGGCGCTCTTCGTTGTTCAGGCCGCCTGGCTCCGGGCTTTGGGCCGTTGACTCAATTTCCCGCTGGCCTTCCTCCGACATCTCCCAAAAGTAACTCACCCGGGAGGTCCGGCGGCGGCGCAGATAATCATAGCAGTGATTGACGGCGATCCGGTTCAGCCAGGTCCCAAACGCCGACTGGAAATTGTAACTCGAGATGGCCGCAAAAGCCTTCATGAAGATTTCCTGGACCAGGTCCTCTACGTCCTCCCGGCGCCGTACTAAATGGAAAACCAGGTAAAAAATCCGCCGCTGGTAGGCCTCCACCAGGGGGGAGAATGCCTCTCCGTCCCCGGCCTGGCAACGCTTGATCCATCCAGCCTCGCTGCCAACGTCTGGTCGTGGGTTTGGCATTCAGCGTCCATGGTTCGGCTTTCCTCTAATCATTGACGAGGAAGGCCCGTTAAGGGTTACAAGGGGGTTCCGGCCCATCCATCCGCGCCCGCCAGGACCGAAACATTTTTGTTGACTAGTTTAACAAGCTATGTAAGAATCGTCACCATGATTATAGGTACACGTCTGAGAAAGATGCGCGAAGAGCGCAATCTTTCCCAAGGCGACATCGAAAAGCGAACGGGACTCCTGCGCTGCTACATTTCCAGGGTCGAGAATGGCCATACCGTGCCATCGCTTGAGACTATGGAGAGACTGGCGGCCGCGCTGGAGATTCCTCTCTACGCCCTGTTTTACGACGGGGATAAACCCCCGGAACTCCAAAATCTGACTCAGCGTAAAAGCACCGAAGAGCTGGCCATGGAGATTCCGAACGATCGCGACTCGCGCTTCTTCCAGAAGGTGCGGCGATTGATCGGACATATCAATGAGCAAGATCGCCGGCTGCTGCTTTACATGGCTCAGAAACTCGCAAATCGTTAGCTTCTTTGCGCGGAGTTGAACGTCATAGGGCGGAGGGGTCATATGGCGCGGAGGGGGAAGTGTCTCTTCATTCCCACTCAATGGTTCCCGGCGGCTTGGACGTAATGTCGTAGACAACTCTATTCACTTCCCGAACCTCGTTCACGATTCGCGTGGCGATTCGTTCCAGGACGGGGGGGGGGAGTTTTGCCCAATCGGCTGTCATGCCGTCCTCGGACTTCACGGCTCGCAACGCGACGGTGGTGGCGTATGTTCTCGCGTCCCCCATCACGCCGACGCTCGAAACCGGCAGCAGAATGGCAAAGGACTGCCACAAATCGTGGTAGAGGCCGGCCGCGCGGATCTCCTGCTCGACAATCGCATCCGCCTCCCGCACCACCCGCAGGCGCTCTTCCGTAACATCCCCCAGGATTCGCACCGCCAGTCCCGGCCCCGGAAAGGGCTGCCGGCTCACCACCTCTTCGCTGAGCCCCAATGCCCTTCCCACTTCCCGGACCTCATCCTTGAAGAGTTCGCGCAGGGGTTCGAGTAGCCGGAACTTCAGGTCAGGAGGCAGCCCGCCCACGTTGTGGTGGCTCTTGATGGTGGCTGCCGGGCCTTTGACCGATACCGATTCGATAACGTCCGGGTAGAGCGTTCCCTGCACCAGGAAGGCAGCTTGACCTTCCGCCCGCGCTTCATCTTCAAAAACACGAATGAATTCTTCCCCGATAATTTTGCGCTTCTGCTCCGGGTCGGTCACGCCGCGGAGGCGGGTGAGAAAGCGCTCGGAATGGTCCACGGCGCGAACGTTCAGGTGCGCCTGGCTGCGCAGCGCCGCCGTCACCTCTTCGAATTCATTCTTCCGCAGCAGCCCGTTGTTGACGAAGACGCACACCAGGCGGTCGCCGATAGCCTGGCTCACCAGCGTGGCCGCCACCGCCGAGTCCACGCCCCCCGAGAGCGCGCATAAGGCCGTCTCCTCGCCCACTTCCGCCCGGATCCGCTCCACCGTCTCCTCGATAAACGACCGCGGGTACCAGTTGGCCTTGGCCCCGCAGACCCCTTCCACAAACCGCCGCAGGATCTCCGCCACGGAATCCGTGTGGCGCACTTCCGGATGGAATTCCACCGCGTACATCCGGGTCTTGGGGTTCTCGATGGCGGAAATGGCGTTCTGCGTGCGCCCCGTCACCCGAAAGCCCGGCGGCACTTCCACAATGTGGTCGCCGTGGCTGTTCCAGAC
>DATKQU010000158.1:0-21740 GCA_035532595.1 Terriglobia bacterium | reverse complement strand
AGCGCGGCGTTCACTTCAAAAGAAGGGTTTTCCGTTGTGGCGCCGATCAGGACAATGTCACCCCGTTCGACGTAAGGCAAGAAAGCATCCTGCTGCGCTTTGTTGAAGCGATGAATCTCATCGATAAAGAGGATGGTGCGGCGTCCGTAATGGCGGACTTTTTCGGCGGCCGCCATGACTTCCTTGATTTCTTTAATGCCCGCCAGGACGGCGCTGAAACGCACAAAATCGCTCTTGGTTTTGCGGGCTACGATCATGGCCAGCGTGGTTTTTCCCGAACCCGGCGGCCCCCAGAGGATCATGGAAGAAACTTCATCGCGCTCGATTTGCTGCCGCAATGCCTTGCCCGGACCCAGAATATGGCGCTGCCCGACGTATTCCTCGAGGGTTTCGGGCCTCATGCGGTCGGCGAGCGGCCGGCGACCCGGCGCTCCCTCCGGGGCGGTGGGATGGGTTTCAAATAAGCTCATGAGTGGTACCGAAAACTTCGTTGTCGCGCGATCTCGTATAGAAAGATGCCCGCAGCGGTGGCGGCGTTGAGCGAGTTTGCTTCCGCGCGAATGGGGATTCGCAAGGGCAGGTCCGCTTCCTGCTGGATTTCAGGAGGCAAACCCGCGGCCTCTCTCCCGACCAGAACGGCGACCGGCCCCGTAAAATCCGCTTCGGAGATTGCCTGTGAAGCATGAGAATCTGCCGCAACGATCCGTATGCCGCAGGCGCGCAACATCTTGAAAAGAGCTTCCGGTTGATGGTTGGCAAAAACCGGCAGGCGCAGGATCGCTCCCGCGCAGGAACGGACCGCCTTGGGGTTGTAAGGATTCACCGTATTCATCAACGTGATGACCGCGGAAGCTCCCATGGCGTCCCCGCTGCGAATAATCGCGCCCATGTTGCCGGGGTCCTGGAGCCCGCAGGCTACAACCAGAATAGCATCCGGACGCGCCAGGATGTTCTCCAGTTCAACCGGGTGCAGCTCAATCAAGGCGGCAATCCCTTGAGGCGCCTGGGTCTGGGCAATCTGGCGGAAGAGACGGTCGGGAATGAGGGCCAGTTCAGTTTCCCGGGGCAGTTTAGCAAGGAGCAGGCGCTGCTCCTCTTGTGCCGTGTGCGAGATTAAGACGCTGTGGACTGTTGCGCGCGCCCCGGGTTTCAAAGCCTCTTCAAGAATGTGGGGCCCTTCCGCCGCGAGCCAGCCTTCCCGCGTGACCCCATCGGCCAGCGCCCGGCGGAAAACTTTGACCAGGGAATTGGTTGCGCTGGTCAGTTCGCGCACCCGGGATCGGCTCAGCGATTTTCCTTCTTTTTCCATTCGTCCTCGGCAGGAGCTTAACGCCAATGCGGCGGGGAGTCGAGCCTAATTCATTCGCGGCGGCTGCGCAGTATGCGGTTGCCGCCGGCGCAAAGTGAAAGGTTCCAAACAAACCGGGGAGCATGCGGTGCGCCGTCGCAGCGGCGGCGGGCATACACAATTTGCCGCCGCTGCGAGGCTGCTGGTCAGGCGGCAATCAGGGTTGCTCGTTGCTCAGAGAGGGCGGCGCATCATCCGCTCCCGCACCCCAAGACTTGTTGGGTGTCGAGCCCAGAGTGAAGTGCAGCGTGCCGCCGCCGGTCAGGTCATGGAACGAGATCCAGTTGTGTTGGTGCGCGCGGCCATTAATCTGCACGCTTTGGATATAAGGCTTGGACTCGGCGTCGGCTGAAGTCTGGATGGTGAACGTTTTGCCCGTGTAGGGGGCCCTGAGATGGATGACGACCTTGTCGAAGACCGGGCTGACCAGCTCGTAAGCCAAGCTGGCCGGATCCACGGTATAAATCCCCATCATGGTCAAAATCGCCCAGGAGGACATTTGACCACAATCGTCATTGCCCGGAATTCCGTCAGGGGTCAGGGTGTAATTTTCCTTCAAGACGCGGCGCACCACGCGCTGGGTTTCCCAAGGCATGCCGGAAAAGTTGAACTCGAAAGGCGCTTCGAGGTCGGTTTCATTGTAAGGGTTGTAATACTGGCTATACCATCCTGGCTCTTTGTAATTGAAAAACTCGGTCAGGCGCTGGTTGAAGGTATCCTTTCCCATGGCCTGCACCAGCCAGGCCAAGTCGGACGGCGCCAGCCACTGGTAATCCCAGCCGGTGCCTTCAATAAAGCCGTGTTCGTCCTGGTTGGGGTCGAAGTTCGGAGTCCACTGGCCGTCCAAATTGCGCGGCCGGAAGAAGCGGTCCTGATGGTTAAAGACGTTGCGATAGTATAGGGCGCGCTCATAAAGGACCTTGGCTTCCTTGGTCTTGCCCAAAGCCATAGCCAGCCGGTAGAGCGAGGCGTAAGCGATGCAATCCTCCTGGATCTGCGAGACGGAACCGTAGCTGATCTTGTCATTGGGAACGTAATGGACTTGATTGATCCATTGGATTCCCATCTGGCCGCCATAGGGGGTCGGGGTCCCGAATTCATTGGTTCCGGGGGCTTCCGTCGCGTCGAGAAGCATCCCCTCCCAGGCACCCTTGATGTCGAATCCGTGCAAGCCGTCCAGATATGCCATGCACAACACCACGGTCAGGGGGCTGCCGGCCATGACGTTGGAGTAGCGGTTGATTTGCGGCCAGCGGCCAATCCAGCCGCCTTGCTTGTACATCAGCACGATGGATTGGGCCATGTCCTCGACTCGTTGCGGCTCAATCAGGGCCAGCAGCGGCATCTCGCTGCGATAGATATCCCATCCTGAAAAATTGCCATAGATTTCATGGCCGGGCTCGGCGTGGTGGACTTCTCTGTCAAAACCCAGGTATCGCCCGTCGGCATCGCTCAAGATGGCGGGCATCAGCAGGCAGTGATAAAGCGCGGTGTAAAACACCCGCCGATGGCGAGCCGTGCCGCCGGTCACCTGAATGACTCCCAGGGCGCGGTTCCATACCGCCTCAGCCTGCCGGCGGAGCTGGTCAAAATCCTTTCCGGCAGCCTCGACCTTCCGGTTGTTTTCCGCGCCCGCCGGGTCCACATAAGAAATGCCGATCTTCACGGTGATGCTGCGCGGCTGTTCAGCGGCCGGCCAACTGACATAAGCTCCGATGTCCTGTCCATGAATCATGGGAATTGCCGAGCGCACGTTCGCGTCCAAGGCTGACGCCCCGCCCGACTGGCTGCCGTGCCAGGTTCCAAAGGAGGCAAACGGCTCGCTGAAGGTCATGGAAAAGTAAACTTTATACGTTTCCAGGCTCCGGCAGAAGATGTGGTTGGAGACGTAACCGATAATTTGCTGGGGACTGACGATGTGAACATAAGCCCCGGCGGTCTGATTGAGCGTATGCGTGATCGGAACAAGGATATTGGCTTCTTTGCCTGCCGGAAAGGTAAACCGCGCGATGCCCGTTCGTTCCGTGGCGGTCAACTCGGCATGGATTGCCCAGCGCAGCAACTGCACCTGGTAATATCCCGGCGAGGCCGATTCCTGGCCGTGGGAATAAGGCGACTGGAAATTCGGAATCTCGGTCTGGACGGGACCAGTGGTCGCCGTGAAGAACACTTCGCCTTCATTCGGGCATCCCACGCCGCTCATATGGGTCATGCTAAAGCCTTGGATATCGGTCTGATAATGGTGATAGCCAAACCCATGGCTTTCAGTATCGGGGCTCAATTGCACCATGCCGAAAGGCACGACCGGGCCTGGAAAGAGGTTCTCGTTGCTGCTGCTATAGTCGGGGCCGGGTCCCTTGCCCGTGCCCACAAAGGGGTTAACGTTGGAGATAAGCCCGCTGGGCTCCGAAGACGTCGCTACCGTGTTCTGTCCGGCCAGAGCCCCCGTCGCCATCGAAAAGAATCCGAGCAGGACCATGGCCCACATCGTGATGCTGAAAGCGTGAGCCCGGTCGGGCTCCGCCAGGCGGCGCCTGCGCGAGGCGGAGCTGGAAAATTGCCCGCGGGTCGCCATCGTACCATCATGCTCTGAACCGTGCATCTCTTCCTCCTACAAGTGCTGGGGCTGCAAGACTCAAAATGCAACCATATAAGATGTCATAAGACTCGGGGGAGTGCAAACTTGCAGAGGCCGTGTCCTCGCGTTGGGCCCTACACCGTGGGGAAAAGGCGGCGATCATAGATCGCCGGTACAGCCGCGGAGTTTACCCTGAGCGCAGCGAAGGGCTCAGGATGACAGCACGAAGAGCCTGGCCGGGGCGGAACGGCGGGGCTTGATAAACCCAAGATGCGGACTGTAACCCGCGCTACAATTCTCTTGTGGCACGGGCGTCCCGCCCGTGGCCAGACATGGCCCGGAAGGCCATGCCACGAGCGCGCGGTGGGGACACCGCGCCTACAGCTAAGGCGGCATGCCGGGCATAAAGCCCGGCGCTACGGCCAGAATCCACGGGGTTTTGCATGTTATGATGGATGCTGGAAGCCATCACCACGCCCATTCTGGCCGCTCGCACAGCCCCCGCTTTCTTGACGGCGTTGCGGGGTGCCGATAGAATGTTAAGCTCCGTTGCGCTTTCGATTGAGACAGAATGGTTCTGCATCTCTACAACACGCTGGCAGGCCAGGTCGAAGAATTTGAACCCCTGGAGGGTAACAAGGTCCGCATGTACACCTGCGGCCTGACGGTTTACGGCTACGCCCATATCGGCAATTACCGCACCTTTGTCTTCCAGGACGTCCTGCGGCGCTACCTGAAGTACCTGGGTTACGAGGTCTATCAGGTGATGAACCTGACGGACGTGGATGACAAGACCATCCGCAACGCCCAGGCGGCCGGGCTCTCCCTGCGGGAGTACACGGACCAGTTTATTGAAGCCTTCGAGGTTGACCGGCAGCTCTTGAACCTGGAAAAGCCGGAAGTCCTGGTGCGGGCCACCGACCACATTGACGACATGGTGAAATTGATTCAAACCCTGGAGCGCAAGGGCTACGCCTACGAGAGCGAGGGCTCCTACTACTTTCGGGTGGAGAAATTTGCGGATTACGGCAAGCTTTCCAAGATCGACTTGTCGGGAATCCGGGCGGGCGCCCGGGTGGATTCGGACGAGTACGACAAAGCGAACGTGCGCGATTTCGTCCTCTGGAAAGCGGCGAAAGAAGGCGAGCCTTTCTGGGACACGCCGCTGGGCAAAGGGCGCCCGGGATGGCACATCGAGTGCTCCGTGATGTCCATGAAGTATTTGGGCGAAAGCTTCGACATCCATTCCGGGGGCCGGGACCTGATCTTTCCTCATCATGAGAATGAAATCGCGCAAAGCGAGGCGGCGACCGGCAAGCACTTTGTGCGATTCTGGCTGCACGCGGAACACTTGATCGTGGACGGCGAAAAGATGTCGAAGTCGCTCGGCAATGTTTACACCTTGCGCGACCTGATCGAGAAAGAATATAAGCCCACGGCGATCCGCTACCTGTTGATGTCGGTGCCCTTTCGCAGGATTTTGAATTTTACTTTTGATGGCTTGCATCAGGCCCAGCAGTCGGTCGAGCGATTGAGGAATTTCCAGTACCGCCTGACGATGGAAGACTTTCCGGCAGGGAAAGACCCGGAGCTTGAGCGGATGGCGGGCGCGGCGCGCCAGAACTTCGAGCAGGCGCTCGCGGACGACCTGAACACCGCGGAGGCGCTGGCCGCCATCTTTGATATGGTTCGCGAAGGCAACACGGCGATGGATCAAGGCAAGTTCTGTGAAGGGAATCGAGCGGCCTTTCTGGATACCCTGGAGCGCGCGGACCGGGTCTTCGCCGTTCTTGAGGATAACGACTACGAGAAGCTCCAGCGGTTTGGACTCCTGTCGGCGGAGAAAGCCTCCGTTGCCTCCGGCCGGAAGCTGGCTGAAGCGCTCACCGGTCAGGAAGTGGAGACGCGGATTGCGGAGCGCGAGGATGCGCGCCGCCAGGGAGACTTTGCCCGTGCCGATCAGATCCGGGATGACCTTTTGAAGGCTGGGGTGATTGTGGAAGATACCAAGATGGGAACACGGTGGAAGCGAAAATGATCGCCCGTCGCGGGCTTTTGGGGGCGCAAGGAGACCAGAACCCGCGACACAAAAACCAGTGTCGCGGCTGCCTCCAAATGACGGGTGAGGGACCCGGAATGACGTTGCGCGGCCAGGGGATAGGCTTCGGTATTCCGGCGTAGCGCCGCTTGTAGCGTCGGCTTTACGCCGACAGGGCGGCGCTAGGCATCGGATTGCCGGCATATAGCCGGCGCTACGATTGATTCTCCTCGAGTGAATCCCGCGAAGAACCGTTGAGTTCCAAGGATGCTGGAGGAGAGGTCTTATGAAAAACGGTGTGCCCCAAATCAAAACGCCCTTGCCGGGTCCTGAAGCGCGGCGTGTCCTGGAACTGGACGCTCGCTTTGTTTCTCCTTCCTACAGCCGCGACTACCCGATGGTGGCGAAGTCCGGCAAGGGAATGATGGTGGAGGACGTTGACGGGAACACCTTCCTGGATTTCAGCGCAGGAATCGCTTCGGTGTCCACAGGCCATTGCCACCCCGACGTGGTCCGGGCCATTCAAGCTCAGGCTGCGGCCTTGATTCATATTTCGGGCACGGATTTCTACTATCCGCTTCTGGCCGAGCTTGCGGAGAAGATCTCAGCGATTACCCCGGGAGATTTTCCCAAGCGCGTTCATTTTGGGAACTCGGGCACGGAGGCCGTCGAAGGCGCCATGAAAGTCGCCCGCTATCACACCGGGCGGCACCGCTTTATCGCCTTCCTGGGGTGCTTTCACGGCCGCACTTTTGGCTCGCTATCGCTTACGGCCAGCAAAGCGGTGCAGCGCAACGGTTTCGGGCCGCTGCTTTCCGGGGTCAGCCATGTCCCCTACCCGAATCCTTACCGCTGCGCCCACGGTCACCCGGCGGAGAAGTGCGACTGCAGCGGAGTGGAAGCCATCGAACGGTTGTTCAAAACCGCCGTTCCTCCCCAGGAGGTTGCCGCCATCGTGGTTGAACCTATTCTGGGGGAGGGCGGGTATGTGATTCCTCCGCCCAATTTTCTTCAGGACCTCCAACGGCTCGCCCGGCAGCACGGCATTCTGTTGATTTTTGACGAAGTTCAGTGTGGAATGGGCCGCACGGGACGCATGTGGGCGTGCCAGCATGATGGAGTGGTTCCCGACATCCTGGTGACCGCCAAAGGGATCGCTTCAGGGATGCCCCTGGGGCTGACGGTGGCGCGTAAAGAGATCATGGACTGGCCTCCGGGCGCCCACGCTTCGACGTTCGGGGGGAACCCGGTGGCCTGCGCCGCGGCGCTGGAGACGATTCGCTTGCTGGAGGAGAAGTATATTGCGAACGCCGCCCGTATGGGAGAATACATTCTGAAAGGCCTCGAGGATTGGCCGGCCCGGCACCGGACGGTTGGGAACGTCCGAGGCAGGGGATTGATGATCGGGATTGAGCTCGTGAAGGACCAAGCGACGCGTGAACCCTATCCCGAGCTTCGGCAAAAGGTGATCCGGCGAGCCTTTGAACTGGGTGTGCTGGTTTTGGGCTGCGGGGAGAGTACGGTGCGTTTGATGCCGCCCTTGATTGTGGAAGAGTCCCACGCGGACATCGCTTTGGAGGTTTTGGACCGCGTAATTTCCGAAGCGGAGAAATAGGATTCGGAGCCGTTGGACTGGATTGCTCGTCTGATATACGGCGCGTTAGTCTGGAAGGAGCGGCAGCGCGCCAAGTGGCGGCGAGGGCCGGAGCAAGCCCGAGGGCCGAAAGAGAAGAAGGAACATTTAATAACCGGCGCGCGGGGTGAGACGCTGGTATATTGGCACCTCCGGCAGGCGGGGTACGCCATCATCGCCCGGAACCGGCGGCCGCGCCGGCGTGGGGGCGAACTGGATATGATAGGCTGGGATGGGCCCGTCTTGGCGTTTATTGAAGTGAAGACACGCAGCGGCCGCGAAGCCGGCCCCCCGGAAGCTGCGGTAAGCCGCCGGCAGCAGGAACGGGTTATGCATAGTGCCCGGGAATATATGAAGCGCCTGAAGCGGAAACCGCAAGCATACCGTTTCGATATTGCGGGCGTCCTCTGGGACCCCGTCGCAGGCTATAAGGTTCACGTGACCAAAGACGCTTTTAAAGAGTAGTCCCCGACGCCTTTCGAACCGCGCCGGAATACTTGAAGTATAAGGAGCAAAACCTTGCCCGAACTTAGGAAAGACCCTATTACCGGCCGTTGGGTCATCATTGCGACAGAACGCGCCAAAAGACCATCGGATTTTGTGCGGGAGAGAGTCGAGATTCATGGCTCCGGATTTTGCCCGTTCTGTTATGGAAACGAGACGAAAACTCCCCCCGAGATCATTGCCTACCGCAGTGACGGCAGTACCCGGGATACGCCGGGATGGTCGCTGCGAGTGGTTCCCAACAAGTTTCCGGCTCTGGGGATCGAGGGAGGGCTCAACCGCCAGGGCGAAGGACTTTTTGACAAGATGAACGGGCTCGGCGCGCACGAGGTCATCATCGAGACGCCCGATCACCAGAAGACTCTGGCCATGCTCCCTCAGCGCCAAATCGAGGATGTTCTGTGGGCCTATCGCGACCGGATTCTGGACCTGAAAAAGGACCGCCGTTTCAAGTACATCTTGATTTTTAAGAATCACGGCGAGGCGGCGGGCGCTTCACTGGAGCATACGCACTCGCAGTTGATTGCTCTGCCGGTCGTGCCGAAGCGGGTGCGGGAGGAGGTTGACGGAGCCCTGGAGTATTTCAACTTCAAGGAACGCTGCATCTTCTGCGACATCATCCGGCAGGAGTCTGAGAGCGGGGTGCGGGTGATCGCCGACAGCCCGGAATTCATCGCAGTCGCTCCCTTTGCGCCGCGGTTCCCGTTCGAAATCTGGATTGTTCCCAGGACGCACCAATCGGCGTTTGAGGACTCCCAAAAACAAGAGTTTGAGCAGTTGGCTGCTATGTTGAAGGACATGCTGACGCGCCTGGATAAGGTTTTGGACTTTCCCGCTTACAACTACATTATTCACACCTCCCCCATTCCGGAAACCCCGAACGAACACTATCACTGGCACCTGGAAATCATGCCCAAACTGACCAAAGTGGCAGGGTTTGAGTGGGGAACCGGATTCCACATCAACCCCACGCCGCCTGAAGAGTCCGCCAAGTTCCTGCGCGCAGTCGCCGTGGAAGTGGCAACCTAAGGTGGAGGCCACAAACGATTACGGAGGGCGTCTTGAAGGGCGGCAGGCGATTTGCCGCACGAGGCGCCGTGGCATCATCTGCTTGGACCAGGAGTTCGGCGCAGCGCCGTTTCTGATGGTGACGGCTTAAGAGCTTGTTGAAAAAGGCGCAGTGGCGGCTTCACGCCGCCATGCGCGGGTTGGAATTATTGGATTTCCGGCGACGTAAAGTCGCCTCTACATCGCGCGACCGTGGTTTTTCAACAAACTCTTAAGCGCAGGACGGCTGAGGCTTAACGCCTTCGCCGCGGCGATCCATGTCCATGTGCAGGCCTACAGCACTAGCCCAAAAGGCCCCCCCGGAGCCCCCCAGTGGGATTAGCGGGACGTTGGGGTCAAAAAACGAGCCAAAACTTACGATGCTTATTATCAATAACTTACGATGGGCCAAAGGGTCCAGAAGTAGGCAAGTATTGGTTAAATTGCTTCATTTCGGCACAGCGGGTAAAATTTACCAGGTTACTTGCGCCGCGTCGCAATGCTGGGGTTGGGTTGGAATGAGAGGGCTATGACACTCATGTCGCTTTGTTCACCGGTTCCTCGCAGAATCGGCAACCCCTGCGGGCGAGGTCTGCGGGCGTGAAATTCCTCGTACATCTGGCCGGTAAACTTCAACACTCGCTCCTCCTTTACGGAGGCTGGGGACTTTTGGGAATTGCCACCCTCGATTCCGCCGGGATTTCGATGCCCGGCGTGAAGGACTTGCTTCTCATGTATCTTTCCAGCCGGGACCCGGGCCGAGCCTGGATCTATGTGCTGAGCTGCACCTTGGGCACGGTGGCCGGCTCCTTCGTGATCTACACGATTGGCCGCACCGGAGTGCGTCTTCTGAAGCGCAAGCCATCCGACCAGGAGATGAGCCGCGCCAAGAAATGGCTGGCCAAGAATGATTTTCTCAGCGTGGTCATCGCCTCGCTCCTGCCTCCCCCGCTTCCCTTTAAGCCGTTTCTGCTGGGTTCCGGCGCTTTGCGAATGAGCCCCCTGCGATTCACCGGCGCGCTGGTGGTCGGCGGCGGGTTGAGATTCGGCGCAGAAGCCTGGATCGGGGTTCGCTATGGGGCAGGGGGCCAAACGTTCCTGAAACAAAACATCATCTGGATTTCCCTGGCTTTCGTTGCCATCGTGGTGGTGACCGCATTGCTTTACCGTTGGTACCAGGGTTCTGACGGCAAGGCAGGCCCGGCATCGCCACCGAGCTCCGTCGCTTCCGGCCGCCGCCTCGACTAACTCCCTTGAAATTTCCCCGTAAAACTGAAGGCTTGTGACTGAACGCGCAGTTCTTTGTTGAACTCGATCCTGACCACGAAGCCTCCACGGTGGAAATTGGGCGGTTGGTAACGCAAGTCCTGAATCATCACGGCAGGTCCGTTTTCGTTGGTGATGACTTCTGCCCAAGGGAAGCGGGCGAAGTCCATAAAGATGGCGGCCGTGCGGGTCTTGAGCGCCGCTTCGAGAGCCGGGGAGGGTTCGGGTTTGCGGAAAATGCGGGCGTCTTGTGGGTCCACGTTGGCCTGAAATACGTCCACGGGAAAAACGTAGTAGGCGGACTGCGTTTCGACCACGGCGTTCCAGCTAAAGGGATTTCCCGGGGTGGGGAAGGCGCCCAACCGCTGAGGATTTTCCTCGCGGTAGATGCGGGCATCAAGCATGTTCAGCGCCCGGCGGTGGGCAAGGTCTCGCACCCCCAACCAAGCAACCATCGCAAGGAGAGCTACAATGGCTCCCAGCCGATAGCCTGTCTTTCGTCCACCCACTTCTTCCGTGATCAAACGAAAGAGAAACGGAAGTCCAAGGCCGGCGATCAGGACTGCCCACAGAACGGGGTCGATGATGGGTTCAATGTCCCAGGCATACCAGTGGCCGTTGAAGGGCATGAACAGGCGGATGCCGTAGGATGTCGCAAAATCGAATAGCAAATGGCTGGCTGTGGCAATCCAGCAGGCAATGAAAAGCCAGCCGCCATTAAGCGGCGGGCCGGATTTTGCGGGAGATCTTCTCCTCCCCACGAAATACACAATGATTGCCAACAACGCGGCCAGCACGGTGGCGCCCAGGATGGAGTGGGTCAGGCCGCGGTGATATTTGAGGTAGATCGCGTTGCCCCAGAAGCGGCTCACGAGGTCGACGTCGGGGAGGTTGGCTCCGAGGACCGCGGCCAAGGTAGCGTAGCGTGTCTTGCGGTTCAAACCGGCATAGCTGATCGCGAAGCCCGTCAGAGTGTGGGTTAAGTTGTCCATTGGCGGAGAAACGTCGTGCGAGCGGAGTGTAGGATTCTTCCGCGCCAACTGTCAAGGGAGGCCTCTATTCGGTAGTGGGTCATTTTGACGTAGAGGCGGCTTTATGCCGCCACATGGCGAGGTAAACTCGCCGCTACCCCGCCAAATTGACCCACCACCCTCTATGTTTGTTGCCTGCCATCCTCGAAGGTACTCAAGAAACGCCGTGGCGCCAGCAAGGTCAGAGCGTCCGGAACGAGTTCAAACGTCACCGGAATCTGACCTGCCAGCTCTCCATCGACCTCAAAGTAAATGGATTTTCCGGAACCCTCCTCGGTGCAAACCACCGGGTCTCCCTGGAGCAGGCTGACGTCGCCGAGCCGATGATGTGTTCGGGCCAGGACCGCCAACGCATAGAGGAAGTATCGCGCCCGGCGCCGGCTGTTAAAAAAGCAACAAGCAAGTTGGGGCTGGCGCAAGCCGGTGGACTGCGCCAGGCGCAGCCAGCCGGCGTAGCGGAGAGAGCGTTGCACAACGGCAAACGTCGGGGAAAAGTTGATGCCCTTGACGCTGCATTGAAAGCGGGGGAAATCGTACTGAAATACCTGGCGCAGGGCTTCCCGGGCATAGGCGACCACTCCCAGACTCAGCTTTGAATCGAGGTCAAGCCGGCTGATGATGCGGGCGTCGAAGCCGATCCCGGCGACGGCAATAAAGTATCGTTGCTGAGGTGATTCAGGAGCGCCCCAGATCGCGCGACCGAGAGCGATTCGACAGGGTCGCCAGCCGGGCAATTCCCTCGCAGCCTTTTGAATTGGGATAGGAATCCCCAGCTCTCTGCCGATGATATTGGCCGTGCCGGCCGACAGGATGGCCAGGGGAACTTGGGTAAGTCCCATGCCGTTGATGACTTCGTTGATGGTTCCATCGCCCCCACACGCAATGATCAGTTCGCGTCCCGCCTGGACCGCCGCCCGGGCCAGTTCCTTCCCATTGCCCGAACTCGAAGTGAAAGCAAGGGTTGTCTCGATCCCGCCCTCACGGAGGATGCTGGCCGCTTCCCGGGCTTTGCTTTCAAGCCGGGAGGAGGGCCTCCCCGCCATCGGGTTGCAGATGAGTATGGCGTTCTTCAAGGAAAGGTTTCAGCCGTTTGAGGAATCCCCGGTCCGTGTCGCAACGCCCCGAACGCTCCTTCCTGAGCGGTTTCAAGGCGCGGTGACATCGAAGCCCCATGTGGGACTTCACCGGTCGCGGCCGCGAGCTAGTGAGGACCTCCCGTCGAGGCCACTCCGGTTATGACTTTTCGCGCGAACTTCTCGTCGGTCTTCTTTTTTAGTTTGGCGTCGATCCACACCATGTCGCCAACTTTCAGTTCCGCTAAAGAACTGCTCTTTCCATTATGAATAAACTTGGTGTTGCGCTGCAGCTTGAAGACCTGATCGTCGCCGTAGACAGTCTTGTTCAGGATAAGTTCATCTTTCTTGATCTTCTTAACAACGCCATAAATATAATCTTGGTACTTCCCGCCAAGGGAAATGGAGTTCTCAATCCGGCCTCTGGCGCCAGGGGCATCAGGCGACTGGACGATCTGAGCCCGCCCGTTCCCGGCGGCCAGAAGACAGGCAAACATTCCGCAAGCAAATATGCCGCTGGTTTTCATGAGATTCGGGTGCCTCCTATCCTCCCAACCCTTCTTTAGAGAAGCTAGCAATCCACCTGTTTCCGTGTCAAGTTTGATTTGCCCGCCTGCAGCAAACCCGAAGGCGTTGGAGCGCTTCATAATGGTTGTGGCTGCCCTCGCGGCGAGGCATGCGGCAGGTGCGAAGTGCGGCGGCGCCTGCCCCCGGTATCGCAGTCTGTCGGCTTGCGGTTGATACCCCAAGCACATCGAAAAGGCTGAGATCCCGCGACCCCGCGATCCATCCTTAACGCCGCGATCCAACCGCAACCCCGCCCGGTGCCGGCCGGTTGCCAGGGGGGGAATTCCTCTGCGGGACGGCTCGGTTGGTGCGCAAGGGATTCGCCGCAGATCGCTTCCGCCGCTGCCGGGCGAAAAGGCCGGGCACACCGGCGCTATCGGCCTCTTTGGATTTCCGCTTCGAGAGCTGAAAGTTCAGGGATGATCACGGTACGGCCCTGGGTTTTAAGAATTCCTTCCGCTTGGAGGTGGCTGAGGTTTCTCGAAACCAGTTCCCGTACGGTGCCGATCTGGAACGCCAATTCCTGGTTATTAATCTTCAAATTGAATTCCGTGCCGCGCGGCGTTGCTTGGCCGGTGTTCTTGGCCTCCTGCAAAAGCCAGGAAATCAAGCGCTGCCGCACGGTGGTAAACGATAGCTCTTCGATCATGGCCACCAGTTGGCGCAGGCGCGCGCTCACGGCTTTCAAGACTTTTAAGGAGACCTCCGGCCTCTCCAGACAGAGCGCCCGGAATTCCTTCTTGCTGATAAAAAGCAATGTGCATGCACCGACGGCGGCGGTGGATGCCGGGTAGGGACCGCCGTCAAAGACCGGCAGTTCCGCCAGGGAATTCCCGGCGCGCTCGATATGCAGGACCTGCTCGCGGCCACTGGCGGAAGTGTTGAAAATCTTAACGCTGCCCGCTGCGACGATATACAAGCCCTCGCAAGGATCGCCTTCCGAAAAGATGATCTCACCCGGCTGGTATTCCCGGGGAAAGGCACGCGCGGCCAGAAGTTCGAGTTCCCGCTCCGTCAGGTCGGCGAAAAGAGGGACCTTGCGGAGGGATTCTATCGCCTTGATTTTTGACTCCTGCATAACGGGATATTCTACTCCCCAGACGCTGGCCCACCGAACCGTATTCCGAACCTTAGCGGAAGCGCTCCCCGGCAAGGCGCAAACGTGACCGAGCCGGCGAAAGCCGGAAGAAATAACACCCTGAACCTCTTGATCTCCGCGTTTGATTCGATTGCCTTGCCCCTGGGCGCAGCGACAAACGCTTATTGCATGTCCGCTTTGCGACTGAAGCTAAAGATTGTTTCTTTGAATGACTTGTCACATCGATGAGTGATTTCCGTCACATCATCAAATCCCAACTTTCCTTAGATTTAAGCATAAAGTGACGATGAAGGACAGTCGAAAAGCCGGTGTGCCTTCCAAGCAGAAGCGATGCTCCTATGAACTGGGCAAGAGTTCGTCCAGATCGTTCAACCAGTTTTTCCGGGCCTTGGATCCTATCAAGGCGGTCGTCAATTTCCCCAAGCACAGTACGCTTTTTGAAGAAGGGCTGTTCCCCGATGGGATCTACATTCTGGTCCAGGGCAAGGTTAAGCTTTCAGTCGACCTGAAGGGTGGAAGAACACTCATCTTGGGGATTGCACAGCCCGGGGATGTCCTGGGATTAAGCGCGATCATGTCCGGAAAGCCTGCGGAGTTCACGGCGGAAACGCTGACTCCGGCACAGTTCTCCCACGTCGAGCGGAAGGAGTTCTTGCGCTTGCTCGAGGAGCATTGCGAACTCTGTGTGTTGGTGGTTGAAGTTCTAAGCCATCAGCTTCGGGAAGCCGTGGAGATGATCCATTATTCTTCCGGTTCGCAACCGGCTGCTGAAAAACTAGCCGCTTTGCTGCTTTCCTGGATGACCGCCGACGGCGAAGTAACCGGACAGGGGGTTGAACTTAAACTCCCGTTGACGCAAGAGGAAATCGGCCAGATGATCGGCGTGTCACGCGAAACCGTTTCACGGTTGCTGGCCGGACTCGAGAAAGACGAAATCCTCTCCTTGGATGGGTCGCTTTTGCGGGTTCTAAAAAAGGAAGCCCTCGAAGCGGTCGCCAAGCCGGAGGACGCGCTGGCTCAAAGAGCCAAAGCGGGCCAGAAGGTGGAAGTGCTCGTTCCAGATGGGACGCGGAATACTTCCGCAGGGCAGCGGCAAGCCGAGGCCGTCATCAAAGCACCCAAATAGCGCTGAAGGTCCCCGCTAACTTGCAACGGCAAGGGTCCGCGGCTGGTAGATGCAAGAAGGGTCTGCGGCAAAAGGATCGCCCGTCAAAGCAAAAGCCCTGGAGCGAGATCCCCCGCACAGCTCACGAAACTCGCACACGCCGCATTTCCCCTTTAAATTCGAAGAGTTCCGAAGGGCCCGGAAGAGGGGCGCGTTGCGGTAGATGTCCGGAAGCGACTGGTTCCGGACACTGCCGGCTGACAACGGCAGGAAGCCGCTCGGGTACACCTCGCCGTAGTGGGAGATAAAGACAAATCCCTTGCCGTCGTTAATACCTCGGGGAGCGCGTCCGATGCTGTCCTGGAAGGCCTTGACGCTTTCCTGCGGCGCCGGAACTGCGCTGCGGCGCCGCTCGGCGCGTTGCTGGGCGAGGAATCGCCGGTAGTGCTGGGCCTCGGTCGTCTTAATGTCGAAACGGACATCCTGGGAAATGGCGTACAGCTTCTCAAAAACCCCCTCGAACTCTTCGGCACTGATCAGGTCGTCGGTCTGGGCCCGGCCGGTGGGAACGAGGAAAAAAACGCTCCACAAGACGATATTGAGCTTCTTGAGCAGCTCCACCATCGGTTCAAAATCCCCCAAGTTCCTCTTTGTAATCGTGGTGTTGATTTGGACGGGAAGCCCCATTTCGCCGGCCCATCGGACCGCATCCAGGGTCAGGGCGAATGATCCCAGAACGCCCCGGAAAGCGTCATGAATCTCCGGGGTAGAGCCGTCCAGGCTGACGGCCAGCCGCGCCAGGCCGCAGCGTTGGAGCCTGGCAATCGCCTCCCGCGTCAGGAGCGGGGTGGCGCTGGGAGTCATCGAGGTCCGCACCCCCTTCTGCGTTCCGTACTCGACCAAATGATAAATGTCCGGCCGCTTGAGAGGGTCGCCTCCTGTTAAGACAAAGACCGGGGCGGCCAGTTCCGCGACTTGATCAATCAGATGCTCGCCCTCCTGGGTGGAGAGCTCGAAGGGCGAGCGGAATGGCTGTGCACATGCCCGGCAGTGCAGGCAGACTAAATCACAGGCTTGGGTGACTTCCCAGATCACGATGAACGGTCGCTGATCGAAATTCATCTTTGCCCCCTTGTGTGCCCCGTTGACTGCCAAAACCCAAGATCCTATTCGACCATGGGGGGCAGGATGGCGCAGTGACGGAAGTCACCTCTGATGTGTGACCGAAATCACAGACATGGGAATGCCCTTCCGTTTATCGTAGCAATGTTTGAATCGCCCTCCGTCCGGGCCGGACGGAAGTGGCGGCCCGGTGGATGTCCGGGATTGTTTGAGAGACAGGTCTTCATAACTACAAGTTAACCCCAAAGCGTTCCGCCCCGAACGCTAAAAAGGTAGAGACGGTCGAAACGGCCGTCTCTACCTCCTTCCTTCAACGCGTTATAATCCCTTTAGCTCCCTTGAGGCACTCGATTGGGGGTTGAGGGAATCCTTTGACGAAAAGCCATGATCTTGAAAAAGAAACCGCAAGGCTGCGGGACGACATTCGCCACCACGAGCACCGCTACTATGTGTTAGACGATCCGGAAATCTCGGACGCCGCTTTTGACAAGCTGATGCGGCGGCTTCAGGAGATCGAGCGCGAACATCCGGAGTTGATCACGCCCGATTCTCCCACCCAGCGCGTGGGAGGGCAGCCCGCCGAAGAGTTTGCCAAGGTGCGGCACTCGGCGCCCATGTTGAGCTTGGACAACACGTACTCGGTGGAGGAGTTGCGGGATTTTGACCGGCGGGTGCGAGAACTTTCAGGACGCCGCGAGGTGCCCTATGTGGCCGAACTGAAGCTCGACGGTCTTTCCATGGCGCTCACGTATGAAAACGGCATTCTCACCCGCGGCGTTACGCGCGGCGACGGCATTACCGGTGAAGATGTTACCGCGAATGTTAAGACTATTCGTTCCGTTCCGCTCAAGATCGATTCCGCAAAGCATGCCGGCATCGGCAACCCGCAGAGGTTTGAGGTGCGGGGCGAAGTCATCATGACCCACAAGGCGTTCCAGGCGGCAAACGCACAGCGGGAGGCCGCCGGAGAGGCGCTTTTTGCCAACCCCCGCAACGCTGCGGCAGGCACCATCCGCCAGCTTGACCCCAAGGTGGTGGCGGAACGCAAGCTGGATATCTTTCTCTACTACTTGCTGGTGGACGGGCATCCGCCGCTTGTTGAGCACTGGAAGGTCCTTGAGGCGATTAAAGACTTGGGCTTCAAAGTCAATCCCTACCGTAGGCTTGCGAAATCTTTCGACGATTTGCTCGGTTACATTCAGGAAATGGAGCCCCAGCGCGAGAAGCTCGAATACGAGATTGACGGCGTGGTCGTCAAGGTTAACGAGATTGAGCTGTGGGATGAGCTGGGCGTGACGGCCAAGTCCCCGCGCTGGGCGATTGCGTTCAAGTATCCGGCCCAGCAGGCGACGACGGTGGTGAATGCGATCCGGGCCCAGGTGGGCCGAACCGGCACGCTGACTCCTGTCGCAGACTTGGAGCCCGTCGATGTGGGCGGCGTCACGGTCAGCCACGCTACGCTCCACAACATGGATGAGATTGAACGCCTGGGAGTGAGGATTGGAGACACGGTCTTGATCCAACGCGCCGGGGAGGTGATTCCGCAGGTTTTGAAGGTCACCAAGCACGACGCTGCCGGCCGGGAGTTCAAGATGCCGAAGAACTGCCCGGTGTGCGGCGGTGATGTCATCCGCGTGGAGGGTGAGGTGGCCTACCGTTGCGTCAATGCGGCTTGTCCCGCCCAGTTGAAAGAATCGCTGCTGCACTTCGCCGCGCGCCACGCCATGAACATCAACGGCCTGGGCGAGGCGCTGGTGGATCAACTGGTCGACAAGAAAATGGTTCACGACGTGGCGGATCTCTATACCCTGACCGAAGAACAACTGGAGAACCTCGAACGCATGGGCAAGAAGTCGGCGCAGAATGTTCTGGAAGAGATCGAGAAGAGCAAAAAGGCTGAACTGGCACGCGTGATCTTTGCGGTGGGAATTCGATTTGTCGGCGAGCGCACGGCGCAGCTTCTCGCCCGGCATTTTGGCTCGCTGGATAAGCTTGCCCAAGCCGCCCCGGAAGAACTTTATGAGGTTGAAGAGATCGGACCCAAGGTGGCACAGAGCATCGTGGAATTTTTCCGCGAAGAGCGCAACCGTGAGGTGATTGAAAAACTTCGCAAAGCAGGGTTGGAGTTTGAGCAGAAAAGACACAGGGCCGGTGGAGAACTGAGCGGGAAGCAGTTTGTGCTGACCGGCACGCTGCCCAATTACTCACGCGATGAGGCAGCACGAATGATCGAGGAAGCGGGCGGCCGCGTGACCAGTTCCGTCAGCAAGAAGACCGACTACGTGGTGGTGGGCGCCGAGCCGGGATCGAAGCTCGAAAAAGCGCGGTCGCTGGGTGTGGAAACAATTGGTGAGCAGGAGCTTTTGAACCTATTGGGCAAATAGCGTTTATTCTAAGGACAGTCGGACTTGGCGAAACATTCCGAAAGAGAGAAGTCAATCGGACTTCGCCGAATAGTGAAACGGCCAGCAGTGTGCCGCAGAAGCGGTTCCCGGCAAACCATAGCATGTAGCGCTATGTTTCCCGTTTTCGGAGCGTCGGCGGTGGGTTCTGGGCATGGAAAACGGCCCGGGGTTGGGGATACGGCGAGGGGGGCGGGGGATGCGATCACGCGCTGTAGTGGCCGTGTCTTCGCGGCCCGTGCTTCTCTAAAGGAAATGTAGCGCAAGGCCCGCGGGGAGTGGCCGTTGGCCGCCGACCGCCGCAATTCCGGCGATGGCACATCGCCGCTACAGAGACGAAAAGCCGCAGACTTCGAAAAGCGCGAAGTCAGCGCTACCCTTAATTCCCGCGAGGCTGATCCTCGGGCAGCCAGCGGACAGGCGAGATGGTAACCTCGATGGGAGTCCAGGCTTCCGTCTCACGCACTTTCCTCATTACGAAAAGCAGCTCCAGGTGGCTTTCTCTGAGGTTTACACCGCGTTCCCGGAGTTCATCGAAGGCGCTCGAGGCGCGCAGCGTGTAACGGCCCGGATGGTCCGGGGGAAACACTCCGAAGTTGCCAATTAAAAGTTTCCGCTGCGTTTCTGAGCCGGGCTTGCCTTCCGTCCATGCGAGGTAAACGAAAATCGCGAACGGCGTGAGCTGCTTATTGATCACCTGTGTCACGGGCACTTCGAGGATCGGAAGGGGGTTCTGCAAAATAGCGGGGTCGATGGGAAGGCGGGCCGCCGGACGCTCGGTGGTGAGCGTAACTCCCTTTTGCTGTCGAAGGGGAGTGACGTGGCTTGCCTTGCCGCAGGCCAGAAGTCCGGCGATCATTGCCACAGTCACCATGGCTTTTACTCTCATTGCCGGACCTCGGCCTGTGATCCCTTACTGTTTCTCGATGCCGGGCGAAGGCATAATGCCAAGCTCAAGCTGCTGGAGCGTGAACTGCTCTTCTTTAGCTTCGCGGCGAGGGTAAGGAACCGCAACAAGCTGGATATCAACGGTCTGCCGCTTTGAAATAGCTCCTCCCTGTCCCAGCCGCCGGAGCGCCGGAGTCAGGTTTACCATGACTCCTATTTGCGTGTGCTCGGCTTCCGTCATGTGCATCGCGGCTTTGTCCACAAAGAACCCGAAGCTGCCGGCGTAATGTGGGTCCTCGATCGGAGTCTGGGCGGAAACATCCGGCTTGTTCACAAACGCGCGGACAAAAAAGTCGGGCTTCGAGGGGACATCGATGCCGCCCAGGCTCAGGACCAGTTGCTGCTTGCTCCCGGCTTCGAGCGCCATCCGTAAGGCTTCCGGTTGAACTTTGATCGAAGCTGTGACAGGCCTCCCCACCCGGCCGGCCAGAGCCTTCTGCATGGCGAAGCGTTGGGTGAATTTGAGCTGCACGGGGGCCCCGCGATTCACAAACTCCTGCAACGCTTTGCTCTGAGCTGATGACAGTCCGACGGGCGCCGGCTCATCCGCCTGGCAGGGCTCGTATTGGTAACTCAGAATCGGCATGAGCAGCGTTGTGACCACCTTCACGCTGACCGGATTGCTGTTTTCATCCACGAAATCGGTAAAGGTGAAGTTCGTCCAAGTCGTATCGCTCGTGTTGTCGTTATGCCGGACAAGGTTCCAATCCACCCAGCAGCAGTCAATCATGTTGTGATGACACCAGAATACCGGGTCGAGGGGAGACATGAAAGTCCCCATGTCGCCGCCTACGAAGTTGTGGACGTTATTATGCGGTGTTGCCTCGAGCTGGCCATAGGATCCGGGCCCGCGCTGGGTGGAGGATGCCCCGCTGGCAAATAGCAGAAAGTTGGGTTCGCTCAAGATGTTGTCCAAGACGGGTTGGCCGACGAACTCGGGCGGCACTGCATCGATGGCCGTCGCAAAACGATTGGAATCGAAGAGGGGATTGCCGGACCCCCAGAAATGTGGCGGAATGCTGGGCTGCGCCGTCCAGTTCCAATAGGGCAAGGCAAAGTCATTATTGCCGCCTAGCTTGCGGCAGATCCGCTCGAAGTAAAGCAGGTAGGCGCGATGCCAGGGAAGAAAGAACCAGTTCCCATGCGGACAATGGTCGTTGTGGATGCTGGCCTGGCGCGTCCAATTTCGAGGATCGGTCGAGGGCAAAGCCTTCATGGCGCTGACGGCTGCCTTGTAGGTCTCTACGATCGGGTCGTTGGCCGCCAAGTTGGCGATGTTGCGGCGGATGGGCCGGTGCGCGATCTGCTCTGCACAACTCTCACAGCCTCCGGTCAAAAGCGCCAGCCCCAGGGCGCTTGCTGCTCCCCCAGCTTGCAACAGAAAGTCACGGCGTGAAAAGAGATTTTCCATGGTTCCTCCTCGCTGGATTAACAAAAGATTCCTGGGAATTGGGTATAAATTTAAGTTCGGTTTGGCGCCTCTAGATGGCTGAAGTGTACTGCTTAGTTAATGATTGTCAAGAGGATTCTGTAGCGTGTGCCCTCGGCCGCCTTGCCGGTCCGCGAACCCCGAAAAGCAGAGGCGGATTTATGTCGTCTCTCAGGTTGGGGGCAGAGCAGTGCGATCACAGCAAGTTCAGCTATACTCATCCCAGAATGTCCAAAGTCCTTCTGGTTGGGAAAGACTGGACGGCACGCACTCTGCTGCGGGCGCAGTTAATTGAGGAAGGCGTGGATGTCGAGGCCCATGAGAGCATCCAGGCGGCAGTAGCGCGGCTTCAGGCGAGCAAAGAAATGCCCGAGCTCCTCATTGCCGACCTTTCCCAAAGTGAAAATCTTGCTGATGACATTTCCCAACTTTCCCAGTGGTCCAAGCTGATTCCGATTTGGGTTATGGCGGGCCACGGTTTTAACGATGCCGTCGCGCTTGAAGGCCGGGGCTTTGAGAAGGTTCTTTTCCGGCCTCTGGACGTGGGGAA
>DATKQU010000157.1:0-11899 GCA_035532595.1 Terriglobia bacterium | reverse complement strand
GTAGATTTCCTCCAGCAGAATCCTCTTCCACTCAACCGGTTCCCAATAAGTCAGCCAGAGATAAAAAGTCGCATAGCTGCGCCAGCCGGCCCATCGCCTGGCGATCTTTTCAACCCGGCCGGCGTCCGGCAGCTTGCGCAGACGGTAGAAAAATTGGATGGCCTTTTGCAGGCCGACATCGGACGCAGGTAAGCGGTCCAAGTTGCCCAACGCACGCAGGCCGACGTATTCGGCCGTCCAGGGCCCAACGCCTTTATGCTCTAAGAGCCGCGCGCGGATGGCCTCTTCCGGCAGGAACCGAAGTTCATCCAGATTGAATCCGCCGCCGGCAACCGCCCGGGAAAATCCAATAATGTAACGAGCCTTGGGACCGGAGATTTGCAGGGTGCGAAGCTCCTCGGTCGTGCGACCGGCCAGGGCTTGCGGCTGCGGGAACGCACGGTATCGCCAACCTTCAAAGTCGATTGCTTCCCCGTAGGTTTCCACGAGCGCTTTCTTCACCTGATGGGCAAAAGTCAGGTTTACCTGCTGCTCCAGAATGGCGGAAACTACGCTCTCATAAACGGAGGGCGCTTGCGGAATCCTCAGCCCTCGAAAGCGGGCCGCCAGCTTGCCGAGAACCCGGTCCCGCTTCACCAGGCGGTAGAAGGGACCGAGGTCGAGGTCCGTGGCAAACTGCCGCGCCACCAGCGATCGCACCTCCCGGCGGACAGTGATGCCGTCAGCCCCCGCCAGAATCCTGACGCGCAGCACTTTCGCCTTCCGGCTTCGGCCTTCTGAAACCCCGTACAGAACCGCGTGGCCAGCGATGTGAGCCAGGCGCCGGTATTCTCCGGCCTGGAAATGGTCCACCAGCGGCGCAAACACCCGGCCGTTCAAAAGTGCCGGCGGGCTCAAGATAAAGCGCAAGGTCCGGGCAAAATCGAACGGAGGGAGAGGTTGTAGCAGCACGGCAAACGTCTCCTTCATATCCTGCGGATGGGATGGCCTCCGCGGCGGCCACAATCAATCGAATGTTGTGGCCGCAAGTTCCGAGCTATTGTGCCTTGATGCGAACTCCGTCTGCAACAGCGAACCGCTCGGGCGCTCGCCCGGGCGGCGCGGCCCGGTTGTCCTTCGACAAAACGGGCGCATCCTTCCCGGGCGGCCCGCATCTCATAAAACAGGCGGTGGTGGGTCAATTTGGCGGGGTAGCGGCGAATTTACCTCGCCATGTGGCGGCATAAAGCCGCCTCTACGTTAAAATGACCCACTACCAAATAGACAATTGCAGAGCTTTTACTTTTTGGTTAGCATGGACATGGGAACATTTTTCGGCCAATCAGCGAGTCTCCTTTTACCGGCCGCCTTGAGGAGTAATACCCAGACCGTGACAATCAATCCTGCACAAGCCGGCCTGGCAAGAGACGAGTCTCTACTGGTGACCGAAGCCAAGGCCGGCAACTATGCGGCCTTTGAGGAACTGGTCAGCCGCTATGAAAAAAAGATCTACCGCCTCGGCCTGAACTTGACGGGAAATCCTGAAGATGCCGAGGACCTGCTCCAGGAAACCTTTCTAAAAGCTTTTCAGCACTTGTCGGCGTTTCGGGAGGACTCCCGGTTTTACACCTGGATTGTCCGCATCGCCATCAACGAAGGGCTGATGAAACTTCGCAAGCGGCGTAGCAGCAAAGAAGTTCCCGTTGACGAACCCACAAACGAAGACGGCGAGGTCATCCCCCGGGAGTTTGCCGATTGGCGGCCGAATCCGGAGCAGGAACTGCAGCGGGTGGAAATGGAGACGATCCTGCGCAATGCCGCCAAGGCGCTTCCCGCAACTTTTCGAACGGTTTTTTTCCTCCGCGATGTGGAAGGTCTTTCCACGGAGGAAACGGCGGAAATGCTTAATCTGTCCGTCGGCGCGGTGAAAGCCCGTCTCTTTCGTGCACGCCTCCGCCTGCGTGAAGAGCTAAGCAAGACTTTTAAACGAGGTTAACCATCGGTGAATTGCAAAGAGGTTTTCCAAGAAATATCCAACTATCTGGACGGGAACATGGACGAGGACCTGAAGCGCACCTTGAAAGTCCATCTCAAGTGCTGCCACCATTGCCAGGTTCTTTTTGACACCACGCGCAAAACCATCGAGCTCTATTGCGATGGCAAGTTGTATGAGCTTCCTGACGACGTTCGGAATCGCCTGCATACCGCCTTGCGCCAGAAGTGTCAAACCCAGTCCCACTAACGTCGAAGGGCCTCTTCCCGCTCCGCACGGGCCAGCCGCCCTTCCCGCTTTCCTCTCCCAACGACCTGACACCCGCCTCCGCGCGCTCTTTCACCTTGCTCCCTTCGTCTTGCCCGGGATAGCTTTGTCCTTATCCCCCCAGCAGAATGCTCGACAGCAGAATCTCCCTTGATCCTGTGCTTTACGTGGGAAGTTTCCGCGACTTATAATAAGAGGTTTGAGCCTGCGTCTCCCTTTTGCTCCGTACCACTCCCGCCGCTCGACCGGAGAAAGGCAGAAAGGATGATTCGCTATTTCCACTAATCGCGCAGAAAGAGCGACCAAACACGATGCCGCCTCGGCCGCTCCGGGCCCCGGCCCATCCGGCCCGAACGAAACGGCCAGCGCCACGCCGCCGGGTGAAGAGGCGCGGCCTTCCCCCGCGCGCCTGGGCCCGCCGGAAGCCGATGCCATTGTGGTGCGAGGCGCCCGCGTCCATAACCTCAAAGGGGTGGATTGTGAAATTCCCCACAATCGCCTGACGGTGGTGACGGGGCTTTCCGGCTCGGGAAAGTCCAGCCTGGCCTTTGACACTCTTTATGCGGAAGGGCAGCGCCGTTACATCGAATCGCTTTCAGCTTACGCACGGCAGTTCCTGGAGCGCATGGAGAAGCCGGACGTTGACGACGTGGACGGGATCGCTCCGGCGGTCGCCATCCGGCAAAAGAACTCGACGCGCAATCCACGCTCCACGGTTGCCACCTCAACAGAAATTTACGACTATCTCCGGCTGCTCTTCGCGCGGATCGGCGTGACCTTCTGTTCCCGTTGCGGACAGCTGGTCCAGAAAGACCATGTGGACGGCATCGCCGACCGCATTCTGAGCCTGGAAGAGGGACGGCGGCTCTACGTGCTTTTCCGCCTCAGTCCTGATATCTCCCAGGAACCATCGCCGGAGAAACCGCCCGAAGATGGCGGGAAAAGGCATTCGAGAGCCCGGGCGAAGAGCCGAAAACCTCCCGCCGAGGAAACCTCCGCCCCGGCCGAGGAGCCCGTCAGCCTTGCCGACTCCCTCAAGCACCGCCTCTTTGCGCTGCGGCAGAGAGGTTTCAATCGGCTGTTCCAGGAGGGTCGCGTCTTCGAGTTTTCCACGCCCGAATCGCTCCTCGACATCGATTTTCACAGGCCGGTCTATGTCCTGGTTGACCGCCTGGCAATCCATCCGGACATCCGCCAGCGTTTCATCGATTCCGTCGAACTTTGCTACCGGGAAGCCGGGGAGGCGATTCTCGAAATCTTGCCGTCCGCGCCCGATGCCCAGCCCGAGCGGCTCAGCTTCAACGAGCGATTCGAGTGCAAGCGCTGCAACCTTCCGTACCTGGAACCCCAGCCCTCTTACTTCTCTTTTAACAATCCCGCCGGCGCCTGCCCGCGCTGCCAGGGATTCGGCAACACCATTGATTTCGATCTCGACCTGGTGATTCCGGACAAGAACAAGACCCTGGCCGAGGGGGCGATTGATCCCTGGACGAAGCCCCGCTACCGCAGCATCCAGAATGAAATGAAGCGCGCGGCGCGCGGCCGGGGCATTCCCACGGACGTCCCTTTCCATCGCCTTACCACCGAGCAGCGGCAGTGGATCATGGAAGGGGACGACGAGTTCACGGGGTTGCGCGGCTTTTTCAGCTACCTCGAACGCAAGAAATACAAACTGCACGTTCGGGTGTTTTTAAGCCGTTACCGCGGTTATACGCTCTGCCAGGAATGCCAAGGCGGGCGGGTCCGCCGCGATGCTCTCAACGTCCGCATCGATGGCAAGAACATCGTGGAAGTCTGCAGGCTTTCCATCCAGGAGGCTCGGGATTTCTTCAATCAGTTGAGCTTGAGCCCGGCCCAGCGCACCGTAGCGGAGAAAGTGCTGGAAGAGATTCGTTCCCGGCTGGATTATCTCTACAAGGTGGGCTTGGAATACTTGACCCTCGACCGCCTCGCCTCCACCCTTTCCGGCGGGGAGTCGCAACGGATCCAGCTTGCCACCGCGCTCGGCTCGAATCTGGTGGGAGCCTTCTACGTTCTGGATGAACCCTCCATCGGCCTCCACCCGCGGGATACAGGGCGGCTGATTGAAATCTTGAAGAACCTGCGGGACCTCGGGAACACCGTTCTGGTGGTCGAGCACGATCCGGAAATGATCCGCCACGCCGACAAGATTCTGGACCTTGGCCCCGGCGCCGGCGAGCACGGCGGGCGCATCGTCTTTGCGGGAAGCTTTGAAGGCTTGATAAAGGATCCGCATTCGCTCACCGCGCGATACCTGACGGGAGAACTGAGCGTTCCGGTGGCGCCGGAGCGGGGCGTCCCGGGCAGGTTTCATCTGAAGCTTCGGGGTGCCAGACAACACAACCTGAAGTCCATTGACGTGGATATTCCCCTGGGCCTGATGGTCTGCATCAGCGGCGTGTCGGGCTCCGGCAAGTCCACGCTGGTGCATGACGTTCTCTACAACGCCATGATGTCACGCCGGGGCGTTGCCGCTCCGCACGCGGAGTTCGAGGCCCTCGAAGGCGATGAGAAGATCGCAAGCGTCGTTCTGGTCGATCAATCGCCGCTCGGCCGGACTCCGCGCTCGAATCCCGTGACCTACATCAAGGCCTTTGACAGCATCCGCGAACTTTTTGCCTCCACGCCGGAAGCCAAGAAACAGAGGTTTTCGCCCGGCCACTTCTCCTTTAACATTCCGGGAGGACGCTGCGAGACCTGCCAGGGCGACGGCACCGTCACCGTCGGCATGCAGTTTCTGGCCGACATTGAGCTGGTTTGCGAGGAATGCCGCGGGATGCGCTACAAACCCGCCGTTCTCGATATCCGCTACAAAGGGAAAAACATCCACGAAGTCCTCCAGATGACGGTGAAGGAAGCGCTCACCTTCTTCGCCAACATTCCTTCGATCACCAATAAGCTTCGGGTCATGGACGAGGTAGGCCTGGGTTACTTGCGGCTGGGGCAATCGGCGACCACCCTATCGGGTGGAGAGGCGCAGCGCGTCAGGCTCGCAGCCCACATGGTGCATCCGGCCACCGAGAAAACCCTTTTCATTTTCGACGAACCTACCACTGGCTTGCATTTTGACGACATCGCGAAGCTTCTGGCAGCCTTTCGCCGCCTGATCGGCCTGGGCGCCACCGTGCTCATCATCGAGCATAATTTGGAGGTCCTGAAAGCTGCCGACTGGATCATCGATCTCGGGCCCGAGGGCGGAGCGGCGGGCGGCTACGTTGTGGCGGCGGGGACTCCGGAAAAGATTGCCCGTTGCCCGCAATCCCACACGGGGCGCTTCCTGGCGGCTTGCCTTCCCGTCGGAAGGAAGCCTTCGTAGCGGCTAAAGCGGGTGTGGCACGTACGCCGGATGCAGCTATAATATGGGGCATGCTGACAAGGGCTCCTCTTCTCGGCGCGGTCCTTTGCATTGCCGTTCTGGGGCAGCTCTTTTGCTACGCGTTTCGGCCCCGACCTAAAGACCAAGAGAAACAACTTGCCGCCAAGATTGAGCGGGAAAAGAATCCAGGCAAAAAGGCGCGGCTGCAGATTCGTCTGGCCAGGGTGAAGCTGACCGAGGCCATCCAGGCTTACAACGCCAACAACTTCGATCAGGGATGGGCGCTGCTCGAGGATTACGGGCGGCAAATCAATCTTTCCTGGAAGACCCTGGAGGCTTCGGAACGCGGAGTGGCCAAGCATTTTGAGGCGTACAAGGAACTCGAAATCAATTTGCGCGAAGACGGGCGGCTGATCGAGGATCTTCGCAGGCGAGTTCCCTACCCGGAAAATGAATCGATCAAAACGGTCGCCAAGGAAAACAGCTGGGTTCACAGCCAAGTGCTGGGAGTTTTATTCCCGGCCGGAACGCCTCCGGAAAAATCCAAGAAGCTGCGCCAGCGGGCCACTTCGCTGGCGGCCACTTCTGCGGCTGAGGCATGAAGAGTCTTCATCGCGCATTTCGGTCCAGCTTGATTGTTTTTCTGCTGCTGGCTCCATCGTGGGCCCGCGCGAATCAAGGAGGGAACCTCACCTCGGCGGAGCAGGACGAACTGCGCGACGCGCAGGACCCCTCCGAGCGAATTAAGCTCTATTTGGTCTTCGCCCAGAAGCGTTTGAACCGCTTTGACGGGTTGCGGGAAGCCTCCCCGGAGGCCCAGCCGAACCTTGGCGGGCAGCTTGACGACCTGCTGGGAGAATTTATTTCCATTGACGATGAGCTGAAGGATTGGATCCAGTACCAGTACAACCGCGACGCTGATATGCGCCTCGGCCTTCGCCTGATTCTGGAAGACGCCCCCAAGCAGTTGCAGCAGCTCCAGCGCATTCAGAACGCGCCCGGCCCTGCCGCCCAAGAGTATGCGGAATCGCTTCGCGACGCGATTGCGAATTTGAACGACACGATCAACGGGGCGACCCAGGCTTTCGCAGACCAGCAAAAGAAATTCCCGGAGATGCAACGTGAGACCAAAGCTGACGCTCGCGCCATCAAGAAAGCCCGGAAGGAAGAAGCGAAACGAAACAAGGAAGAGAAGAAGCTCAGCAAGAAAGAGAAAAAGTTAAGGAAGAAGCACCAAAAGAACCAAGACACCGGCGATGCCGGCGAAAATTAAAGGACCCCTTGCGAACTCACTCTTTGTCCGCCGATCCAAAGCAACTGCCCCTTCCCATCCACGCGCCCGCGCCCCCGGAATTTGTCTTTGCGCGGGTGTTCCGGCGATTGGGCATCAAGCGCTCCGTCCCGGACTTCCACATTGAATACCGGCCCTTTTCAAGCCTGCGCAGCAACATCCATCTGCAGGGCAACCGGGCGCGGGTGCGTATTTCCGATGTTCTGGAAGAAGCGCCGTCCCTGGTGCTCGAGGCGCTTGCCGAGATTCTGCTGGCGCAGCTTTTCCGGCGGCGTCCCTCTGCGGAAGCCCGCGAGTGCTACCTGGCCTACGTGTTTGAACCTGCCGTCCGGCGGCGCATCGATGAGAATCGGCGCCAGCGCGGCCGCCTTCGCCTGCTGCCCGCCCAAGGCCGGTATTATGACCTGGACGAGATCTTCGCCCGGCTCAACCGCCAGTTCTTCAAAGGCGAGCTTACCTGCCGGCGCATCGGCTGGAGCCCCAAATCCTCGCGCAGCGTGCTGGGCCATTACGATCCCGCCCACCATACCATTACCATCAGTCGCAGCCTGGATTCCGCTTCCGTTCCGGCCGAGGTGGTCGAGTACTTGGTGTTTCATGAAATGCTCCACATCCATTTCCCGCTCGAGCGGAACGGTTCGCGCCGCGTGATGCACTCGCGGGCCTTTCGCCAGGCGGAGAAAAGCTATCCCGGCTACCGGCGCGTGCGCGACCGGCTGAAAGGAATCTTTTCAGAGTAACCGCAATCTTCCGCGGAAGTTCTAACCGCGGCAGGATGATGGCAAAGGCTCGGGCCACCGCCTTACAGACTTCAGCACCGAGGAGAACAAATGCAGAAAAAAATTCTTCAAGATCTCAAACCGCTCTGGCTTGCCGCAGGCTTTCTCATACTGTTGGCCTTTCAGGGATTCGCGGCGGAACCTCTTACGCTTAATTCCCCCAGCGGAAATCTTACGGTGACCTTCGCGATCAAGTCCAACCCCCAGCCTTACCTTCCGGGAGCGCGCGCCTATTACAGCGTCGCCTACGAAGGCCGGACGATTCTGGCGGATTCGCCGCTGGGGATTGAATTCAAGGACGCCCCGCCGCTCGACCGGGACTTCGAAATCACCGGCTCCGACCGCAAGTCGCAGGACCATACCTGGGATTGGCGTTTCGGCGCGGAGAGCCGCATCCGGGACCATTACAACCAGCTCACCGTCTCACTCCGCGAGACCCGGCAATCGCATCGCAGCCTTGATGTCGTCCTGCGGGCTTATGACACCGGCGTGGCCTTTCGGTACGTTCTGCCGCAGCAAGCCTCCCTGGGCAAATTCATCATCGCCAATGAGGAGACCGGTTTTTATTTCAGCCGCCCGGGCTCGGCTTACGCGCTCGATATCGGACGCTTCGACAGCAACTACGAAGGCGAATTCCACCATCTGAGCCTGGAGGACATCCGGCCGGAATCCGTGGTAGCTCTGCCGTTGACGCTTCAGCTCGAGGGCGGCCCCTGGGTGGCTCTGCTGGAGGCCGACCTCACGAATTACGCCGGCCTCTACGTGCGCGGCGCCCCGGGCGTTCCGCATGGGCTGCGGGGCAGGCTCTCGCCCCTCGGCACGCACTTCGATGAGGCGGTGATCGGGCGCACACCCATGTCCACTCCCTGGCGCGTGCTCCTGGTTTCTTCCACGGCCGGCGGCCTCATCGAAGCCTCCGACCCCATGATTCTGAACCTGAGCCCCCCTACGAAAATCGCCGACACCTCCTGGATCCATCCGGGCAAGACGGCCTGGGACTGGTGGTCGGGCGATTACGCCAAAGGCGTCAGCTTCAAACCTGGCATGAACACGGCCACGCTCGAACACTACGTCGACTTCGCCGCGCTAGCCCATCTGCCTTACATGCTGATCGATTTTGGCTGGTCGCCGGACTACGGCGGGCTTTGCGCTACGCTCAAGCCGGGCGAGCCGTCGGTCCCTCACCGCGACTGGTGCACCGAGAACGACATCATGCACTGGGTTCCCAGAGTCAATCTGCCGGAAATTATCCAGCACGCCAAGCAGCGCAACGTCAAAATTCTCTTGTGGATTCACTGGACGGCGGCCGTCAAGCAAATGGAGCAAGCCTTCCCGCTCTATGAAAAATGGGGCGTGGCGGGGGTCAAGGTGGACTTCATGGCCAGAGTTTCTGACGATCAAACCACCGTCAACATTTACCGCAAGATCGTCAGCACGGCGGCGCGCTATCACTTGCTCGTGGACATTCACGGCGCCTACAAACCGGAGGGGTTGCGGCGGGAGTATCCCAATCTGCTTACCCGCGAAGGGGTGCTGGGCTTGGAGTATAACAAAGCCGGGTATCTCGACACGCCCTACCATAACGTTGTCATCCCTTTCACGCGCATGCTGGCCGGGCCCATGGACTTCACTCCCGGATGTTTTCACAACGCCACCCAGGCGGCCTTCCGGCCTCAGGACATCCAGCCCATGTGCCAAGGCACGCGCGCCGGTCAACTGGCCATGTACGTGGTCTATCTGAGCCCCCTTCAAATGCTTTCGGATTATCCCGAGGATTACCTCGGGCAGCCGGGGTTCGAGTTTCTGGAGAAAGTTCCCACGGTGTGGGATGAAACCAAAGTCCTGAACGGCGAGCCAGGCGAATACGTCACCATCGCAAGACGCCAGGGCCACACATGGTATCTGGGCAGCATGTCCAACTGGACCCCGCGCGACCTGAAGATTCCGCTCACTTTTTTGGGAGAGGGACGCTGGAAAGCTGAAATTTTTGCGGACGGTCCAAAGGCTGATCAGGACGCCACGAGTCTTGCCATCACTACCCGGCAGGTGACGTCCTCGGACGCCCTCCCGGCACATTTAGCCCCGGGCGGCGGAATGGCCGTCATTCTTTCGCCGGAAAAGTAACGATCCTGAAGGCTTTCAAAAAGGTGGATGGGAGGGTCTGACGTCCGCCCTCCCAACCCGAGTTTGCGAGTTAGCGCCGCCCCTTCATGGACCACTTGGGGATGCCTTGCGCATCGCGCAAGACCAGCGTTTCACCGCCTTTTTTCACTTCGCGCGCGACGATGGCCTCGCCGCCCTTGTAGTTAACTTTTGAGCCAATCACTTCCACCCGGTCCCCTTTGGCCAAGCTGAAGCCCTTCTCTTTCAGGAAAGACTCTGGGCCCAAGTGGACATCGAGCGTCTTGTCTTCGGTCTTGAGCGTCAAGTGAGTGCCATGCCAGCCGTGGCGTCCCGCGACGGTTTTCACTTCCTCCACCGTCCCTTTAACCGTGGTCTCCGTGGCCGGGTTATACATCCGGGCGCGTCCGCCCGGCCCCGGTCCCATTTGAGCATACGCGACCGGCAGCGCCAGAACGGTCATAACCATCAGGCCTGCCGAGAGGCCTACCCAGTGCAGAGTTTTCATCTCAACGACTCCTTTGCGTTAATTCTTTAAAGCTAAGCTCCCAAGTCGCCTTGCATTTTGCGGTATTCTTTTTGCCATTCCTTCATGGCTTTTTCCATTTCCCTGGCGCGTTCGCGAACCACTCTGCCGCTGGGCGCCTCCTGATTCAGCTCAGCGTCCATTTGCTGAAACCTGTTGTTCACTCTCTCGCGGAGCTGGTCCATATTCTCGATACGGTTTTGCAGGGCTTCCCTCTGCTCCGTGGAAAACCCGCCAATAAGTTGTTGGTGTTCCTGCTGCATGGTCTGGAGCTGTTCGCGCATTTGATCGCGCTGCTCGCGTGCCTGGTCAGCATTGAAGTTGGCGCTGCGGGCCGACTTCGCCATATCACGGGCGCGCGTCCGGAGATGGTCACCGGTTTGGTCGCAAGTGCGGAGCTGGTCGCGTTGCTGGTCGGTGGCGCGGATGCGGCCCTGCTGCATAGTGCCTTGTCCCGCCTGGCTTCCGGCTTGGCCTCGCTGCTGGCCTTGGCCCATCGCAGGACCTTGCCCTTGCCCGCCACCCTGCATTCCTCCTCCTCCACCTCTCTGGCCTCCCCCACGTCCCTGGGCCGGCAATAGGGTTGCGGTCAGGACGAAAGCCGTGAAGAGGGTGAGGATTATTTTCTTCATGGGGTTTCTCCTTTCGATGGACGTTAGATTCCAGCCATCTCAACTCAATTTATCGTAAAGCCTCTTTATCAGTCCGTGACCGCTGCCACCGTCTCCAGTGACATCGTCACCAAACCGCGCTGCGGCCTAAGCGATCGATGCACCCATGGGCTCGTATGTATCCCTACCATTTTGTGTGGCCTGTTGATGCAAAGCGTTGCACATTTGCAGCCGACTGCATCCATTACAATGCGTCGCACGGAACACTCAAGACAAAAGAGGCCAGCACGCGTGCTGGCCTCTTCGCGGATTTGTCCCGAATCCATTTTAGGCTTAGCCCTCCGCTGCTTCGATGGAAGTGACGTGGATGGTGCTGCTCTCCTTATCCAAAGTGCCGGAAACCTTTACGTTCTTTCCATCGTACTGCCTGGCCTTTTCCTGGTCGTCGAGTTGATAGGTTTTGTCACCTTCACCCTGCAAAACGTACTTTCCCTCGTGCTGCATGATCTTCCCCATGAACGTTTGGGTGCTCTGGTGTTCAGTTTCCCCGGCGGCAGGTTCGTCCTGCTGGGAGGCTATCGCGGACCCAAGAGTAGTGGCTTGCGCGGGCTGAACCGGGATCATCCAAGCCACCACGCCTAATGCAACAAACACTACTAGGAGGTTGACTTTATTCATGGATGGAGCTCCTTCCGACACCTACATTCCGCGTTCTCCTTAAATTCTGGAGAATGGTTCCTGGCTGGAACCGTTTCTGGGATTGAGGTCGTTGCTCATTCGACGCAAGCGGCAGTGAAAAGGTTGCGGCCCGGTTATTAATATTTATTTAAGCCAAAAGGGTGCGGGGAGTCATGGCAAAGGGCAGGAGCAGGCGCTCAGGCTTAAAGCAACAATACTTTCCCAGCCCGGCTTTCGTCCCCTGCGGCTCAGGCGGTGGTGGAAAACTTGTAGACGGCGGTTTCCTGATAGGTCTGGCCGGGTCTGAGCACGGTGGA
>DATKQU010000156.1:0-13760 GCA_035532595.1 Terriglobia bacterium | reverse complement strand
CGAGAAGATTCTTCTTTACATATCGAATGGCTGGGATACTCTGACGCGTTCAATGTCGGCGTGCGAAACCTTTTCCGACCCTAAGACCGGAAAAAAATCAGCTCTTTACCTTCCCGCGAACCTTCCCTCCCTCCCTTCTTTGGTGGATGCGGGGGCAAAGTGCAAGATTCCTGTCAAGCCGCTCCCCACCATCATCAAGCACCTGGGCGCGATTGATGTCCAATCCATTGATCCGCAAGGACTTCTCTACCTTCCCCATCCATACGTCGTCCCGGGCGGAATGTTCAATGAGATGTATGGCTGGGACAGCTACTTTATCATTCGGGGCCTCATTGATGATGGAAGACTGTCGCTCGCCCGCAGCATGGTGGACAACTTCTTCTTCGAGATCGACCATTACGGCGGCATCTTAAACGCCAACCGGACCTATTACCTGACCCGCTCTCAGCCACCCTTTCTAACCTCAATGATTCGTGCAGTTTACGAGGCCGAAAAGGCCCATGGCCAAGCGGACCCTGCCTGGCTCGCGCGAGGCTACCAATATGCGGTGAAAGACTACCGTTTTTGGACGACAGCACCCCACATGGCGGGGGACACCGGGCTCTCGCGTTATTACGGGCTGGGCAACGGCCCCGTACCGGAACTCGGTGCCCGCTCGACCGAGTACTACGGGCAAGTGGTGCGCTACTTCCTCCTGCACCCCGCAAACAGCCAACCTTACTTGATGGCAGTCGGAGATCAAGCTGGCGATTCCAAGGTAGTAGGACCGGAGTTCTCTTTGGTTATGGATGGAAACTCGCGAGCCGGAGAAAGCAAGAGTCTTGAAAAGGTCGCCCTAACGCCGGCCTTTTACAAAGGCGATCGAAGCATGCGCGAATCCGGGTTTGACGTTTCTTTCCGTTTTGGACCTTTCGGCGCCGACACGCCGAATTTTGCAGCGGTGGAACTCAACAGCCTGCTCTACAAAACCGAGAAGGACCTGGAATGGATGAGCAGCCAAATTGGTCTGAAAACAGATTCAGCGCAATGGCAACGACGAGCCGCCAAGCGCCAGGCGGAAATTGACTATTATCTCTGGGACCCTCATGAAGGCCTCTACTACGACTACGATTTTGCGGACGGGCGACGCTCTTTATACACATACGCGACGACCTTTTATCCGCTCTGGGTAGGCCTCGCCACACCAGCACAGGCCAAAGCGGTGGTCGAGAGCCTAAGGGCCTTCGAACAACCGGGAGGAATTGTCATGAGCATGGACGACACCGGCGCCCAGTGGGATAGCCCGTACGGATGGGCGCCGATTCAGCTCATTGCAATCGAAGGGCTGCGGCGTTACGGCTACCAGGCCGAGGCCAACCGGATTTCTCTCGAATTCCTTTCCATGGTCCTTCAAAACTTCCTTCGCGATGGCACGATCCGCGAGAAGTATAATGTCGTGACGCGGTCTTCGGAGACTCAAATCAATGTAGGGTACAAAGCCAATGTGGTGGGCTTTGGATGGACGAACGGAGTCTTTTTGGCGCTCTTGCACGCCTTGCCAAAGGAAGCACAAGCAATCCTGAGCGAGGAATGATTCCCATAGTACAATTCCGTTTTCCTCCATGTGACGCTCGTCACAAACCCCTGTGAGAGAGGTCACTGCCCCACCTGTTGTAACAGCGTAGTTTTTCCACCAGTACTTGGTAGACACCCTAGGTTGGAATTAAACGCAAGTGATACCCTTGGTGCAACTCGGACGGCAAATCACTTTGGATTACCGGCTCCGAGCTGCTTGAAAGCGCAGAGCGCGCATAGGTTAATCTGAGGGAAGCCTTTATACGCCGGAGATCAAACTCCTGGCATTGAGCGGGGTGAACGATGGTGGATTCTGGTCACCGTGAGTCGGGAGCGCCCGATCCGGGCCGCCGCTGGGTTGATTTGTTGCTTGGCACCGGGTTGGTGGCGACCATCATTGCATTTCTGTACCCCGCCATCCGATATGTCATTCCGCCGCCGGTCACCGAATCGGCTGACCGGTCCGTGGTGGCCGCCAAGGTCGGCGAGATTAAAGACAACACCGCAAAAGTATTCAGATTTGGTTCTGAGCCCGCTATTTTGATCCGGACCGCGGAGGGGCAGTATCGGGCCTTTACGGCAGTGTGTACTCACCTGGGGTGTACGGTGCAGTATCGGGCCGACCTGCATGAAATCTGGTGTCCATGCCACAACGGCATTTACAACTTGCAAGGTCGCAATATCAGCGGGCCGCCCCCGCGGCCGCTCACGGAATATACCGTCCACGTGCAGGGTGACCAGATTGTTGTCGCCCGCAACTCCTAACCATGGCCAGAATTTATCGCCGTATTATGGGATGGCTCGACGAGCGCTTCGGTGCGGGTAGCATCGAACAGTTTCTTCGCCACAAGACTGTTCCGGTCCACCGCCACACGATCTGGTATTACCTCGGTGGCATGACTCTGTTTCTGTTTATTGTGCAAGTTCTCACCGGCATCCTACTCCTTCTCTACTACCGGCCCACCGCGGATGGCGCGTTTGAAAGCGTGCAGTTCATTATGACGCAGGTCAAGTTTGGCTGGCTGATTCGTTCCATCCATAGCTGGTCAGCAAACCTGATGATCTTCACCGCATTCCTTCACATGTTCAGCGTTTACTTCCTGAAGGCTTATCGCAAACCGCGTGAGCTGACATGGATCAGCGGGATGCTTCTTTTCTTCATTGTGCTGGGATTCGGCTTTAGCGGTTACTTGCTTCCCTGGAATACCCTTTCTTTCTTTGCCACCAAGGTGGGAACCGATATGGCGGGTTTCATGCCGGTGTTCGGCAAATGGATTCTCGTCTTTCTCCGAGGGGGCAAAGAAGTCACGGGGGCCACCCTCACGCGGTTCTTCGGTTTTCACGTGGCGGTCTTGCCGGGGCTGGCGACCCTTCTGCTGGCCACCCATCTGCTGTTGGTGCAGCGTCTGGGAATGAGCGTGCCGCCCAGCATCGAGAAAAAGATCGAGGAAGGAAAAGAAACGGCGCTTTCCATGCCGTTCTTCCCCAATTTTCTCCTGCGCGACATCATGGGCTGGTATGGCGCCCTGGGAGTCCTGGGGGCCCTGGCGGCAATCTTCCCCTGGGAACTCGGCACAAAAGCCAATCCTTTTGGTTCCGCCCCAGCCGGGATTCGTCCCGAATGGTACTTCCTTTTCATGTATCAGACGCTTAAGTATCTTCCCGCAAAGGTTCTGTTCATCAACAGTGAACTGCTCGGCCTGCTCGGCTTCGGGCTGGCAGGGCTTGTCTGGGTGCTGGTCCCTTTTCTCGATTACAAGGCCGGTTTTGGCCGCCTGACCCGGTTCTTTACAGGGTTGGGGATCTTTGTGATTGGTTTCATCGTGATGATGTCCTGGCTCGCGGTACGGTGATAAAACAGATTGCTCATCGCGCCAGGGTAGGATTCAGGTTCTTGCGAGTCGCTATGAAAATCTTCTCCGCCGCGCTCCTAACGCTCCTTTGGGTTCTCGCGCCCGCCCGTGCCGCGAGCGTCAAGGATTCCTGCGTCAACTGCCACTCAACGCTGGGCGGGGAATTCGGCCATCCGGCCAAGGTCTTCGATTCCGATGTTCATCATCGCGCCGGCCTCGGCTGCGCGGACTGCCACGGCGGCGACCGCAACGACGATTCGATGAACGCCATGAGCCCGTCAAAAGGTTTTCGGGGCGCCCCCAAACGAACCGAGATCCCTCAGTTTTGTGGACGCTGCCACGCGAGTCCCGATTACATGCGGCGCTTCAACCCCAGTCTGCGGACCGATCAACTAAGTGAATACCTAACCAGCGTTCACGGCAAGCGCCTCAAGCAAGGCGATACCAAAGTCGCCACCTGCGTGGACTGTCATAGCGTGCATGACATCCGGGATGTCTCGGACACGCGGGCTCCCGTCTACCCGACCCATGTCGCCGACACCTGCGCCCGGTGCCACGCTGACGCCGCCTACATGAAAGGCTATGGCATCCCGACCAATCAGTTTGAGTCGTACGAAAAGAGCGTCCATGCCAAAGCAATGGCCGGCGGGGATACCTCCGCTCCCACCTGCACCACCTGCCACGGCAATCACGGCGCCACGCCGCCGGGGGTAAATTCGGTTGCCAATGTCTGCGGGACGTGCCATGCCTTCAATCAGCAACTCTTTGAGAAAAGCCCGCACGCCGCTGCTTTTGCCCAATTGCACTTCCCGGGATGCGTTCAATGCCATTCAAATCATGAGGTCGTGCATCCCACGGACGATTGGGTGGGAACCGGGGCGGACTCCGTGTGCGTTAAGTGCCATGTGGCCGGGGATAATGGATACAAGGCCGCGCAAACGATTGGAACGGATTTGGGTAAGTTAAAGACCTCTTATGAGAAAGCGACTGGAGTTCTGAACAAAGCCGAACTCTCCGGCATGGAGGTGGCGAGCGCCAAGGTGGATTTGACCAACGCGCACGGGGAGCTCATCAAAGCGCGCGTGGCGGTTCACAGTTTCAACGCGGCCGATGTAGGGAAATTCACCAGCCAGGGTATCCAGATCTCTCAGAAGGCCTACCAGGCAGGAGTCGCCGCTCTCCAAGAACGCACTTTCCGGCGGAAAGGGCTGGCACTGGCTCTCATCGCCATCGTGCTGGCAATTGCCGGCCTATACCTGAAGATTCGCAAGACGGAATCCCACTAACCGGCTTAGCCTTCCCGCTCCCTCCGCCCGGGGAAACCAGGGAAAGAGTCAGGCCTGCACCTAAGGACCCACCACCGGATTGCATAACGTACCGACGCCCTCCACGGAAACCGAAACCGTATCTCCCGGCTGGAGATACCGCGGCGGCTGGCGGTAATGCCCCACCCCGCCTGGCGTACCGGTCGCCAGGATATCGCCCGCTTCCCAAGTTAAAGACTGCGAGAGGTAGCTGATAAGAAAAGGGATCTTATAGATCAACTCAGCTGTGTTCGAATCCTGCATCTTCTCGCCGTTGAGGGTAAGCGAAATCCGCAGCCGCTGGGGATCGGGAATCTCCTCTGGCGTGACAATCCAGGGTCCTGTCGGACCAAAGGTGTCGCAACTCTTCCCGCGGAACCATTGCCGGTCGCCGTACTGCATGTCGCGCGCGCTCACGTCGTTCAGGATCATGTATCCGGCGACGTACTCGTAAGCTTTCTCTTCCGGAATCAATCGCCCCTTCTTCCCGATGACCACGGCAAACTCCGCCTCATAGTCAATCTGAGTGGAGTTTACAGGCAGGCGAATCGGATCACCCGGCCCGCAAATCGTGTTTCCTCCTTTGAGGAAAAAGATCGGCCTCTCGAGCGATCTGGCGTTTTGCTCCTTCGCATGGTCGGCATAGTTCAATCCGACGCAGGTAATCTTTCCCGGGCGCGATATCGGAGCAAGCAAGCGCGCTTTGGCCAACGGCGTAAAGATTCCTCGCGGCGCCTGAACGGGATCAAGGCTTTTCGCCAGGGCGGCGACGACTACGCCCAAAGCTTTCCGCGATGCCTTGCCCAGCGCCAGCAGTTCAATCATGTCGCGAGGCGCAAAGCCGCCTTCCCGCAGCGTCCGTGATGCGCGCTTAAAATCTGTGCGCTGAGAAACCAGCCGGGGAACCCGTCCGCTTTCCAGGTATCGGATCACTCTGCGGACGTCAAATATCCTGCCATCCTGAACCACCCCAACGCGGGGCTGCCCGCCAGATTCATACGTTACAAATTTCAATCCTTAACCTCCCCTAATGCACACTCGTGCTTGGCCGACGCTCCGCGATTGATCAAACCGGTAAGCACGACCCGCTCAGGCGGTTCCGATTTCCTCCACCAATCTCTTGGTTTCCCGCGCCACAATTTTTTCTTCGTTGGTATAGATCACCAAGACCGTCACCATAGCATCAGTGGCAGAAATAATGCGGTCGGCACTCCCGCCAGCGCGATTTTGTTTATGATCGAGGCGAATCCCCAGGAATTCCAGGCCTTGAACCGCTTCTTCACGAACTCGCCAGGAGTTTTCCCCGATGCCTCCCGCAAAAGAAAGCACATCCAGCCCGCCCAGCGCCGCAGCGTACGCCCCGATGTATTTCTTAACCTCGTAGGTAAACACCTCAATGGCCAGCTTGGCTTGCGCGTTTCCCTTTTCAGCCGCTTCCTCCAAGTCCCGAAGGTCGTTGCTCAGGCCGGAAATGCCCAGAAGCCCGCCTTTCTTGCACAAAATCTCCCGAACCTGAGAGGGGGCAAGCTTTTCCTTTTCCATAACGTACAAAACCGCAAAGGGATCAAGGTCTCCGCTACGCCCCGACTGCTCGACTCCCGACTGGGGAGAGAAGCCCATGCTCGTGTCAACCGATTTCCCATCCCGAATCGCGCAAATCGAGGAACTTCCTCCCAGGTGGCAGGAAACCAGCCGCAGGCCGTTGCTCGATCTCCTGAGGAACTTTGGAACTCGCTCAGAAATGTAACGGTGGGAAGAACCGTGATAGCCGTAGCGAAGCACTCCGTATCGCCCCATCCATTCATGCGGAACACCGTAGGTGACGGCGCGGGCGGGCATGGTCGCGTGGAATCCCGGTTCGAACACCGCAACCATCGGTACCTGAGGAAGCAAGGAACGGAAAATCTGCATGGCTTGAATATAGATGGGGTTGTGAACAGGCGCCACGGGAACAAAATCCGTCATAGCCTGCAGCAGTTCGTCGGTAACAAGAAAAGTGCCTCGATAATCCGGTCCCGCCAGCACCGCTTTGAAGCCAACCGCATCGACCCCGCTTCCCTGACCGGCATTTTCCAGAGCGCCTAAATGCTGAATCAGCTTTTGCACGGCCGTACGATGATCCGGCACTGCAGAAACCGACTTGGTCGCCTTGCCATTCTCATCCCAAGTGGTAATCTGCGCTTGCTCGCTTCCAATCCGCTCGATCCTGCCGCGAGCGAGAATTCGTTCCGTCTCCATCTCTACAACCTGATACTTTAATGAAGTGGACCCGAGGTTGGGAACCAGAACTCTCACACACATCTCCTTTGCAGGACGTAGCTTTGCTCCGCGCAAAAACAAAAGGCCACCTCTCCGGGATTTGCCAGCGGAATAAACGACGCGGTTTCCGCTCAGATATTGGAAAGCTGGCGCTGATGGTGCATGACCAGTAAGGCCAAGGCTATGGAATGAATCTTGGTTTCAGGTGACTCGGCTCGGGACAGCAACACCAAAGGCACCCGCGCCCCGACGACAATTCCCCCGGACTCGCCCCGCGCAAAATAGGTAATGGCACGGTACAGGATATTGGCAGCTTCAATGCCCGGAGCAATCAGTACGTCAACCGCTTCCACCACAGGACTATCGATGTGCTTCCGGTCGGCCGCAAAGCGGCTGAGCGGCACGTCCAAGGCCAGAGGCCCCTCGAGATAGGCCCCTTCGATTTGCCCCCGGCGGTTCATCTGGACCAGCGCGGCGGCATCCACCGTCGCCGGCATGCCGGGATTGACGAATTCGAGCGCCGTCAAGAGCACTACTTTGGGTTCCGCGATTCCCAGAGAATGCGCCACCCGAATGGCATTGCGGCAGAGTTCAGCTTTTTGATCGAGGGTGGGAGCGATATTAATGGCCGCATCCGTCATCAGCATCAAACGAGGGATGTGCGGCACCTGGAAGACAATGACCTGGCTTAAAAGCTTGCCCGCGCGCAAACCCCGTTCTTTGTCCAGAACCCCTCGAATCAGGTTGGCGGTGGTCACCTTGCCCTTCATCAGGAGGTCCGCCTTCCCTTCCCTCACCAAGTCGATGGCTTGGCGAATCGAGGTTTCTTCTCCTTCGGAAGGGACAATGGAATCGGGACGTAAAGGGAAATTCACCCGGCGGGCAGCCGCTTCGATCTTTCCGGCGTCTCCAACAAGAATGGGCGTTGCCAAGCCCAGCGGTTCAGCCTGAGCCAGGCTCTGCAGCACGTCGGCATCGTAGCCCTCAACGACTGCAATCCTGGCGGGTCCCAACTGCCGGGCTCGAGCAACCAGTTCCTCTAGATTTTGGATCACCTTTCACCGTCCGGCACGGACGCGCAAGCTCGCACCCGCAGAGTCAACGCCATCAGTTCGTTGCGGCAGCCTTCTTCAAGGTGCGGTCGGCGATAGCTTTGAATTCATCTTCGGTCAAGAGATCCTTCTTCTCAAACGACTTCTCTTTGACTTGCCGAAGCATCTGCATCATTTGTTCTTCACTGGCATCAAGGTTCAGCTTCTCGCACCATTCTTGAATCGACGGCAAGCCGCTGTTCTTGCCGAGGACGATGGAAACGGGTTTCTGTCCAACCAATTCCGACTTGAACGGCACGAACTCAAGGGGATGCTCCTTGCGGGCCCTGCGAACGAACCCGGCAACGATGCCGGACTCCACCTGGTAGAGCATCTCACCCACGATGGGACGGTTCCCGGGGATTTGCACTTTCGCCAGGTCCAGAACAAAGTGCGAAACCTCGCATAGTTTTTCTGTCTTGATCCCCAGGTCCACGCCGTACTGGCAAAGGAGCGACATCGTCACGTCCTCCATGGGAACGTTGCCGGCGCGCTCGCCCAGCCCGGCGATTGTTGTTTGGGCCACGGAAGCGCCAGCGCCCAGCGCGTAAATCGTGTTGGCAACGCCCAGACCGAAATCCTGGTGGCAGTGAATCTCCACGGGCTTTTTCAGGCGCGCGATCGCTTTCTTCACCACGTAATAGACGGCTTCCGGGGTGCATCCGCCAAAGCTGTCGGCCAGCGTAAAAGCGTCCATATGGCCTTCCGTGGCGACCTGTTCGGCAATATCCAGCAACCGGTTTACCTCGGTCCGGGTGGAATCGATCGTAAAAAAGACCGTGTAAAGGCCCGCTTCTTTTGCCGCCAGGGTTGCTTCAATAGACGACTTCAGCGCCCGCTCGAGGGTCCAGCCATAGGCATTTTTGATAATGTGCTCGCTGGAAGGAATTTCCACGATGACGCCTGTCACACCGCATTCCTTGGCAGCTTTAATGTCTTCGACAAGGCAACGCGAGAATGAGAAGATTTGCGCCTTGAGCCCCAGGCTGGCAATTTCAGCAATGGCAGCCTTGTCCTGAGGGGAAACCGCGGGCATGCCCGCTTCAATCCGATGGACTCCGAGGGAGTCGAGTTTCTTGGCAATTTCCACCTTCTCTTCCGGGCGGAAGACCACCCCGGTTTGCTGCTCGCCATCCCGCAGCGTCACATCATGAATCTTGATGTTGGGTTGAAAGCTAAACTGTTTCCGTACTTCCGGTAGATAGCACCATGGGCTGACAAACCATTTGTCGGTCTTCCAAGGTTCAAACATCGCAACCTCCAAGTTTATACAATATATCTTTTAGGGTCGCCCAGTGCGCAAGTCCAACTCGACCTTCCAAGCGCAGGACAAGCCGTCGCCACGAATTTACTTCTTGCAGACCCCACAAGTTTACAACAATTCCCCGCGACCGCGCCACAGTTCAAGACCTCACCCAGTCTCGGCGCCGTAGCGAGGCTCGTTCGCATTCCGGCTTCCAGGGGGGGCCGGCAAAGCGTGGCTCCCTCCAGGCGCCTCCAAAGGTTGCCTAATGCGAAATCCGCTTCCACCGCTCGCGGAACGGCACCGGGTCAGGTGCGGGGAAATCGCGTCCGGAGGTCCAGTTCGAAAGAGGCGGGAAAGGAAATTTCGTAACCCACGCGCGTTCGCCGCCTCGGCGAGACGTAGGAAGGAACCTGAAACCCAGGCGGGCTAGAAAACCGCCCAGTGAAAATGCCCACGGCTTCTTCATTACCCAGGCCCACAAACGAATGCCGCGGCGCTCAGAAACGGGCGAGCCTGCCGGGCGAGGCGATGGAAACCGTTCCTGCACCTGGCCTCGCAGATAAAGCAGCAGATCAGGAATGTTAATCTTGACCGGGCAGACCTCGCGGCACGCCCCGCACAGCGAAGACGCAAAGGGAAGTTCTCGCGCGCGATCCAAACCGGCCAATTGCGGCGTGACCAGCGCGCCGATCGGACCGCTATACACCCACCCGTAGGCATGCCCGCCGATCTTGCGGAAGACCGGGCAGGCATTCAGGCACGCGCCGCAGCGGATGCAGTAGAGAACCTCGCGCATCTTTTCATCGGCGAGCGTGGCGATGCGCCCGTTGTCAATCACCACCACGTGCATCTCTTCGGGTCCGTCCTCGCCCGGGCGGCGCGGCCCTGTCAGGATGGAAGTGTAAGAAGTCAGCTTTTGACCGGTTCCTGAACGCCCCAGCAGGCGGAGGAACACTCCCAGGTCGGCCAAGCGCGGTATGATCTTCTCGATTCCCACCAGGACAACATGAACGCGCGGCGCCGTGGTGCAGAAGCGAATGTTGCCCTCATTTTCGATCACCACGATGCTTCCGGTTTCCGCCACGGCGAAATTCGCTCCACTCATCCCCACCCCGGCCTTGGCAAACATCTCGCGCAAAGTCCTGCGCGCGATGGCGGTAAGCCGCTCCGGATCTTCGGTGGCTTCGGAATGGAGCTTTCGCTCGAAAAGGTCAGAAACGTCGTGCCGAGTCTTGTGCATGGCGGGAGCCACGATATGCGCCGGCCGCTCTCCGGAGAGTTGCACGATCAGCTCGCCGAGGTCGGTTTCCACGGCCCGAATGCCCGCAGCCTCCAGCGCATGGTTCAGCTCGATTTCCTCGCCCACCATGCTCTTGGCTTTGACGAGTTCGTGCGCGCCCGCGCTCTGGATGATGCCTTTCACCAGCGCGCAGGCCTCATCAGCCGTCCTGGCCCAGTGGACTTTGCCTCCCTGGCGTTCAACATTATCCGCAAACTGTCCGAGGTAATGATCCAAGTGGTCCATCACCTCGCGCTTCAGCTCCCGGCCGCGCTCGCGGAGTTGTTCGAACCCCGGCACTTCGCCGATCGCCTTCAAGCGATGGGTGTAAAGCCGCAGGGTGGAGGAGCGATAAGCTTCCTGCAGATGGGCGTCCTGCATGGCTTCCCGCGCCCGCTCGTGGATCGCTTCGCTTTGGACTCCGATATCGCTCATTCGTGCTTCTCCAGCAATTCCGCCAGGTGCAGGGTTTTGAGCGGCAGCCCATTCCGGTGGATGTACCCGGCCACGTGCATCAGGCAGCCGGCGTCGTTGGCCACCAGGTATTCTGCGCCCACCTCCGCGGCAGCCCGAACCTTATCCTGCGCCATCCCCACGGACACTTCCGGATACTTCACGGCAAAGGTGCCTCCAAAGCCGCAGCACAGCCGGTGGTCCTGCAGTTCCACCAGTTCAATTCCCTTGACGGCGCGAAGCAGCTTGCGGGGTTCTGTCTCAATGCCGAGTTCGCGATATAAATGGCAGGAATCGTGATAGGCCACCCGGTGCGGGAAGCTCGCGCCAAGATCCTCCGCCTTCATAATCTTGACCAGAAATTCTGAAAATTCAAAGAAGCGCTCCCGCAGCCGCTCGACTTTTCGCAGGAGTGCGGGATCGCCCGCAAACAGCTCCGGGTAAAATACGCGGACCATCGTCGTGCAGGATCCCGAGGGGGCGACCACGTAATCGGCGTCGTCGAAGAGATCGAGCATGCGCAGCGCAACGTCGCGCGCCTCTTCCCGGTAGCCTGTATTGAAGGCTGGCTGTCCGCAGCAAGTTTGAGCGGGATTAAAGCTGACTTCGGCCCCGGCGCGCCGCAGGATTCTTACCGCGCATTCGCCGACCTGAGGAAAGAACTGATCGCCTATGCAGGTGATAAAAAGTGCGACCTTCGGAGAGTGATTGCCCATCGCAATTCTTGCCACCTGCAACTACTGCGCGGTGTAGCCCCCATCGACCATCACGCAAGACCCGGTGATATAGCTCGACTCATCCGAGGCAAGGAACAGAATTGCGTAGGCCACTTCACGCGGTCTGCCCGTTCTCTTGAGCAGGGTTTTCTCACCCTCGATCGCGTCGAATTCTTCCGGCGTCTGCCCCACTTTCTCCATATGCCGGTAGGAGGCAGCGGTGATGATCGGACCCGGGCAAACGCTGTTGACCCGGACCTTATACGGGGCCAGGTCCATCGCCATGTTGCGCGTCATCTGGGCAATCGCGGCCTTCGTGCTGCTGTAAGCAGTAAAGTTCGGCTGCGCGACAAAGGCCGACATCGAACTGAGATTCACAATCGACCCGCCCTGCTTCTTGAGGTGCTCCACCGCGTATTTGGTTACCATGGCCGTGCCGATAATGTTCACGCCGACGGAGCGCTGCCAATCCTCCAGCGTCGCGTCAAAACCCTTAAGGACGAACGTCGCGGCGTCATTGACCAGGATATTGATTCCGCCGAAGACTTTGACCGTTTCTTCGGAAATTTTCTTGGCGTCGGCTTCCCGGGAAATATCCGCCTCGACAAAGTGGGCGACATTCCCCTTCTTCTTAATCGCCTCGACGGTTTCTTTGCCGCCCTTCGGATCAATGTCGGCCACGACCACCTTGGCCCCTTCCTCGCTCAGAAGTTCGGCCGCGGCTTGGCCGATCCCCGATCCTGCTCCCGTCACAATCGCAACCTTGTCTGCCACTCTCATGTTAATTTCCTCCTAGGGGGCGACCCTGCCGTTTGGAAACCTCTTGAGGACTTCGGGATCGTAGAGAGGAATCACCACGTCGGCATCCTTCCGAAGACGCTGGTAGGCGGCCATGCACTCCGGCAAGCTCTCCATAACTCCAAGCGGGTGGAATCCCTCGAGGTTGCCGTATTTGAAGCAACAATCCGTCACCGCAACCCGCCCTGCTGAAGTTTCGATCACGTAGGCCATCGAGGAGCGATGGTGAGTTCCCACCCAAAAAGCGGAAAGGCCCGGCAAGATCTCGTCCTCGTCTTCAACCAGCCGAACCTTCTCCGGCGCCTGGATGGTCAAATATTCGAGTGATTCGTCAGGAATTCGATACTTGCGCGGCACGTGCATTTCATACGACGGAGCATGAAAATCTTCGATCCAGCCCCGCCGCGATATGCACACCTGGGCGTTCCGGAAGAGCGGGATGTTTCCAACCGCGTACGCCTGAAGCGGAGTGATTAAAACGAAGTCAACCTGATCGGGAGTAAGGCCCAAGCGCGCCAGGGCGGCTTCCGGCTGCTCTTCGGGTCGCCGAAGTAATGCCCCGCGCTCCCCAAATGCTGCCGTCCAGCGCTCATTCAGGCCGGTCAGGTCAGGAGGCGGGCCGGTATTGACCACCGCAACTTTGCCGTTCCCTCGAATCACCACCATGTAGAAATACAGGGATTCCCAGTCATCCCAGTGATCCATCCAGTAGACTTCTGGACCCCGGACCTGGCATTCACCCATCTTCAGTACATCGACTTGGTAGCTCATCGGAAACGGCCGGAAGTTCTCAACCCTATGGGAATTCCCTAAGGAAGTCAAGCCCCGCGAACCCGCCGGTAGTGCCTGAAATGTGTGTTGGTGACTTTTTAGGGTTTCAGCTTTCGGATGCGGCGATGTCACTCTCAAGCTGTTCTAAGCAGGCTATATGAGTATCAGTAGGCAGTGGGGCTTCCGAAAAATATTTGTTCTCTGAGAAAGCACTTTGCGCTCTTCTCTGAATTGTGAAAGGCGCAAACTGCGCCCCTTGATCGACAAGCTCAGAATTAAAAGTCAGTACTGTCGGTTCCCAATTCCTTGTACTTCCGGTTAGCTCATTATGGAGCGCCTGAATTTTGTGACCAAGTTTGGATATAGGAGAGCTTGCGCCCGACAAGATAGGGTATTTGCTGTAGAACGTTAGGTTGCTTACATATCTATAGTGCCT
>DATKQU010000155.1:0-12573 GCA_035532595.1 Terriglobia bacterium | reverse complement strand
CAACATAATGAAAAATCCAAACCATTCCGATGGCGCAAGCGAGAAGTCAAGGGCAGCCAGCTTAGAAATACACTCATTAACTTACGCAACTAAGCACTAGCAGGCCGGCAATGATGGTCCAGCCCGGGAAGGCATGGTGTCGGGAGACGACGCCGAGGACTCTTCGATTCCGGCTCGCTTAACACTCTGCCTAAGGTTCTTTAGACTCGCCGCGGCCTCGATACCTGTTAGAATTCCCCGATTGCACATTCGAGCTGAGGGGTGAAGGCCGGCGTTGCTTGCTGCGCTTGAAGGACTGAAGACTTCATCTCGACGGGGGTTGCGTGGCTTTCAGTTGGATCGACTTGGCGGTGGTCATCGTCTATCTGGCAGCGGTTACTCTGCTGGGTGCGCGCTTCGGGAAACGTCAGCACACGTTGCACGACTACTTCCTGGGAGGCCGCCAGCTTCCCTGGTGGGCCATCGCCCTGTCCGTCGTCTCGGCCGAGACCAGCATTCTCACCATCATCAGCACGCCCGGCATCGCCTTTGCCACCGACATGGGATTTCTTCAGCTTGTCTTCGGTTATCTTGTCGCTCGCGTGGTGGTAAGTTTTGTCCTGATTCCCAAATATTTTGCGGGTGAACTCTTCACAGCCTACCAACTGATCGAGCGGCGCTTTGGCCGCACGCTCAAAATGTTCACCGCCGGGTTGTTCTTGAGCAGCCGCGCCCTGGCAGAGGGCGTGCGGGTTTTTGCCATCTCCATTGTGATCGAAGTGATCTTCAAGACGGGCGTCCTGCCCGCCGTATTGATCATCACCTCCCTCACCCTCTTCTATACCTTTGAAGGAGGTCTAACCGCCGTCATCTGGACCGATGTGGTCCAACTCACGATCTATCTTGTGGGAACCGTAGTGGCCTTGTTCCTGGCGGTTCACGCCATCCCGGGCGGATGGCCCCAGATCGCTCACCTGGCAAGTGTTTCAGGGAGCAAATTCGCGATCTTTGACTTCCATTTCAATTGGCACCAGCCTTACCTGTTCTGGTCGGGGCTGATCGGCGGAACGTTTCTCACCAGCGCCAGCCACGGCACCGATCAATTGATTGTGCAGAGGCTGCTGGCGGCCAAGAACAAACGCCAGAGCCAGGGCGCGCTGCTCACGAGCGGACTCGTCATCCTCTTCCAATTTGCGCTCTTTCTGGTGATGGGAGTTGTCCTGTTTAGCTTCTACCATTATTTTCCTCCTGCCCACCCTTTCAGCCGTCCCGACAAGATCTATCCCACCTTCGTCGTCACCAATTTGCCGGTGGGACTTGCCGGGCTGCTGACTGCCGCGATTCTAGCGGCCGCCATGGCCAACTTGAGCGCGGCGTTTAATTCCCTGGCGTCAAGCTCGGTGGTGGACTTCTACCGGCCCCTATTCCGGCCCGACGCTGACCAGAAGCACTACTTGCGAGTCTCCCGCGCTCTGACGCTCTTTTGGGGAGGCATCCTGATTCTCATTGCCATCATCGCCCAGCACCTTCACGAAAGCGTCCTGGAACTTGCGCTGACCATTGCCTCAGTTCCCTACGGAGCCATGCTGGGAATCTTCTTGTTAGGCGTCCTCACCAAACGCGCCACCTCGCGCGGCGCACTGACGGGAGCGCTGCTTGGTTTATCGACGCTGATCTCCATTGTTGTCGGGAAAGCCTTCGGAATCGTTGATATCGCCTGGACGTGGTACGTGGTAATTGGAACGCTGGTAACGTTCGCAGGCGGTTGGGTGGCCAGCAGGCCGCGCAATTTCTCAGAATCGAGCCGCCCCTAAGCCATCACGGATCTAGGGGGCAAAGGCCGGAGGTAAGTTTCCCCCAGCCCGGGAGTCAGCTTTTCGCAACGGCTTCCGCTGAATCAGGCGCGCGGCCATGTTGCGAAGCGAAACTCAGGTGTATGCTCTTGACGGGTGAACAAGTCCATTTGTCCGCTTTTGGAGACTGATTAGAATGCGCGCCCATTTCCCAAATCCGTTTGGCCGTTCCGGCCTTGTGATTGCTGCGCTTGTCGCGGCCCTTGCCTACTGCCGCTATTCCCCGGTTGGAAGCCTGAAACCCGTCGCCAATAACTCCGCGGCGTCCCCGGTGATTTCCGGCTCGCTTCGCATTGAAGGTCCTTATTTTTCCGACCGCGATCGCATCGCCGACCGCCTGATTGCGGCCATCAATCAAACCCGGGACTCCCTGGATATCGCGGTTTACAGCATCACCCAACCGGACATCGTCGCCGCCATCGAAGCGGCACACCAGCGAGGGGTGCAAGTCCGGGTGGTCAGCGACGAGGAACAAGCGCGCGATTACCATTCCGAGGTCGCCTTCCTCCGGTCGCGCGGTATCTCAGTTCGGCTGAGTAAGGGGTTTAAGGGCCGGCGGTCGCTAATGCATAACAAATTCGCCGTTTTCGACGGCAATCGTATAGAGACCGGCAGCTTTAACTGGACCACCAGCGCCAACAGTTACAATTACGAAAACGCGATATTTATCTCTGATCCGGAAGTTGCCGCGCGCTACGAGAAAGAGTTTCAACATCTTTGGGCGCAGGCTTACTGAGAAGCGGAGATCAATCGAGAGCCTTGAAACCACCAGCGAAAAGGCCGCCAAGAAATCTTACTTCTTCAAAGCCGGCAGGATGTATTCCGTGATGAAAGATTCGTATTGCTTCGTAATGTCCGCGGTTACCGGAGCCGGAGCCAGCGGACCGGAACTCGTGGCTTGCAGGAATAGGTCACCTTTCTGCCCCAGGGGTCCCGGATCGATCTTCGCAAACACCTCTTCATCCTGCTCTCCGAAATCATAAATCTGTTTGGGGTTATAGGTCTTCAGTTGTTCCGGTGTCAACTTGCTCACGCTCCGCACCTGGATTCTAAGCCGCCCGAAGAAGCGGCTTTTGTCGTATTCAACGCGGAGCACGTGCTGAAGTTGGTTCTCGTGATTTTGCGGGTCATTATAAATATCTGCGAGCAGATACAATTCCTTCAGCTTCCCGCCGTAGGAGTTGTCCAAAACCTGATAGAGCTGGTAAGTCGGATCGTCTGGACTCGCGGTTGGGGTTTCCCGCCTTGCGGATGCGGACGGGACTCCCACTAAGGCCGCGCATATGACGGCCAGAGAAACCGCCAACATTCGAATCTTCTTCATCTTATTCCCCCTTGTGTGCCTGGTTCTCCGTTCAGCGAAGGTCGCTTCCACGGAGCGTGAAAGGCTATCATTCTTCCCGGCGCCGTCAAGAAGTCCATGACACCATCCGAATGAATTTCAGCCCTATTATTAGTATAATAAATATTTTTTACGGAGAGTGCGGAACTTTAAGAGCTGGTCCTGCCACAAGGACTCGATCCGCTTCGGGTCAACTCGCTCCCGAATATCCTTGAGGACCCACCTGGCTCCGATGAGGGGAAGCGTTTTGTCCAGTTTGAAATCGCCAGGGAAAAGCTGGTAGAGCGCGGAGGCCAGTTCCACACCAAGTTCCGGCGCATTGAACGCCTGCCGATCCACAAGAAAAATCTGAATGCCGTGGCATACTTGCCCCGCAAAGACGTCGTTCCGCGGGATGAAGTCCATGGGAATAAACCGCACCCCTTGGATCTGGCGGGAATTCAGGTAGGCAGCAAGCGTTTTCCCGTTGATCCAGGGAGCCCCCAGCAACTCGAAAGGCGTGTCCGTTCCGCGTCCGACGCTGACGTTGGCCCCTTCCACCATGGCGACGCCCGGGTATAGGATGGATTCCGTCAAGGAGCGAAGGTTGGGAGAGGGATTGATCCACGGGAGCCCTGTCTCGTCATACCAATCGCTGCGTTCCCAACCTTGCATCTTGATCACGTGGAGTCGCAGCCCCATTTTTTCTTCTTGATTGTACATTTCGGCCAGTTCCCCGACCGTCATTCCATAGCGAATTGGCAGCGGGAAGTAGCCCACAAAGGAGCGCAAGTCAGCGTCCAGAACCGGCCCTTCCACGATCGACCCGCCCAGAGGATCAGGGCGGTCCAGAACGTAAAAAGACATTCCCTGCTTTGCAGCGGCTTCCATGGCGTAGCCGAGCGTCGTAATATAAGTGTAAAAGCGCACTCCGGCGCCTTGAATATCAAACACCAGAACATCCAGCCCCTTGAGCATCTTCTCGTCGGGACGCCGGTGCTTTCCATAAAGGCTATAGACAGGCAAGCCGGTTGAAGGGTCTGTCGTTGATGCCACCTCGGCATCCGCTTTCCCGTACAGCCCGTGTTCCGGGCTGAAAATGGCCTTCAGTTGCACGCCCGTGGCATGGGCGAGGAGGTCAATGGTCCGCCGCCCTTCCCCGTCCACTCCCGTCTGATTGGTAATCAATCCCACGCGCAGCCCCTTGAGCGGGGCGTAGTCCTCCCTCTCCAAGACGTCGATTCCGGTCAGCGCCTTGCCGTTTCGCAGGCCGCTTACCCGGTAGCTTCGCATCAGCTCATAGTAGCCGGTAAGAGATTTCCGGCTGGCCAGGACTTGCTGTGCCCCGACAGGCCCCAGAGCAGCCGCCACGGCGGTCGCGATCTTCGACCGCAGCGCAATCACGTCCCCGGTTCCGTCTGGGTAAAGACGGCTGGCCAGGAAAATCACATAGGTCTTGCTGACCGGATCGATCCAGAGCGAGGGGCCCGTATAACCCGTGTGGCCAAAAGAGCCGACAGGAAACAAGGCGCCTCGGTTTGACGCAAAGGGTGAAGCGATATCCCAACCCAAGCCTCGCACCGCCATTTTGTCGGGAGGCGATTGCGGGGTGGTCATCTTTTCAACCGTCAGAGGGCTCAGGATGCGAATGCCATGATAGCTTCCGCCGTTCAGCAGCATCTGGCAGAAAATGGAAAGATCGCCCGCATCGGAAAAAAGGCCGGCGTGCCCCGCAACTCCGCCCATGCGACGGGCGGTGGGATCCTGAACCTGGCCCCAAAGGATTCTCCCTCGCGTTCCAAACTCGTGCTCGGTGGGGGCGATGCGCCGGCGCAGCGATGCCAGGGGATTGAACATGGTGTTCTTCATCCCCAGCGGCTTAAAAATGTGTTGCCGGCAGTAGACGTCAAGCGGCTGCCCGCTGATGCGCCGAACGAGTTCGCCCAGCGTTTCAAAATCGATATCGCTGTACACAAAACGCGTTCCCGGAGGCCATTCCGGGCTGGCATCGATGATCATCTGCATGGCTTTGCCATATCCCGACCACGCTGTGCTCAGGTCTAGGTCGGGTGGCAGGCCGGAATAGTGAGTCAGCAATTCCCGAACTGTAATATCCCCCTTCCCATTAGCGGCAAATTCCGGCCAGTAGTCGCCAACAGGATCATCAAGACGGATCTTTCCTTCCTCGAACAATTGCATCACGGCGGTCGTAGTAGCAACGACCTTGGTGACGGAAGCCAAATCAAAAATCGTGGTCAATCGCATGGGGATATTTCTGGGGCCCAGGCGCTGATACCCGAATGCTCTCCGGTAAACCACCCTTCCATCATGCCCGATAACAATGACGGCTCCGGGAAGCTTCCCAGCGTCAATCGCTTCCTGGACATCCCCTGCCAGCGGAGCAAGCCTGCTGACCAGCATTCCCGAGTTTTGGTTGGTAGCCGGGGCATGCCGGTCAGCCGCCCACCCACGGGGATTCGCCAGCCCCAGGAGAAATAGAAGAAGAAGCCAGATTTGTGACCTTCGAATCACCTAAAACACTCCCCTATGATTTTAATAACAGCGCAATGCATTTTGCTATAAACTCGGGGGCTTGTGTCAACGAAAGATTGGATCGGGTACGCAAAGCATCTTCTGGCGGGTGAACAATGAAACTGACAGTGTTGGATTGGGCCGTTGTCGCAGCATACTTTGCCTTCAATCTTGCGATCGGCCTGTACTACCGCAAGAAGGCTAGTGGGAGTACCGCCGACTACTTTGTCTCAGGGCGGGAAGTAACCTGGTGGCTGGCGGGGACGTCGATGGTGGCAACGACGTTTGCCGCCGACACGCCGCTGGCGGTGACAGGTCTTGTGGCAACGCAAGGCATTGCGGGGAATTGGCTGTGGTGGAGTCTTTTGCTCAGCGGCATGATGACCGTCTTTCTCTTTGCCCGGTTATGGCGGCGCTCGGAAGTCATTACAGACGTGGAATTTGTGGAGTTGCGCTATTCGGGCAAGCCGGCGGCATTCTTGCGGGGATTTCGGGCGCTATACCTCGGAATCTTGATGAATTGTCTGATCGTGGGATGGGTAAACCTCGCGATGGAAAAGATCCTGGGAATAACTCTTGGAGTATCAACGTTCTGGGCGGTTATTATCATTTTTGGAATTATTGCAGTAACCAGCCTTTATGTGTTTATTTCGGGGCTGTGGGGAGTGTTGTGGACAGACCTATTCCAGTTCGTCTTAAAGATGAGCATGGTGATTATTCTCGCCTACTATGGGGTAAAGGCTGTCGGGGGCATTGCAGCGATGAAGCAGAAGCTCCTGGCGGTTGATGCAGCGCGACGGGCAGCCCAGGGAGGGCACGGATCGATTCTATCGTTTGTGCCCGATCTTCATTCACCCTGGATGCCGATTATGACCTTTGGCGTTTACCTCGGCGTAAACTGGTGGGCAAACTGGTATCCAGGCGCTGAGCCGGGCGGGGGGGGATTTATTGCGCAGCGGATTTTCTGCGCTAAGGACGAGAAACATTCACTGTGGGCGACACTCTGGTTCAACATCGCGCACTATGGTTTGCGGCCCTGGCCGTGGATTCTGACGGCGCTGGCCTCAGTGATTCTCTATCCCCACCTGAAGGATCCCGAAGTAGGATACATCAAGGTTTGGGTTGATTACCTGCCGCACGCTTTGCGCGGGCTGATGCTGGCGGGATTTCTGGCAGCCTATATGTCAACCATCGCAACGCAACTCAATTGGGGCTCTTCTTATATTGTGAACGACTTTTACCGCCGATTTGTGGCGCGCGACCGGGACGAACGGCATTATGTGCGCGTCTCGAAACTTTCGACAGTCTTTCTGGCCTTGCTGGGAGGGGGAGTGTCGCTTGTGATGACCACTGTTGCGGGAGCGTGGGAATTGCTGCTGGGGATTGGCGCGGGCACAGGAGCGGTTTACCTGCTGCGCTGGTACTGGTGGCGGATCAACGCATGGTCAGAGGTGTCCTCGATGACAGCCGCGCTGTTGACCACGATTGTGCTGCATAACGGGGTGCACCTGTCGGGATCGGATCCCATCGTCTTTGCCAAATCAATTCTGATCACCGTAACCGTGACAACCGCCGTGTGGCTGGTGACAACCTTCCTGACCGCACCCGAGCCCGACAGCAAGTTGATCGAATTCTACCGCAAGGTAAGGCCCGAGGTGAGGGGATGGAGGCGCATTGCCGAGCAAGTACCGGAACTTCCTCCCGTTCACGACAGTTGGTATAATTTGCTAGACTGGGTTCTGGGCTGCTTGATGGTCTATATGGTGCTGTTTGGGGTCGGGAAGCTGCTGCTGGGAGACAAAGCTGTAGGCGCGGTCTTCCTGGTCATTTCGGCGCTTTCAGCCTACGCGATTTATTGGGACTTTTCGCGGCGCGGATGGGAAACCCTCTCCGGCAAGAAATTGGCCTAGTTTCACGCTCCGACAAAGCCTGACGTTTGCTTTTGCCGCGAATCTGGAATCAACTGAAACCCTTCAAGCGGCTCAGAGCAGGACTTGATGAAACAGCGATCACAAGAACACATCACGGAAAAAGAAAATCCGGCGGCCGCCTTCCTCGATGCTCTCCCGACCAACGAAATCCTGCATCTGATGAACAACGAAGACCAAAAAGTCGCTCTGGCCGTCCGCAAGGCCATCCCCCAGATTGCGCGGGCGGTTGAGCTTGCGGCAGAAGCTTTAGCCGGCGGAGGCCGCCTGGTGTACGTCGGCGCAGGAACCAGCGGCCGGCTTGGCGTGCTGGACGCAGCGGAATGTCTTCCTACCTTCGGCAGCAAAGACGTACTGGCGATTATGCCTGGAGGCCGCAAGGCGATGTTTCAGGCCGTTGAGGGCGCTGAGGATAATCGCGATCAGGCCCGGCAGGACCTCCAACGATTGGGCCTTAACAGCGATGACGTGCTCGTCGGCCTCTCGGCAAGCGGTCGCACCCCTTATACGCTCGAGGCCGTGCGCTTTGCCCGGCGCCTGCGCGCTGACACCATCGGGATCACCTCAAACCCCGCCGCCCCACTCCGGCGCCTGGCGGACATTCCGATCGTGGTCGCGGTGGGGCCGGAAGTGATTGCGGGCTCCACGCGCCTGAAGGCGGGTACCGCCGAAAAGCTTGTGCTGAACATGCTTTCCACCGCCACCATGGTCCGGCTGGGGCGGGTTCTCGCCGGCTGGATGACCCACGTCCAGTTCAAGAACCAAAAACTTTGGGAGCGCGGGCGTTCGATATTGGTGAAAGCCACAGGAACAAACAACCGGACAGCGGGACTTGTCCTTACCACCACGGGAGGAAATTTGCCGGTTGCGTTGCTGATGCTATGGAGAAACATTTCCGAAAAAGAAGCTCTCGGGCTTCTCGCTGAGCAGCCCAACCCTGCCAGGGTCCTGAGGGAAGCTTGGGAGCAGCACCTTCGCGCCGGGCGCTTCCCGGCCCCGCGCCGCAGGACACAATACAGATCAACGCCCCGGAGGCAGCCTTGAAACCACTCAAAGCCATCATTGCGGGGACCATCTACACTCCGGCCCAAGAGATCCGGAATGGTGTGATCCTGATTGAGGGACACCGCATCGCCAAAGTCGGGCATCGAGACCAGGTCAAAATCCCGGCGGGCGCCACGGTCATTGACAACGCCGACCGGACCGTCGTCCCGGGCTTTATCGACCTGCACATTCATGGCGCCGCGGGTTACGACTTGATGGAAGCCACTTCAGAAGCCGTGGCCGCGGTCGGCCGGCATTTGGCTCGCCACGGAACAACCTCCTATGCCGCCACCACCGTAACCGCCAGCTCGGAACGGACGTTGCACGCTGCCAAGGGCCTGGGCGAAATCATTCGGGCCTCCCATAGTTCTCATGGAACCTCGGACAAGATCGTCGGGGCCCAACCCGTCTGCGTTCATATTGAAGGCCCCTTCATCAACACCAAAAAGCGTGGCGCCCACCCCGCCTCCCAGATTCAGAAGCCCTCCATCGAGGTCCTGGCCAAGTTTCTGGACGCGGCGGGAGATACAGCCCGGATCCTGACCCTGGCCCCGGAGCTTGAAGGCGCTTTGACCGTTCTGGAGTATGCGCGCAGCCGAGGATTAAAAGTAGCCATTGGGCATTCCAACGCCACCTTCGAAGAGGCGGAGCGTGCAATCGCTGCCGGAGCCTCCCACGCCGTCCATTTTTACAATGCCATGCGTCCTTTCGGGCATCGCGATTCCGGAATCATCGGAGCGGTGCTCACCGACGACCGCGTCAGCGCGGAACTGATCTGTGACGGAGTGCATGTGGAGCCAACGGCTGTTCGTCTCCTCGTCAAGGCCAAGGGCCTTGAGCGGGTGATCCTGGTCAGCGACAGCTTGAGCGGCGCCGGGATGCCGGACGGGAATTACCGGCTGGGTAACTTTACAGTGCACGTGGCGGGTGGGGTGTGCCGAACCGTAGAAGGAAATCTGGCAGGGAGCACGGTCACTCTGGACGCCGCCTTGCGCAACCTCTCAGCGTTTACCGGCCTCAGTTATCAGCAGTGCCTGCCTTGCGCAACCGCCAACCCCGCCAAGATCCTGAATCTCGAAAAAGTCAAAGGCCTCATTGCGCCCCATGCGGACGCTGATTTGGCTGTTCTGGATAAGAGTTTTTGCGTAACGCAAACGTACGTTCTCGGCCGGCCGGTGCTTTAGCTTCTGGGAGGCTTATGAGATTGGCAACCTGAATGGATAAATTTCTTATCACCGGTGGCACGCCGCTGGAAGGCCGTGTGACCATCAGCGGCGCCAAAAACGCCGCTCTGCCTGCCATGGCAGCCGCTCTGCTGACGCCGGAACGCGTCACCTTGCGCAACGTTCCGCGCGTGCGTGACATCGGCACCATGCGCAGCCTGCTGGATGAATTGGGGGTCGATTCCTCGGTCACCCATGAAGAGGTGGGCAACCGGATTGAGATTGAAGCGCGCCGCCTGATGAATCCCACGGCGCCTTACGAACTGGTCAAACAGATGCGCGCCTCGGTCCTAGTTCTGGGCCCTTTGGTGGCGCGTTTTGGGCACGCGCGGGTCTCGCTGCCGGGGGGCTGCGCCATCGGCACCCGGCCCATCAACCTTCACATCAAAGGGCTGGAAAAGCTGGGGGCCTCAGTCCATATCCAGCAAGGATACGTCGAGGCTCGCGCCAACGGCCTGAAAGGCACGGTCTTCACCTTCGATACCATCTCCGTGACGGGAACCGAAAATCTGATGATGGCGGCGGTGCTGGCAGACGGCGAGACGGTGCTTGAAAACACGGCGCGGGAGCCGGAGATTTTGAACCTTGCCGAGCTTTTGACAAAGATGGGCGCCGGCATCGAAGGGGCAGGAAGCGATACGATCCGCATTCGAGGCGTCAACAAGCTCCACGGGGCCGACCACACGATTATTCCTGACCGGATCGAGGCCGGAACCTTCCTGGTGGCCGCCGCCATTACCGGAGGCCATCTGGTGCTCGAACACGTCAATCCCGCCCACCTGACCGCTATCACCACCAAGCTCTCGGAAGCAGGCGCTAGCATTAAGCAACTGGGGCCCGGCAAGGTGGAGGCCTGGGCGGCTGAATCCCTTCTCGCGGCCGACCTCATTACCGGGGAATATCCCGGCTTCGCCACTGACATGCAGGCCCAGTACATGGCGCTGATGACCCAGGCCGAAGGCTCCTCCGTGATCACGGAGACGATCTTTGAAAACCGCTTCTTGCACGCGCTCGAACTCATGCGGATGGGCTCCGATATCACCGTCAATGGGCGGCGCGCGGTCGTTCGAGGCAAGACACCATTGAGCGGAGCCCAAGTGCAGGCTTCCGACTTGCGGGCGAGCGCCTCACTGGTTCTTGCGGGGCTGGCCGCACGAGGGGAAACCCTCGTCGACCGGGTTTATCACATCGATCGGGGATACGAACGCATCGAAGAAAAACTGAGCCAGGTCGGGGCCAGAATCCGCAGGATCTCAGATCTGTAAGATCCCCGGGCAGTCCGCACAACTGGCATCGCTTCCCGGCCGACCCGCAGCCTATTGCAAGCCGAAGGCCCCCAAGATAATCGTCAGGATAATAACGAGCAGAACGGTACTGGTTACAACCACGTACTTTAGGTCTCGATCGACAAAGAAGGCATAAATAGAAATGAGGACGCGCATGATCGGGGTGAGAATCAAAATGATGGTTGCCACCATCAGAATGATCGTGGGATTGAAGGTTCGAATCCCTCGCAGCACCACCGCCCAGTCATAATGTTGCCGGATCCAGGACGATTTCAGAGGAATATACTGTGGATGCAGCAGCGCTCCAACAATCCCCACCGCGAATAAAAGCGTGCTGACAATCATTCCCCACAGCAGCACACGATAAACATCGGTGTAGACGTTTTTCTTCGGTTCGGAGGAAGCAGGGTCCGGATCAGTCAATGGCGATATCGTCTCCGGCTTATTGTCCATAATCACCCTGGGAAAAGAGGAAGCTGAGGCCGCCCTTTTGCCTTCTTAAGGCGTCCCCGTTTAGTAAACCCACCCATATCCAGAGCCCCGCCAGGGCCTCTCTCATAGGAGCACGGGAATATGCAGGTTGAAACGAAGGGACAAAGCTTTAGCTAACATTCCATAGGCAAGGTAGATCATCAGCATCGCGAAGAGCCACTTGAGCGCCTCGCTATGGAGACGATTCATGATGTGCGTTCCCAAGGTCGCGCCCATAGTCGTTCCTAGTGCAACCGGAGCTACAACGTAAAATTGAATCAGGCCTGCCATGAAAAAAAGAATGGACCCAACCGCCGCGGTCACGCCAATCATCAGTTTGCTGGTTCCCACTGCGACCTTCATCGGAACGTTCATGTAGCCGTTCATCGCCGAGACCTTCAAAACACCGCCCCCAACACCAAGAAGACCTGAAGCCAGCCCAGCCAGGCAGGAAATCGTGGCGCCGATCGGAACTCCCGTTACCACGTACTCAACGTCCCTTCCTGCCGCCTCGTCGTGATAGCGTCCCCGCAAGTCGAGGAAAGCAGAGACGCGGTCCGCTTTAACCTGGCTAAACTCATTGCTCGCAATTTTTAAGTCGTCGATCTTCCGCGTGCGGAAGGACGCATATCCAATATAAGCCAGCAAACACGTAAAAATCAGGAGCATCACCCATTCGTGCAAGTACAGGGCAAGTACACTCCCGGAAAGCGCCCCGAGCGTTGTGGCGATTTCAAGAAACATTCCCAGCCGAAGGTTGGTGATGTGCTGATCCACGTACGATGAACCCCCGGCGTTTGAGGTCGCAATCACAGAGACCAAACTTGCAGCCACGGCGATCTTCATCGGAAGATGAAACACCAAGACCATGACGGGAACAATAAAGATGCCGCCTCCCACTCCGAGCAAGGCGCCAAAAAAGCCGGCAAAAGATGC
>DATKQU010000154.1:0-18110 GCA_035532595.1 Terriglobia bacterium | reverse complement strand
TTACCACAGACTTCAGAGAGACATGGAGACACTTCTACGGGAAGCTCTCGCCAACGCACCCTGGAGGCACCCTTCCAGGCCGCCGCGAACGAAGTCGAACCGGTCATGAACCAGCAAGCCCAATTTGTGGGTAATTGAAAGCGGCAGAACCGGGGGGCCTCCCTGGTGCGCTAGATTCCGCAATGGTGGTATTACGGGTTTGATATAATGGATAGCCACAGAGCCGGGGTACGGGGAGGGTTGGCCCAGGAGCACAGATTAACTACATGCATCCCTTGAATAAAGAACGGGGGGGCGCGCTTCGACCGGCATCCGGCCAAAGATTCCTTGTGGCTGGGGCAGGTCTGGCTACCCTGATTCTGGGCCTTGCCCAGCCTGGTTTTCTCACGGCGCAGCAGACTTTATTCAAAGCAGCCGACGAACAGATGCAGGCGCAGAAGGCCATAGTCAACCATCAATTTGACGAGGCCCTCGCCGACTATCGCAAGGCTCTGGCGCTAAGTCCCAACGATGCCAGCCTCCACATCGGGCTGGGGATTGCGCTCATCGGCAAGGGCCGTCTGGAGGAAGCCATCAGCGAGTTCCGCGCGGCCGTGCGCCTGGATCCCCGAAACGGCATGGCCCAGTTAAATCTGGGAATGGCCCTTCTCCGGAGCGGAAAAGTCAAGGAATCCTTGGACGCTATGGGGTCCGCGGCGGCGATCATGCCTTCCTCTCCGCAAGTGCATTGCCAGCTTGGGCTGGCTCTTTCAACCGCGGGGCAGGAGGCTGAAGCTCTTGTGGAATTCCGAAAGGCCCTTGAACTGAACCCGGGCGCCGTCAAGGTTTTGAATGATCTGGGCATAACGCTGATGTCTCTAGGAAAGCCCACGGAAGCTGTGGAGGATTTTCGGAAGGCAGTAAAGCTCGATCCGCAATACACGCCAGCGCACTCCAATCTGGGGCAGGCTCTGCTCGACCAGGGCAAGATTCCGGAGTCCATCCTTGAATTCCGATTGGCGCTGCGGTTGGATCCCGGATACCTGAAGGCCCGCCTGAAGCTCAGCCAGGCCTTGCTGAGGGGCGGCCAGGTTGACGCCGCGATTACCGAATTGCAGCAAGCCCTGGCGGCGGCTCCTTCCAACACCGAAGCTCATTACCTTGTGGGCGTCGCTTACCTTCACCGCATGTCGCAAGGCGAGGCTATTCAGGAATTCAAGAAGGCCCTGAGCCTGCAACCGGATTACGGAGTGGCCATGGTCGGCATCGGTGTCGCCCTGGCGGAGCAAGGACACGTTCAGGAAGCCGTGGACCAGTTCCAGGCTGCCGTCAAGCTCAATCCGAACGATGCCGAAGCGTACTACAACTGGGCGCTAGTGGATTTGCTGCAATCCAAATCCGCAGAGGCCCTTCAGCACTTGCGGATTGCGGTCAAACTCGATCCTAACCAGGCGAAATTCCATTACCAGCTTGGAGTCGCCCTCTCCTCCCAAGGCTATTTGGACGGCGCCATCGGCGAGATGCGGAAGGCATTGGAACTGGATCCCGGCAACGCTTCCGCCCATTACACGCTGGCCCGGCTGCTCAACCGCCAGGGCGACCGCGCCGGGGCTGCGGCGGAGTTCACCCGCTACGGCAAGCTGCAGCAGGCAATGAAGACCCAGCGCATGGAAAACGTGGCGCTGGAAATCGGCCACGGCCTGAAGGAAATGGATGCGGGAGATTTGAACGCAGCGGCCGCCGATTTCCGCAAAGCGGTTCAGGCGGCCCCGCAATCCGCGGACGCCCACAATCATCTGGGCGTGGCACTGGCCAAACTGGGGCGAACCGACGCGGCCATGGCCGAATTCCAGAAAGCCCTCGAGCTTCAGCCCAAGACGGCTGCCGCCTATAACAACGTTGCGGACCTGATGGCCAAGCAGGGCAACCTCGACGCGGCCATTGAGCAGCTTCACAAAGCCATCGCCCTGAAAGCCGATCTGGCCGAGGCGCATTATAACCTTGGACTTTTGCTGCTGAAAAAGGGAGAGAAGCAGCAAAGCCAGGAAGAGTTCACCAAGGCCGCGGCGCTCGGCTACGCGCCTTCTTTCGAGGAAAGCGCGCAGAAGAAATAACGGAGCCCACCTTGAACCCACCCAAGAAGCTGCCTCGCAAATCATCTGCTGAAAAGGCAGCTTGGACGCGCCGGGATTTTCTGAAAAGTACTGGCGCCACAGTATCCGCCGGGGTGCTGTTGGGCGGCAAGGCGTCAGAAGCCGCCGGTTCAGCCCTGCAAGGAAGTGAATCTCCGCAAGTTCCCTTGCAGATCATCCTGGTCTCGACGCGCCAGCAGGCTGATGAAATTCGTAATCGGCTTAATGCCGGCGAGCCGTTCGCGAAGCTTGCCCAGGAATACTCCCTGGATCCCTCGGCGGCCAATGGCGGTAACCTGGGCAAAGTCAGAATTGGAGCGCTGCGGCCGGAAATCCAGAATGCTCTCCGGGGCCTTTACCCCGGCCAGGTGAGCGACATCATCCAAACTCCTTCCGGTTTTATGATCGCGAAGCTTGTTTCCGAAGCTGAGAGCCTCCAGATTGAGAGCGCCCAACGCCAGCAGGATTTGTCCGCTGCGGCACAAGTGAACGTTCAAAATGTCACGCTGGTTGACGGGTACTCGGAAGCCATGAATTTTTTCCAAAGCGAGCCCAAGCCGCCCAACTGGGATCAAAACCCGCAGACCATTTGCCAAGTCCAGCGTCGTGCGCTGGCGCGGGCGCGGCAGACCCTCCAGAGCCGTTTGAACGAGTTGAAAAACCGGAAAACAAACCCGCCGCCTCCTAAGGAACTGATGGCCGCCTACGAGGCCCTGGCGCAGTTCGAGTCCTACCCGGGGGAAATGGCAAAATCCATCGAGAACTTCCAGGCGGAGTATCAAACTGCTGTCTCTGCAAAAGCGTCGGATGCCCAGCACAAGCTGGAAGAGAAGTTGGGGATCGCTTACCTGTTCCAGGGCGACATCGAAAACCAGGCGAAGACCGTCCACATCGAACGGTCTCTCTTCCCCATTCCTCCGGAAGCAAAGTGCGTGCTTACCGCCAGCGATGAGCAGGCGGTCCAACATTTTCTAAAGTACCTCCAGCAAGAGCCTTTGGACCTCGAGGTGAAGTGGCTCCTCAACATCGCCTATATGAAGCTGGGACAATATCCGAGCGGCGTTCCTTCCCGGTACTTGATTCCGCCGGCCGCCTTCCAATCCAAGGAATACGTCGGACGCTTTGTGAACGTCGCCCCGGCGCTCGGCCTGAAGATCGTGGACATCTCCGGGGGCCTGATCGTCGATGACTTTGATAACGACGGCTTCCTGGATATCGTGACTTCCAGCTACAACACCTGCACTCCCATGCGCTATTTCCATAATAACGGGGACGGGACTTTTACGGACGGCAGCGTCGAGTCAGGATTGTCGAAGCAACTTGGAGGACTCAATATTCTGCAAGCCGATTACAACAACGACGGCTGGCTGGACATTCTGGTCCTGCGCGGGGCGTGGCAGCCTCCCATGCGGAATTCCCTGCTGCGAAACAATGGCGATGGGACTTTTACCGACGTGACCCACGAAAGCGGCCTGGCGGTTCCAGCCACTTCCACGCAGACGGCCGCCTGGGCGGATTTCGACAATGACGGCCACCTGGACCTGTTCGTTGGAAACGAAAACGCTCCCAGCCAGCTCTTTCAGAACCGGGGGAACGGCACTTTTGTGGACGTCGGCCTGCCCGCCGGTATCGGCCATGCACGCGCGACCAAGGGCGTGGTGGCCGGCGACTACGACAACGACGGCTTCCCGGACTTCTACGTCTCCAACATGGACGGCGAAAATTACCTGTACCACAACAACGGCGACGGAACTTTCAACGACGTGGCGAAAGATTTGCACGTTGAATTGCCCTTGCGCAGCTTTCCGGTGTGGTTCTTCGATTACAACAATGACGGCTGGCTAGACCTGTTTGTCTCGAGCATCTATCACTCTGTGGTCGAGGTGGCCGCGGGTTACCTGAACCTTCCGCTCAATGGAGAGGGCTGCAAGCTCTACAAGAACACGGGCAAAGGCGCGTTCCAGGACGTCAGCAAAGAAGCCGGGCTCGACCGCACCTTCATGGCCATGGGTTCCAATTTCGGCGACTTTGACAATGACGGCTGGCTGGATTTTTACCTGGGCACCGGAGCGCCATCTTATGGGGCGATGGTTCCTAACGTTCTGTTCCGGAATCACGACGGAGAATATTTTGTGGATGTCACTACTTCCTCGGGGACCGGCTCTCTCGAAAAAGGACACGGCGTCGCCTTCGCCGACATCAACAACGACGGCAAAAACGAACTACTCATCAGGTTGGGTGGAGCAACGCCGGGCGATAGCGCCGCGATGATGGCCTTCCGGACTCCCAAGAACGAAAACAATTGGATCACGCTTCAACTGCAGGGAGTGAAAACTAACCGCGCGGCGATCGGCGCGCGCATCAAAGTCACCGTTGAAACGGCTGATCACGGCCACCGGTCGATCCACCGGGTGGTGGAAAGCGGAGGATCTTTCGGCGCCTCACCTTTGCGGCAGCATATCGGGCTGGGAAACGCCAGGCGAGTCGAAGCTCTGGAAATCTGGTGGCCCACCAGCAAGACTCGCCAGACCTTCCAGAACCTGAGCGTGAATCAGTTTATCGAGGTCAAGGAATTCGCGAAGGAAGTTAAGGTGCAACATCCGCGCTCCTTCTCTCTTTGACCTGCGGACGATGAGCGCCCCGGATCAGGACTTTTTTCTAAGGGGCTTGTAGTGCGAGGGAATGAGCCCCTTCCCTTCCTGGATCACCAGAGTCTGGTTGGCTTTCAGTTTGTCCAGGCGGTCCACTTGGCCGCTGGGCCAGCGAACTTCTACATAATCCACACTTTCATGATCGCCCAGGCCGAAGTGCAGCCGCATATCATTCGATCCAAGAAAAGTACATCCCGTTCGCACCCGGTCCACCTGCACGAGTTCACCCGCCTCAACCTTAACCAGCGCCCCCACGCCGTCGCGGTTGCTCTTGGTTCCGACGGTCTTCACTTGCAACCAATGGCCGGCGCGATTGCCGCCGTCATTGTGGAGGAGGACAGGATGATCATCGATACAGATGATGGCCACATCCAGGGCGCCGTCGTTATCGTAATCGCAGCAAGCGCCGCCCCGCCCGGCCAGGAACATCTGGCCTAAGCCCACTTCCGCGCCAACCTCGCGGAACGTCTTGTTGTGCTGGTTGAGAAACACCTGCGGGCGCTGCCGGTAGGGAGCGTTCATGTGGCCGCCCAGGGCCTCGATGTAAATGTGCCCTTCCACGCAGAAAATGTCTTTCCACCCGTCATTGTTGAAGTCCATGAAAAACGTGGACCAGCCCAGATAGGGAATGGTCGGGACGCCAATCCCGGATGGGTAGGAGATGTCATTGAAAACGCCGTAGCCCACGTTGTGGAAGAGCGTGAAGTTGTCGTCCGCGTAGGTGGTGATGAAGATGTCCATCAGTCCGTCGTTGTCGATGTCGCCAATCGCCAGTCCCATGTTGGACTGGACGTGTCCGTCGCCGTTATAGGCGACGCCGTCCAGCACCCCGTCGTCTTCAAAGGTGCCGTTGCCCTTGTTGTGATAGAGGTAGTTCGGAACGGAATCGTTCATCACCAGGATATCCGGGCGGCCGTCGCCGTCCAGGTCTTCAAATCCCACGCTGAAGCCGTAACGGAGATCCGTTTGCGCAATGCCGGCTTTGGCGGTGACGTCCGTAAAGGTTCCGTCGCCGTTATTGTGGTAAAGGGTATCGGGCGCCCCCGGCAAACCCAGCGGCCCGCACGCGGTCACCGGAACGCCGTTGAAGGTGCAATGCAGATGGGGCGGATGCCGCAAGTCGAGGTCAATGTAGCCGGACACATAAAGGTCAAGAAAGCCGTCGTTGTCATAATCACCAAACGCTGCGCCGCCGGCCCAAATGTTGTCGCCCGCAACCCCGGCTTTGGGGGTCACATCCGTGAACGTGCCATTGCCATTGTTGTGGTACAGAATGTTCTTTCCAAAGTTGTAGACAAAAAGGTCCACGAACCCGTCGTTGTCGTAGTCGGCGGCCACGGCTCCACAGCCCCACCAGTTCCCTTCTACGCCGGCATGAACCGTCACGTCCGTAAAGGTTCCGTCGCCGTTATTCCGGAAGAGGTAGTTCCGCAACCGCGGCCGCGCGGGAGAGGGATCCAGCAGAGCTTCCAGCGTTGAGCCATTGACGATGTAAAGGTCCACATAGCCGTCATTGTTGTAATCAAACCAGATGCATCCGGACCCGTTCACCTCCAGGATCGACTCCTTCTTTTTCTTTCCGCCACAGATGATCAGCGGAGTAATCCCGGCCTCCGCCGCAACATTGCGGAAGGTCACCCGGGGAGATCCTTTCGAAGGGGCGCCGGAAGCGGGGCGCGCGGTTTTGGCCCAGGCTGCAGGGGAAGGAAGCAGGCCGGCCCCGCCCAGGGCGCCGGCGCCCGCCATCCAACGCAGGAATTCTCTTCGCCGAAATCGCAAATCCTCTCTCCTGACCATGTTTGAGTTTACCGCAATCAGTCGGTCCCAGACCCGGCGGAAGGTTTGTATTGGCGAGGCGACTGAGCATTCCGCTCCGCCGCGGCGCGGGCACGGAGCTTCTGGAAAACGGCCTGGGCTTGCGCGGCATCCTCGCGCCGGCCCAGCCGCACGTAAACCTGCATCAGACTGAAGTAGAGGTTGGCATCCTGCGGGCGCACGGCAATCGCCTGCTTCAACCCGGTGAGCGCCTCCGGATAGCGCTCGAGGTGAATCAGATTTTCCGCAATCCCTTTCAAAGCAAGCTCATCACCGGGCATGATGTTCCGGGCTTTGCGGAAATTGGTGAGCGCCGCCGCATATTGTCCGCTCCTGGCGAGAATATCGCCCATGAGATCGTAGGCAAAGTGCAGGGTCGGATCCATCTTAATGGCTTTCTCCGCATAAGGGAGCGCCTTCTGGTAATCGCCGATATTGGCAAGCTGCTGGCCTTCTTCGTAGGCAAAGCGGGGATTGTCGGGAAAGCGCGCGGCGGCCTCCTGCGCCGTCTGCAAAGCCTTGGGCAGGTCTTTTTGGTCCTGATAAGCTTCAATCAACAAATCGCGCAGGGCGGGATTGTCCGGATTCTGGCGAACCGCTTCGGTCAGGCATTGGACGGCCTCCGCCACGTAATGACCCACCAGATACTGCTCGCCCAGAAGCGCCAAAACACGCGCGTCGCCCGGCGCGGAGAGGCTGGCGGCACGCAACCGCTCAATCGCCTCAGGGTTGCGATTCTGGTTCACGTAAATCAAGCCCAGCAGCCGATTGACGGCCAGCGAGCCGGGCTGCAGCGCCAGCGCCTTCTTCAGTTGTGCTTCCGCTTCCTGGGTGCGTCCCAGCTTGAACAAGGTTAAGCCAAGGTCGTAATTCGACTGGTATGAATTCGGAGCCAGTTTTACGGAGCGTTCCAGCGGCTCCAGCGCCTCGCTGTAGAGCCCGCCGCGGCCCAGCAGCACGCCAATGGAATCATACATCTCCGGGTCAGGAAAATCTTGACTCAACAATTCTGCTCGAATCTGCTGGATGCGGTCCGCTTGATGGTTGTGGACCGCCTCTGCGAGAGCCAGCAGTTGCCGGATAAACTTCTGGGCATCGTCCTTCAGACGGCTCGACGCCGCGAACTCCTGGCGGGCCTGGGCCGAGTGATGCTGGCGTTGATCAATCCGCCCCAACTGGTAATAGAGCGATCCATCCCAGGGAGTTTCTTCCAGCGCCGCCTGGATCTTCGCCCGGGCCTGCTCCAGGTCTCCCTTGTCCAGGTAGGCCTGACCGAGGCGCTGATTGGTGTCATAAATTGCCGGCCCAAGTTGCAAGACTTCTTTGTAATAGCTGATGGCATGATCGGTCTGCCCGAGCGACACCGCCGTGCGAGCCAGAAAGTAGCATGTATAGGGATTCTTTGGATCGAGCGCGTGAGCCTTTTCGAACTCGGTCTGGGCCTCTTGCCAACGGGCAAGCTTCCATAACGCGTAACCAAGGTAGTGATGAAATCTTGCCTGATCGGGAAAACGCTTGATGGCCGAACGCAGCAGCGACACGGCCTCGGAATAATGCGTTCCTTTGATCAGGGTATCGGCTTGATCAAAGAGAGCTTGGTCGGAGTCGAGGTTTGCAGAATTCTGGTTTGCAAGCCGTTGAGCCGAAGGCTCTTGGACTGAGGCCTGTGGGACTGCGTAAGACTGCACCCCGAGGAAAGTGGCCAAAAGGACTAAACCAATGGCCCTCCAGTATTGCTGCCCCCCGAATGCCATCATGAAAAAGCCCGTTTACCCTGCTATTTTCCCCTGCCAGCTTCAAAAGCCGAAGCAACAGGGATTTTTCCACATTGTATCTCTGCCAGGGCAAGAATAGGAAGTTCCTATTGAGAACTAACCGAAGGATCCACTAAGGAGCACTGAGGAAAACGCTTCGCTGCGACCTGCCCTGTGCAACGCCGGCCACTTCTTACTGGAATAGTCCTCCCAGCGCCGGATTCTGCCGGACATCGAAAGCTTTCATACATAGTCCAGGTGTAGGCCCCATCTGCGGTGCAGAGTCATTCTAAGCAGACTTTTCCGGCTGGTGTCCTTGGCGTGAAACATGGTCCAAAAACACGTCTGAAATACTCAGATTACATACTGCCATGAGCCCAGGTGGGAGTCAGGACAGTTGGTTCCCCTCTAGCCAAGAAGCAACGCCTTCCTTGCAAGTGAAGCCCAGACTACGTCAACTCAAAGGTCCGAAATCCCCAAGGTTTGAGGTCAAATCTGAGTTGGGTCCCCTCCATTTGCATGTCTTTGACTTTACGACCCAAAAGGTTTGTTTCTGTTGCGGCATTCACTGGCAATCCCATCTCCAGCTTTACCTCCGCTTGCTGGTCGTCATAGTTCACCACGCGAAGCTCTGTTCGATCATTGGCTTTCTTCCGATAAGCGCAGACTTGCACGTTGCCGGGTCCCAGGCTGAGAAAGCTCTTCCGGGCGCTTAGCGCGCCGCCTTTCGGAGGACTTACCACAGTGATCAGATCTTGCGTGAACTCTTTTGACGCGCGCAGGCGTTGGCCGTTTGTGAACGAACTCCCGTGCGGCATCAGCGCATGACGGTATTCAGCGTAACGTGGAAACCCATACTCGTCCGAGAAGTATGACTCCCACTCCCGCATCAGCAGGTTCGAGAAGACTCCTTCACCAACATCGTTTCTCTTGAAATATTGCGTCCCGGCGTGAAGCACCAGCAACCCGCCTTCGTCGTCCTCAAGATCCGTGAAGGTGAGAGCGTGAAACGCATTGTTCGAGGTCGGCTCAATCGCAAAAGCATAATCGCGCAGGATGCGCTTCGGGGCAAAATTAGGTGCAAAATCGATCCAGTATCCCTCTTCCACCTCGAGAGGAAACCGCCCATTCTCCACTCGGTCCACTGCCGGAGGAACGGCTGTAAGGATTCGGCTCACCACCTCAACCCAGGGTGATCCGGCAGACAGACGAACATCCGTTTCAAAAGTAAGCAGGGGCCATTCATAGCGGGTCTTCAACGTCGCGCGGATCGGACCTTTTTCAACCCACTGGACCAATGCGGGCTTCATGCTGGAGCTTCCAAAGACCATTTCACCCACCGTGGGCCTCTGCGAATTCTTATCTCCGTAAAACGGACCTCGTGGAGCCGGGTAATTGGGGTTTGCCCTTCCTCTAAACACTGGAAAGGGACTCGTTGAACCGTTCAGCATTTCACGCCCACTGTTCTTGTCCACCAAGCTGGTAATGTTCCCCTGCGTGGCGCTCAGCTTGATCTTGACGTGCTCGTTTTCCATCTCGAATCGGTCTTCATCGACCTTCAAGTCCGTTGTGGCGGGCTGCGAGGATTCCGATGAAAGGTCCAGATAGTAAGTGTCATAGCCCGTGCTGGGAACATGACCCGCCAGGAAAGCCACGGTCGCTACCTGGAGATTCCCCTGCGCGTCTTTCTCCCATCCGGCCGGAACCGTATCATTGGCGATCAACTGCGAAGGCACCACATGACCCGCGGCGTCGCGAACCACCACCGCCTTTGATTGATGGTTCCTGAGGTCGACCCTGCCCGTGCAGGCCGCCCCTGTCCGCTCCCACGCATACGGGTTGAAAACGACCGCCGCCAACTCGCCCTGCTTTTGGGCCTGAGAGTCAATCTTGCCGACTAGTCCATGAAGGGTGGTATTGAGGACAGACTCGCCCCGCTTTTGCGCGGCATCAAGATGGTTGTACCCGATAGCTCCCCAAGCAAAATTATGAAGGTCATCAATTCGATCCAGCGGAGCCATCCGCCGTCCTTGCCAGCGCGAATATTCGCACAGCGCAACATCATGGCTCTGCGAGGTCATCAAATCCCGCCACGCTTGCTCCAAATCCGCCTTCCGGGTTTCAGCGCCGAAATGATGGGCGACGGCATCAAACTCCTCCGCCGCCAGCAACAACCCCTCAACCTTGCGGTCAAGAATTCTCAGCTGATCCCCGCCGATTCCCCAGGGAAGAAGCTTTGTCCACCGATCCATGTCAAGGTAGATAGTCTTCTTCGGATTCCTCCCGTATTTATCCATGTATTCTTTCAGGGTGAGGTATTCCACGCCCAATTTGTCTGAAATCTCCTGGTACTTTTTCGAGTCCGTCAAGTAGGCGGGCGTCTCCGCTGCGTCCCAACCAAATTCTTCCCAATCGACGACCAGCGCTTTCCCTTGGCTCTCAAGCTCCTTGAGGGCAGGAAGGGACTGGAATTCCTGGTTCAAGCCTTTCGTGAAGAGTGGATTCTTGGGTGTCGTCCCAATCATCGTTCCGTCCTTGCCCTGCCACCGGAAGACGTTGAGATCAAGGAACGGAACACCTGCTCTTCCCCAGGTATCCAGCTGGGCGATACTGGCATATTCGTATTCCGATCCAGCCAGCATTTGGGGTAGCTGAGGATGGCTGAATTCCTCCTCTTCCAGGAAGGTCTTCATCTCATAACCCAGCGACTTACAAATCGCTTCCCGGCCAACCACGATCTGGCGGATGTTCGTTTCCCCGCTGAACATCGTCGCCATGGGTTGGCCAAAAGCTCCACCCACAAGCTCAACTTTCCCCGCTGCAAGATATTTCTTCAGCTTATCGGTGACTTCCGGAAAGTTTTCCGCCATGATTTCGTAGGCGTGCGCATCCATCTCAAGGCAGGTTCTTACCCCTGGCTGAAGGTCAGCCATCCCGATGGCATCAATGACTGATACCACACAAGACTCGATGCCAAGCTGCCACCCAATCCCGATATAGCTCCAGTGGCTGGCCAAGACCAATACGATGTCGCCTGTACCTGCCGCCGGGACCATTGAGTTCACGGGCCCGCCCAGCAACGCTATAGCGGCGCCCCCCATCAAGCTGCTGCCCAGAAAACGTCTGCGTGAAAGCATCCCTTGACTCATCTTAGCCCCTCCATATCACAATGATACCAATACCCGGCCTTTGCACAACGAACAGTTGATGACTCAAGCTGCCGACAACGACAATGTGCAGGCCGCTTCTCCATGTCATCCACTGCCCATTTAAAGGAAAGTAGATCCCGAGTAGCAGTCTGTCATTCAGAATCCCGGCCGACGAGCAGGGAACCGAAAAAGTGTACGCCGGACGATGTTCGTCCGGCGTACCGGGTTAGCTTAGGTGCTCCTGAAGTTTTCTTACCAGTAAATCTTCAGTGCAAATTGGATGATGCGACCAGCTTGTTGCGTGCAGCCGGCCTGGCCGAAGCCGGGCGTGGTCAAAGTGCCATTGATGCAGCCGAAACTATGAGTGTTGGGCAGGTTGAAGAACTCCGAGCGGAACTGCACCGATTGCTTCCCTTCGTGAATCGGAAAGTTCTTGTACAAACCCGCGTCGAGATTATAGGTGCCCGGACCCCTTACCGTGTTGACCCCCAGATTGCCGTAGGTATACTGGGCGGGAATCGCAAACGCACTGGGATTCAAAAATCCCACAATGGCATTGCCGGGCGCCGGGGTGGCGGTCTGAGATCCTCCCGCATAGTTCGGTCTCATCACCAACGAACGAGGTCCGGTATTGGCCACGTCAAACGGAATGCCGATGGTGAAGGGAGAACCACTGTTGGCACGGAAAAGGCCGCTCGTCTCCCAATTTCCAAACACTGCATTCAGAATAGGGTTCACGTGTGAGCCGAACTGCATGCCTTTCCCAAAGGGAAGGTCATAAATTACGGTGGCGGTAAAGATGTGCGGTAGATCGAAGTAGCTGTTGCCATAGTCGCAATAGCGGCAGTTAGAATTCTGAGCCGCGCCATTGTAATTAAACCCTTCAGCGCCTGGAGTGGCGAGGGCATGGGCATAGGTGTAAGTGAAAAGGGCCTGCAAACCGTGGGAGAAGCGTTTGTCAAGCTTCACTTGCAGCCCATGGTAATTGCTACTGGATAGAGTCGGCATCAGGCTCACGGGGCCCAGATCCGGCGCAAATTGCTGTTCTGGACGCGGGTGCTGCGGGGATCCCACGACTCCCGGCCCAGGCAGAGGATCATTGCCATTGACAAAGTTCGGGGTGTTCTTCGCAGCGTTGCCGACATAAGTCACCTCGAGCATAAGGTCTTCGGTCAATTGGCGCTGCACGCCGATGTTCCACGCCAAAGTCGATGGAATCACATTATCGCGTGCAACCACGTGCTGGTCATTGGGGGGTGTACCAACGGCCGGGGTGAAATAATTTCCGAAATACGTGGCCAAGGGCGAATCCGGAAATATGGTATTGGTACTAGAGAAGCCCTCGGCGACGGCGTAGGGCCACTGCCCGCGCGTACCTTGCGTCATCCAGTAGTTGTTCCCTTCGTAAAACTTGCCGAAGCCCGCCCGGATGACTGTTTTCGGAGTTATTGAATAGGCCAAACCGATGCGGGGAGCTATGTTGTTCCAGTCCGAGTTCATCAGAGCACGCGGGGAATTCGGCCCTGCGCCGGTAATGGGGTTTATTCCCGCCCACCCGTAAGTGTGGGTGTCAAAATAGTAATTGCCAAGGTGGTTATACTTATCGAATGGCCACCCATCGTATTCGTAGCGCAATCCCAAGTTGACGGTAAGCTTGCGGGTTACGCGGATATCGTCCTGAAAGTAGCCGGCGAGCGTGTTTTGGTGCATGTAAACCGCTTTCTGACCTACGTTGCGCAAGCCGCTGCTCGGTAAAGCCAGCAGGAAAGAGGCTACGGGGTTCCCGGAGCCGGCGATCGTGGCACCGCTCGAATCAAACCCTGCAGTTGGCAGGTTGTCATAGGAGAAATTCCCTTCGATCCCGTAGTTATCGGTAAAACCGTTCATGTGAATGTCTTCGAAGCCCATTTTGAGGGTTTGCTTGCCACGCACCATGGAGAGATCGACGATTTGCTGCCAGACATTGTCAAGGAAGGGGGATCCGTTTTGGCCGGGAGATGTGAATCCGGCGATGGACATCGGAGGGAAGAGGCCTTGCTCGGCGGCCACTCCTTGGATGGGATTCGCCGCCAGGAATGCATCTGCCCCGGGTGCCGGGTTGCTACTTAGGTCAAAGATACTGGCGCGGTTGAAACCGGACTTCACGTCCAGCACCGTGGTGGGGTTCAGCAGCCAGGTCAGGCTGGCCGCGCTGTTCCAAAAGGTGTTGTTAAGATTTGTGGACACCGCGGGAAGGGCGGTTGGGCTGAGTTGATTAACTGTCTGCTTCGTCACGCGGGCGAAGAACCGGAGGTTGTCTGAAAAGGTATAGTCTCCCCGCACGTTCCACTGGTTTCCGTCAAGGGTCGACGGACTAGCGCCCACAAGATTATTTGCACCCCCGGCACTAACGGACGGATAGAAGATCTTGGCATAAGCCGCTGTCGCCGAGTTGATCATACCGGAAGGAATGATGTTTCCTGCGAACGCCTGCCGGGAATAGATGGGCCCGTTCGGGCCGGTCCCAACCTGCGTGGTGGTGGACGGGTCGTAAATGATGGCCGAGCCAGGGGCGCTAAAGTCGCCGTTCAGCATGGCAGCAGTGGGAATCGTTCCGAGTTGCGTTTGGGCCTCAGCGAACCTGGTACCCTCGTAGTCTGCAAACCAGAACGCCTTGTCCTTCCCGTTATAGACGTGAGGAATGTAAATAGGCCCACCGGCCGTGAATCCGAATTGGTTGTGGCGATAAACAGGCCGCGGAACGCCATAATAGTTGCTGAACCACGAATTGGCGTCAAGATCGTTGTTCCGCAGGAATTCCCAGACATCGCCGTGGAACTGGTTCGTCCCCGACTTTGTCGCTACCGCGATGTTGGCTCCGGCGGCTCTTCCATACTCCGCAGAAGTAATATTGGTTCGCACTTGAAATTCCTGGATCGAATCAATCACGGGTTGGAGGGCGTACTGCCCGAAGAACTCCTCGTTGTTAAAAACGCCGTCGAGCGTGAAGTCGCTCTGCATCGACTGCATGCCGCTGACGCTGTAGTTGCTTCCTCCCGCTGCCATGAAGATGTTGCCGGTGGAGACACTGCCGGGGACAAGTGAGAGCAACTGCGTGAAATTCCTTCCGTTGAGCGGCATTTCCTGCACGGTTTGGTTGTTGACCACGGTACCGACAGTTCCCGACGTGGTATTGATCAGCGGCGCCACGGCCCTCACTTGCACCCTTTGGGTCACTGAGCCGACTTTCATAGTGATGTTAGCCGTGACGGTCGAGTTCACATCGATTTTGATCGGCCCGACAACCTGAGTTTGAAAGCCTTTATTCTCTGCGGTAACCGTATAGTCCCCGGGAATCAATTGGTCCGCAGAGTAATAGCCAGTTTGGTTCGACGTAACGTGATACTTAACTCCCGTCTGGGTGTTGGTGACCGTGATGACGGCGCCGGGAATCGCGGCATTCGATGAGTCTGTGACCGTTCCCCCGATTCCGCCAAAATATGCTTGCGCCAGCATAAAAGTTGGCGCCACGAGCAGCAATATACCGGTGGCCACAAGGTGCTTCACTCTGTGTAGGAAAGTGTTTATAGCACTATCCTGTTTCATATTAGTTCTCCTCCTGCTTCAGCCCAAGATGCGACGCTTCACAGATAATCCAACTTCAGCTGACAAAAAAAGGGGAAATCCCTAAATAAGTCCCAATTTGGTTGTGATGTTGAGCCCGCTACCTGGCTGCGGACTATATCTCCACGCATGGACCGTGTCAAGTTGAAAATAGTATGATTGTATTACATTATGACTTCGTGTTACCCGAGGTGGGCGGTGAGCCATCTCCTGACAAGGAGCCTGCGCGAGATATAAATCCTGCTTGGCTAGCGATGCCTTCCTCACAACACACCTCTCTGCTTGTAAGCCCCAATTAATTGCACTGCTAGCGGTTTATCACAGCACAATGGGCCTGTCAATAATAAAATGAAACGATTTCATATCTTTATGGACAGGCAAATAAAATAATTCAATTATATTTCGCCTTGGTCAGTATCCTCCCGTGAGAGCCGGGCGCCGCTGGCGAGGCGCAAGAGGAATTTCAGGACTTTATCAACCAAAAAGCAAAACGCTGTCCTGGAACATTGTTCGCATCCTGAAGTCATCCTCAACTCCGTTTACCGTCATGCGGTCACTAAGCGGATGCTCAAGATCAATCTCGTCCGTGGGGTCAGCTTTTGGGCAGGCCCTTCAGGAAGCGCAGGAGGCGAAAAACGAAAGAGCACGGGTTGCTTCGGCGCGGATTTTGTTTCCGCGCAATGGACGGGACGATTCCTGCTCGCAGACACAACGGGCTTCAGAGGCGGTGGCAGCATGCTCAGCCACGGCCATCCTCAACTGGAGCCCCAGTGGAGCCTATCGGGGGAAAGAGGAAATCGTAACTTCTTGGGAAGGTTGGAAGGAATGGTACGCCCGGGGTGATTCGAACACCCGACCCCTTGCTTCGTAGGCAAGTGCTCTATCCGGCTGAGCTACGGGCGCTTATCAGGGTGCGAAGACAACCGTTCACGTCGCACCTTTTAATCATTCATTGTGCACTGAGGCCAAAAGTATGTCAATGTGGCTGTGCAAAGATCTTCGGCGGAACGCCCGGCGAATATCCGGCAAACGCAGCCCGCAGACTTCGTCCTCCCGCCGGAAAGCGTTCGCCTGAGGTTCGCCGGAAAATCTCTTCCATCTCATCTAAAGTGAGGGAAAATTAGGAACACGACCGATGGGCGGATTCTTTGGCCAAACCCGGCGTGACGGAAGGCGGTTCCCGGCTTGCCCGGATCTCTTGTTGTTTGTCGCCGTGTATTTCGCGTTTGCGATTCCGGGACTCCCACTGGCCCGGGCCCTCAAGGGTTCAGCCCGGGAGGTTGCGCAGGCAGGGGCGTCTCGCAACCCGATCGGACGCCAATTCGGCCTCCCGCTCAGCAGCGCCTTGGTTGATAGCCAGATCTCGGAACCCGCCGCGGGAAATACACTTGCCACACTCCTGGTTATCGTCACCGACGAAAATGGCTTGGCTGTTTCACTGGCGCGCGTTACGCTGTCCCAACCTGGCGGACAGGTGGTGGCCAGAGCTGAAACGGATTACGCGGGCCGTTACCAGTTTAGAGACCTCCCGGATGGGCGTTACCAACTCCGAGCGGAGAAGGAAGGCTTTTACGCGGTGAAGGCGGATAACGTGCAAGTGGGAATTACCGAAAGCACCGAGGTCACGCTCGCTCACGTCCGCGAGCACTACGAAAAAGTTGATGTGGTTGCTTCCCCCAGCAGCATTAATCCCGCCATGACTTCCTCCACCCAGACGCTGAACAACCAGGAAATCCTAAACCTCCCCTACACGGTGCCCCGCGACATCCGTTACGCGTTGCCGCTGCTGCCCGGAGTTCTGCAGGATGCCACCAATCAGATTCATGTCAACGGTTCGTCCACCAGACAAATCCTGGACGAACTGGACGGGTTCAATATCACCGATCCGGCGAGCGCCTTTTTTGATGCCCGCGTTCCGGTGGAAGCGCTGCGGAGCGTCACCGTCCTGGGCAGCCGCTATCCTGCCAAGGATGGCAAAGCTTCCGGCGGGGTTTTGGACATGATGACGGGCATGGGTGATGACCGGTACCGATTTTCGGCGACCGACTTCCTGCCTTCCTTCTCAAGCCAGGGCGGATTTCACATCGGCTCATGGCTCCCGCGGGGAAGCCTTGCGGGGCCGCTCAAGAAGGCGAAAGCCTGGTTTCTGCTGGCGCCGGAATTTGAATACAATTTGAACACCATCAACGACCTCCCTCCGGGCGCCGACAGGACTTCTTACTGGCGGTTAGGTGATCTTGCCAAGACCCAGGTCAACCTTACTCCTTCCAACATTCTGACCACCAGCCTGCTGGTGAACACCTTTCGAAGCAACTACGCGGGGCTGTCGCGATTCGACCCGATTGATACCACCACCAACCTGGGCGAATCCATCTACCACATGTCGGTCAAAGACCAATCTCAGCTTTCGAACGGTGCGCTAATGGAATACGGAGTGGCCTTCAGCCGCTTTCACACCGCAGTCGCGCCTATGGGAAATCAGACCTACGTGATCACCCCGGAGGGAACCGCCGGCAACTACTTCGAGCATGAGGAAGGGCGCTCGGAACGCTGGCAAGTGATTGGCGACCTGGTGGCGCCCACCTTCCGAAATTGGGGAAGCCATGAAGTTCGGGCCGGCATCGACCTCGACCGCATCGCCGATGTGGCATCATTCAACCGGCACGCCATCCTGATTCGCCGCGAGGATGGCACCCTATCCCGAGCGGTCGCCTTTCCGGGCAGCCCGTCGCTTGCCCAGACCAATTTTGAGTCGGGAGCGTACGCGCAGGACCATTGGACGGTTTCAGACCGCCTCGTCATTGACCCCGGGATTAGACTCGACTGGGACCAGATTGTCCACGGCGTCCGAGTCTCGCCGCGGCTGGCAGCCAGCTTCCTTCCCACGGCAGGCGACAAAACCAAGATTGTGGCGGGAGCCGGCGTTTATTATGACCAGTCGAATCTTGACCTTTTCACCCAGCCGCGGGCCGGCACGCGGCTTGATACCTTCTATGACCAAACCGGGCAGGCGGTCATCATGCCGCC
>DATKQU010000153.1:0-9547 GCA_035532595.1 Terriglobia bacterium | reverse complement strand
AATCCGGATGTCATGCTGAGCGAAGCGAAGCATCTGCTTGTAAATCGTCGTGGAAAAGCAGATTCTTCGCTTCGCTCAGAATGACGGGCGCTTGAAAGCTCAGCACGGCCGCCAAGAGTTGCTTAAGTGAACAGTGTTGCGGCTAGGCCAGATTTCCTTCATAGCAACCTTTCACCCCACTAATGACATGGCATTTGGTCTTCCAAACGATGGTGTCAGGTGATTAATTTATGATGTGTAAAATCAATAGGATATATGGAAATCTTGAGCTGGGTTAGGAGAGCATTCAGCCGAGGAGTGACCGATGGCCGTCAGGTGACGATATGTCGTCAGGCGGGGGTCGTATCGGAGATTTCTTCCCGGGTGATTCCCAGCTTCCGCATTTTGGAATTCAGGGTGGTTCTTTTCAGGCCCAGGCGCGTGGCGGCGCCATGGGGGCCCCCGATAATGCCTCGGGCTTCCCGCAGGACTCGCAGGATGTGCTCGCGTTCGGCCTCCTCGAGCGTATCCGGGCTTGCGCCTTCATCCTCCGCGGGGTTGATCTCGGCGAGCGGAACCCGCAGCACGGGACCGGGAGAAAGGATGACGGCTCTTTCGATGATGTTCTCCAGTTCGCGGATATTTCCCGGCCAGTGCCAGCGGACGAGGGCCTCTATGGTTTCGGGCGGGATGCTCTCGATCTTCCGGTGCATTCTCTCCGCGTGCTTTTGGGCGAAATAGTGGACCAGGATGGGAATATCCTCGGCGCGGTCGCGGAGGGGAGGAACCGTGATGGGAAAAACTCGGAGGCGGTAATAGAGGTCGCTGCGGAACTCGTGGCTCGCCACCATCTTGGCCAAGTCGCGGTTGGTGGCGGCGATCAGCCGGACATCCACGGGAATCGTTCGGGTGCTTCCCAGGCGTTCGAACTCCTTTTCCTGAAGCGCCCGCAGGAGCTTGGGCTGGAGTTCCAGGGGGATGTCGCCCACTTCATCCAAAAACAAGGTGCCCTGATGAGCCAGCTCCAGGCGGCCGATCTTCTGGGCGATGGCCCCGGTAAAAGCTCCCTTTTCGTGGCCAAAGAGTTCGCTTTCGAGCAGCCCCGTCGGAATGGCGGCGCAATTCAGTTTGATGAAGGTGCGATCGCGGCGGGTGCTCAAATCATGGATGGCGCGCGCCACCAGCTCCTTTCCCGTTCCCGTCTCTCCCAGGATCAGGACCGTGGCGTTGGTGGGCCCGACGGTTTCCACCTGTTTCAGGACGCGCTTCAGAGCCATGCTTTCCCCGATGATCTCCTCGAAATGGTACTCAGTGCGGATTTCATCTTCGAGATAGAGTTTTTCCTCCGCCAGCCGCTCTTTGAGTTCCGCCACCTGGCGAAAGGCCAAGGCGTTGTCGAGCGCCATGGCCACGTGGCTGGCCACCTGGGAAAGCAGCTCGACTTCCTTCGGTTGAAAGGCGGCTTCGCGCCGGCTGACCAGGTTCAAGGTTCCGAGCACGCGGTCCCGGACGATGAGGGGCAGAAAGCAGGCGGACTTGACGCCTTCCGCTGCCAGGCGGCGAGCGGTTTTGGGATTGAGGGAGCTGCCGGCAAGATCGTTGACGACCAGCGGCTGGCGGGAATTCATCACCCGGCCCGCCAGGGTTTCTTGCATGGGGGAGAGCATTTCATGCTCGAGCGCGGCTTCGGTTTGAGGTTGTTCCAGGGACATCAATCGCAGCTCTTTGCTTTCCGGTTCGTAGAGCGCCAGAGTGGCGTATTCGTGGGGCATCACCCGGCGCAAGGTGGCGGAAATGGCGGCGAAGAGTTCCCGAATATCCAGATGGGAGAGCAGGACGGAGCTGACCTCCAGCAGCAAGGCTTCCTCGGCCTTCTTGCGTTCCGTAATGTCCGTCGAAACGCCGGCCAGGGCGTAAGGCTTTCCCTCCGAATCGAAAAGGGGAACCTTGACGGAAATGTAGGTGCGCATGGCGTCCCCTTGCCCCACCACTTCCTCGAACTCCATGGGGACGCCGGCGCTGAAGACCTTCCGGTCGTTGGCGCGAAATCTCTCCGCCATCTCTTTCGGGAACAAGTCGTCGTCTGTTTTTCCGCGAGCCGCATCTTTGCCGATGCCCACGAGCGCGGCAAAGCGCTGATTGATTCGGACGTAGCGGCCCTCCAAATCCTTGAGGTAAATGACCGTGGGGGAATTGTCCAGAATGCTCTGGAGCTGTTGCTCGCTGGTTTTGAGCGCCTCTTCCGCGCGCTTGCGCTTGGTGATGTCGCGCACTACCGCCAGGACCACCAAACTTCCGTTATCGTCTTTAATCGGGCTCAGCATGATTTCGACGGGAAACTGCGAGCCGTCCTTCCGCCGTGCGTAGAGTTCCAGGCCGCTGCCCATGGCGCGCAGATGAGGGACCGCCTGGTAGCCCTTGAGGAGTTCCACATGGGATTCCCGGAAGCGCTCCGGAACCAGAACCTCGATGGACTGGCCTTGCAGCTCCGCACGCCCGTACCCGAACATTTTTTCCGTCTGCGCGTTGACCCGCGTGATCAAGCCCTCTGCGTCGGTGACCAGTACGCCATCCGGAGCGGACTCAAAGAGCTGCTCGAATAGCGCCTGGGTTTCGCGCAGTTGCTCCTCGGCGCGGCGGCGCGCCAGGCGTTCCAGATAGGACTGCAGGGTTTGATAATTGAGGGCGTTGTCCACGGCCACGGCGACTTGCTGCGCGACGCGCTGCAAAAACTCCAGATCGTCTTGGGTATAAGCGCCCTGGCTCTTGCTGCCGAACCCTAAGGCCCCCAGGCGCCGTTGCGCCGTGGTGAGCGGCAGAACGCAGTAAGACCTGATGCTGTGCTCCCGCAAAACCTTCATGACCGGCGGGAAGCGAGTTTCTCCGGCGATGTCCGTCAGCACCAAAGGCTGCTGGTTTTGCCAGACCCAGCCGGCGCAGGAATTTTCCGTGGGCATCACCAGGGGAAGCGGGAGTGCGTGCGAGCCCAGGCTCTCGATGATGTTGAGCCGCATCACGTTGTTTTCAGGATCGTGCAGAACGTAGTTGAGAAAATCGAAGTTGATCACGCGCCGGAGATGCCGCGCCAAATCGTGGAAGAGCCCGGCCAGATCGCGGTGCTGGGCGATCAAATCTGCGATCTCGAGCAGAGTTTGGTAACGATCCACTTGGAAGCCCGCGCTTCCGTCTTTAAGCTCTGGGGGGCTCATATGAGCCCAAGATATCATTGGGATTAGTGGCTAGGCAAGGGACGTGCAGGAAAAGGCGCCAGAACGCAAATGCCGGCCTTTGGGGCCGGCGCAGTAATCGTTGCAGGAGGGGGGGGCGAAGCGGCCGCGTTAAGTCGCTGGCCTTGGCGGAGGTACTGGCTGGAGCGTCAGCATCAAACTCCGCTTTTGCGTACTTCGTTATCGCCCCTCTTCACCCTCCTTATGGCTCCATGCTCTCTTGCTTGCTCGGGAAGCGCAGTGACGCCCGTCACCCCGCTCTGTGACCGCTTTTCCAGCCCCGGCTCGAAGCCACGCCCTGCTCGCCCTCGGAGTGCGCTAGTATTTGCGTTTAATTTAAGGCCCAAAGGACGGGACTGTGAGTGAATCCGTACCTTAGCGTCGACTACCAATCAATGACGTCCCGTGAATTGAGGCGGCAATGGCCAGTTTGATGCGGTCAGTCCTGCTATCTTGGCGTTGCGAAATAAATCTTGACAAATTAAACTGCCGTCGTATTGTACCGAGGAAGTGGTGTATAATCGCATTTCGACTAGCAACCGGTATGGTATGCAAGAACATCCAACAACTAGAGGATGAATGATGGGGTCACTCTATTTAGCATCGATGCCGGGCCTTTGGGCCGGAATAGGGAGGCTTTTCGACTTTGGGAATACGTACGACACGTATAACCAAACGGCGAGCCCTGAGCAGGCCGACGGGATCGGGATTATGATGGACTGGCAAATGGTGTGCGATGATTTGTGGAAAGCCGTTTATGGTTTCGATCCAGAAATAAAGGTGGTAGAAACGAAGCGATCCCATGAGGTTGAATCGCACCTCGCTGAACCACAGTGACCAAGAGAAAACGCCGACTTCTCACCTCTGAGAATCTTGGGTCTCAGCCCAGCAGTTCGGAGACTCTCGCCAAGTTTGCGATCACAGCTCAGAAATTCTCTGGGCCCCTTCCTCCCCCGGCGATGCTTCGCCAGTATGAAGAACTCCTTCCAGGTTCTGCCGACAGGATCATTTCTATGGCGGAAAAGCAGAGTTTACATAGGCAGGGACTGGAAAATAAGGTCGTTAGCTCCAATATTCTGAACGAAAGGCTGGGAATGATCCTAGGATTTGTCATATGTGTCTTAGCCATTCTTGCAGGGACCTACGCAGTCATGAAAGGAAGAAGCGGCTTCGGCATAGCTGCTATTGTTGGGGGCCTTGGCGCTCCCCTGGCGGCGTTTATCTATGGAAAATCTGAGCAGAGAAAAGACTTACAAGAACGTCAGAAATCAGTAATAGACGCTGCCGGCCACACCAGAAGCGACTGAAAATACACGCCAGTGGGCTATCGTCAAATCACCAACTCCAAATTCGACAACTCCCCCCTATTCCCCCTTTCGGCGGTTGGAGCGGCGCACCTTCATGAACCTCGCTTTTACCCAGGTTTCGGCGGCATGCAGCCGCTCACTCAAGCCGGGGAAACGGGCTCGGAGCCGCTGAAGAACCTTGTGCACCCAAACGTACTCCGAGGAGAGCACGGAGAGCCCGGCCAAAAGCAGCAACGCACCTTGCAGGATGGGAAGAAACAGCCCGAGGATGCCGAGCGCCACCAAACTCCAGCCGGCCACCAGGACGACGCTTCGCTTGAATTTACCGGCCATGTCGGTGCGCCGAACCTCCCGCGCTTCCTTCGCCCCTCAAGCGGAACTCAGGATAGCCGCGGCGCGTGGGGCGCGAAGCAGTTGTAAATCCAGGCAAAGATCAAGCCGCCGATCCCGCCATCCACCAGGCCGTATCCCGTTCCCACCAGCACGTCCACGAAATGGCGCGTATTGTGGTAACCGGGATAGATCGAGCTAATGGCTTGAAGAAAGCTTGCGCCGTAGGAAGGTGCGGCAAGATTTACCAGACCGACACAAAGGATTCCGCCCGCCCAGATGATCCCCGTTGCGAACGCCAGGGCCTTTGCCGAAAGTTGCATCGTATTCCTCCTCGCGATTGGATCTCCGACCAACTTGCCGATGGTGCTCTTCGCTGCTTTCTCTATTACCTCAATTGTTCAGCGGGCGCAAGCGCGCTCTGGTTTTCAAGCGGCCTCGGGGCGCTTTTCCACTTCCTTCAATTCCTCTTTCGTATCGCGCGCGGGGACGGCTTTGGCGTGCTCTTTGGGCGCTGGAATTTGCACCAGGACTTTGCACGGCGCATGATGAGAAACGTACTGCACGGTGGAGCCGAGCAGCGTCTCCGCCAGGCCGTGATTGTGATGGTATCCCACCACCAGGAGTTCGATCCCTTTCTCCGCCGCTTCGTCGACAATCGCTTCACCTGCATGCCGGGCCCTCAGCAACTGCGTGGTGATGTTCATGGAAAAATTGTTGGAGGCGACTTGCCGGGCTAAGGACAGGACTTGCTTGCCGGGGCGGTCGAGGATCTCTTCTTCGGCGTCGATCGGCAAGCCTGCCGCGATTTCCACCACGTGCACGGCCATCAGGCTGGCTCCCATCAAGTTCGCCATTTGGCAACCGAGCTTGGTCAGGCTCCCGGCCGTTTCCACATCGCGTAAAGCCACCATGACTTTGGGTTCTTCCATGGCTTCCTCCTTCTGCTCGCTTCAGAATCCAGGGCAACTTGCTCTGCGCCTGCCTTGCTGAACGAGGACCATCGTGGGGGCGCGCGACCGCCAGGAACCGGCTCAAGACGGGCTCTTGACGGATTCTCGGCTTGCACCTCCCCTTATAAATTCTCTCCTTCCCGCGTTTCCGAATCTGTGAGCCAGATCACAATAGCTGGTATTCGAGGTCACGGTGGCCCGCCCGGCATGCTTGTTATATTGATTCTGCGCTGGATGGAGAGAAGCGAAGGCAGGAGATTGTCCTCTGGACTGAACAGGGCAACCCCAAGATTCCCGTATTACGAGCGCTCCTACTCTCCCGCGCTGAGGAGGAAAGGCCATGTTGAGGATTGCGAAGATCCTTTGCCCCTTGGACTTTTCCGAATACTCAGCCAAGGCGTACGATTACGCTCAATCGCTCGCCCAGCATTACGGAGCCAAACTGCTCCTCCAACATGTGGTGCAGCCTCTGACTTCCACGTATCCCTACTACGCTTTTCCTGATTCCATCAACGAGGTTTTCTGGAACCTCGACTCGCACGCCGGGAAGAAGCTTGCCGAATTCGCGGCCGAGCACCAGGTGGACGGACTTCGCACCGAGCGGCATGTGCACAGCGGCACGGTGACCGAGTGCGTTCTGGAGTTTGCCGAAAAAGAAGGGGTGGATATGATTGTCATGGGCACCCATGGGCGGCACGGGTTCGACCGCCTGACCATGGGGTCCGTGACCGAAAAGGTTTTGCGAAAAGCGCGCTGCCCGGTGTTGGTGGTGCGCAATCCCGTCCATGGTTTCGTCAGCCCCGGGGATGCCGCCCAGCCCCTCCGCCTCGAGAGGATTCTCTTTTGCACCGACTTCTCCGATCACTCCAGCCGCGCCCTGGCTTATGCGCTTTCTCTGGCCATGGAGTACAACGCGGAGCTGACCATGCTCCACGTGCTGGAAGATCTGCCCGAGAGCGAGGATCTCGAGGGCACGGTGGCCGAATTCACGAAGCGCCTGGAAGAGCCGGTGCCGGAGGACGCGCGCAACTGGTGCAAGATTCGTTCCGCTGTGCGGATTGGCAAGCCGTACCAGCAGATCCTGCAGTTGGCCTTGGAAACGGAGACGGACTTGGTGATTATGGGCGTGCGAGGCCGCAACGCGGTGGACATTGCCCTTTTCGGTTCCACCACGCACCGGGTGATCCAGTTGGGGACCTGCCCGGTTCTAGCGGTGCACATCTGATAAGCCGCCTCCCCCGGCGGAGCGAAAGCGCTTGTGGCGGGGGTGCGCGAAAAGCGGAATGTCCGGCTTGAATTCAGGCTGCGAAGAAGTTCACAATAGCGAAGGGAGCGAGGTCTAATCCAATGAAACCATCTGCCATGCGAGGCTTGGAACGCGCGCACGATATCTTCCGCCAGACTCATCATCCTCTGGATGTGTTCTTTTCTCCGGAGAGCGTGGCCGTCATCGGGGCCACGGAGTCGGCGGGAAGCGTGGGGCGCACGCTGTTGTGGAATCTGATCAGCAATCCCTTCGGGGGCATCGTCTATCCGGTCAATCCCAAGCGCAGCCACGTGCTGGGGATCAAAGCCTATCCGAGCGTGAAGGACATTCCCGGGCCGGTGGACCTGGCGGTGATCGTGACGCCGGCGCCCACGGTGCCCGGCATTGTGGGCGATTGCGTGGACGCGGGAGTGAAGGGCGCGGTGGTGATCTCGGCGGGCTTCAAGGAATGCGGGGCGGCGGGCGAGGAAATGGAGCACGAAATTCTTGCCCAGTTGCGCCGCGGCAGCATGCGCTTGATCGGCCCCAATTGCCTGGGGGTAATGAGCCCGCTGACGGGGCTCAACGCCAGCTTCGCGCGTACGCAGGCGCAGCCCGGCAACGTGGGTTTCATCAGCCAGAGCGGTGCCCTGTGCACGGCCATCCTGGACTGGAGCTTGCGGGAGCATGTGGGCTTCAGCGCTTTCTTGTCGATAGGTTCAATGCTGGACGTGAACTGGGGCGACCTGATCGATCATCTCGGGGACGATCCCAACACCCGCAGCATTATCCTTTACATGGAGTCCATCGGCGATCCCCGCGCTTTTCTTTCCGCGGCGCGCGAGGTGGCGCTCTCCAAGCCCATCATCGTGATCAAGGCTGGAAGGACGGAGGCGGCGGCGCGCGCGGCGGCCAGCCACACGGGAGCGATGGCGGGCAGCGATGAAGTTCTGGAAGCGGCCTTTCGCCGTTCCGGGGTCTTGCGCGTCAACAGCATTGCCGACCTGTTTTCCGTGGCCGGGGTTCTCTCCAAGCAGCCGCGCCCCAAAGGGCGGCGCCTCACCATCCTGACCAACGCGGGCGGGCCCGGCGTGCTGGCCACGGACGCCCTGTCAGTACACGGCGGGGAACTCGCCGCCTTGTCGGATGAGACCACGGAGGCTTTGAACGCCCTGCTGCCTCCCCACTGGAGCCATAACAATCCCATCGACATTCTCGGGGACGCCAAGCCCGATCGTTACGCCAAGGCGGTGGAGATTGTCGCCCAGGATCCCAATAGCGACGCCCTGCTCGTAATCCTCACCCCGCAGGCCATGACCGATCCCACCGAGACGGCGGAACAGTTGAAGCGTTTTGCCAAGCTGGACGGCAAGCCGCTCCTCGCCAGTTGGATGGGCGGGGCGGAGATCCTGGCCGGCGAGCAAATTTTGAACCAGGCGAATATCCCCACCTTCAGCTATCCCGATGACGCCGTCCTGATCTTCCAGTACATGTGCCAGTACGCTTACAACCTGCGCGGGTTGTATGAAACCCCCATGATGGTTCCGGAAGGCGAAGATGACGGCATTGACCGCGGGCAAGTCCAGAAGATCATCCAGGACGTTCAGAAGGACAATCGTTCGCTGCTCAACGAGTACGAATCGAAGCAGCTTCTCGCGGCCTATGGCATTCCCACCGTGCCGACGTTTGTGGCCGCCTCCGAAGACGAGGCGGCGCAGCTCGCCGCGCGCGCGGGTTACCCGGCGGCCTTGAAGCTCTATTCGGAAACCATCACTCACAAGACGGATGTGGGCGGCGTGCAACTGCACTTGGGGGACGAGGGGGCGGTCCGGCAAGCCTACCGCTCCATTGAGAGCTCGGTGCTGGAAAAGGCGGGTCCGGGGCATTTCCAGGGCGTCACGGTGCAGCCCATGATCCAATATCGCGGCTACGAAATTATCCTGGGCAGCAGCTTCGATCCGCAATTCGGTCCCGTATTGCTCTTTGGTACGGGAGGCCAGTTGGTGGAAGTTTTCAAGGACCGGTCGCTGGCCCTGCCGCCGCTCAATACGACCCTAGCGCGGCGCATGATGGAGCAGACCCGGATCTGGAAGGCGCTGCAGGGGGTCCGCGGGCAGAAGGCGGTGGATATTGCCGCGCTCGAGCGCCTGCTGGTGCGCTTCAGCCATCTGGTGGTCGAGCAGCGCCGCATTCGCGAAATTGACATCAACCCGCTGCTGGTTTCGCCGGAAGGAATGATCGCTCTGGACGCGCGCGTGGTGCTGCACGGGCCGGAAGTCAGCGAGGAGCAATTGCCCAAGCTGGCGATTCGCCCTTACCCCTCGCAGTACGCTTACAAGTGGAACAGTAAAGACGGCACGCCGATGGTGATTCGTCCCATCCGCCCGGAAGATGAGCCGCTGATGGTGAATTTCCACCACACCCTTTCCGAGCGCAGCGTTTACATGCGCTACTTCCACATGCTCTCGCTCAGCCGGCGCATCGAGCACGAACGCCTGACGCGCA
>DATKQU010000152.1:0-13956 GCA_035532595.1 Terriglobia bacterium | reverse complement strand
TTCAAACAGTACCGAGAGCCCAACAATTGCACCGCCCGCAAAGGGCTCACCGAATTCGTGGGGATGGAAAGGTAGGGATTTTACCCACTGCCGTACGTAAGGGACTAACCAGGTTTTCCCCCCAGGATACCGAAACGGGCTTCGGTGGGGAACAGAAGCCACATTGATCACTTGTGTTGCCGTTGCGCGAATTCCCATTGCCGATGATTCTATCAGAGCTTCAGGCATACGCATATGGATGCAGATGTCCGATGTCGGAGTGAACTGTCACCCTTTCCATCGGCAGATTCGTACTGAACCTGGAGGGTATCATCGCCTCTAGAAGCCGATTGGGGGTAAACAAGCTCGGTCATTCCTTCGACGCGCTCGAGATGAACGCGGCGATATTGGCTTTCAACTTGGCCAGGCTGTCCGGGCGCAAATACATCATGTGGCCGGCATCGTAATATTCAAAGTGGATGTGGCTTTCGAGGTCTTTGGGCAGGCCCAGGTGATCCATCGTATGTTCGGTGGCAAAGAAGGGGGTGGCCAGGTCAAAGTATCCGTTTTCGACCTGCACTTGCAGGTGGGGATTGGAAATCAGCGCACCCTTCAAATCTTCCATAACGCTTGCCGAGCCCGCGGAGCTGAAGTCCTGTGACCCCCCTTTCCGTTTCCAGTCCCATTTCTCATTGGCCTTGCCGTTCATGATGACGTACTTTTTGTCGCCGCCGAATTTCAGCCCCTGCCGGATATATTGGTTGAAGGCCGCCGTGAAGGCTCCGGTGATGGCGGTTTCCTGCGGATCGTAGGCGGCGTTCTCTCCCAGCAGGTCGAAGGTGGGGCCGGAGAAGCGAGCGTCCAGGCGCCCTGTGGTGAGCCCCCGGCTGCGTTGCAGCTCTTCCATAAATTGCCCCGGCTTCACCCGGAGATTGGCGCGGGAAAGATAGTCCTCGCTCAAGCCGGTGAAATAGGAAAGCTTCTTCAGCACGTCCGCTTTCTCTTGGGCGCTGAGCTTCGAGCCTTTCAGCAGGGCTTCCGCGTATTCCGTGGAAGCGAATTTGCGGGCCTGAGCGAGAAATTCCGGAAGGTTCGCCGGCCGGTCCTTGAGCACTTTGTGGTACCAGGCGGTCGCCGCGTAGCTGGGCAGGTAGTAAATGTAAGGCAGGTCGTCGCCCAGCTTGAAGCTGATGGTGCCCATGTCCAGGACCGTGGAGATCAGCACGATCCCGTTCAAGTCCATCCCGCTACCCTGCAGGTAGTTGCCCAGCGCCGCGGAGCGGAACGTTCCGTAGCTTTCGCCGATCAGGAATTTGGGCGAATTCCAGCGGTCGTTGCGGCTGGCATAGGTGTCGATAAATTGAGCGACGGATTTGACGTCCTGGTCGATTCCCCAAAAATCCTTGTCTTTTGCCTTGCCGACGGCGTGGCTGAAGCCGGTGCCGACCGGATCGATAAAAACCAAATCCGCTTTGTCGAGAAGGCAATCGGAGTTGCTTGCCACCTTATAGGGAGCGGGCGCCGTGGGTTCGGCGTTGGCCGTGACCACGCGCTTGGGGCCAAAGGCTCCCATGTGCAGCCAAACCGTGGAAGAGCCGGGACCGCCGTTGTAGAGGAAAGCGATGGGGCGCTGGCTGAAATTCTTCACATCGTGCCGCGTGTACGCCACGTAGAACATGCTGGCGGCCGGATCGCCTTTATCGTCTTTCAAGAGAATGGTTCCTGCCGTCGCCTTGTAGGCAATCGTCTGGCCGTCCAGGCTAATGGTGTGCTCGGTCACCGAGGATTCTTCCTTGGGCGCGGCGGATTCGCTCGCGGCCTTTGGGGGCGTTTCTTTCGACTCCTTTTTTGACGTCTGGGCGGAGATCAGCGGCGTTGGTCCGAAAACGAGAAAGATGGCCAGAATAACGAGACCCAATTGCTTTTTCATCGATTCGCTCTCCTCGAGATGATGTCTTCTACACCGTATGAATCAATGGCCGGGGGATTCCGCCGGCGCCGGGCCGCGAAATCAACGTTGCGGAAGCGCGATCCCGCGACGATTGATATCTGCACCCCAGGCTGCCGGATTTTATTGAGAGTTACAAAATATAGTGACAACTATTACTGTAGCGCGGGTCTATGACCCGCGTCTTTCGCCGCTCATAGAGCGGCGCTACAAAGAACGGCGTCACTATATTTTGTAAGCATCAGTAATACTCGCCTTCAATCAAATAGTCGCCGGGCTGGTTGATTTCCACCTTGCCCGTATGCATTTTCCCATTCAGCCAAACCGCAGATGGAAGCCGGCCGTTTCTTTTGGGCAGTGTTACATGGACCGCGGCCGCGGCAGGGTTGTGCAGGCGCAGGACAAAGCGTTCCCCGTGCGCGCTGGAAGCTGAATTCCTCGATGCTCCTTGTTCCCACTTCCAATCGACGCTGATGGCGCCTCGAACGGTCGGAACTCCCCCCTTCGCCCACGCGAGGCCTGCCGGATGAGGAGCCACTATATAGGAACGATACCCGGGCTCGAGTGGCTGTATCCCCAGCACCAGACGGCTCAAGATGTAAGTCGGCGCAGCGCTCCAGGCATGGCAGGACGTGCCGTTGCGCTGAACAAATTGCTCCCAGAAGGTGTCATTACCGGCGGCCGCCATGGGTCCCCAAAGATTTTCAATAAATTTTCGAACCGCTTGGGCGTCTCCCTGCTCGCTCAGGGCGCTCAAAAAGAAAAACATCCCGTAGGGCTGCGCCTGAATCACATCATGCCGGAGATCGAGCGGTCTTCCTTCGGTTACAAACTTCATCGTTGTGGGATCCAGCACTTGCTGGCGCAGGGTGGCGGGGTTGACCATCTTCTCGACCATGCCGGGAATTCGCTTGGCAGGCGCAAACCCGTAGAGGATGGCGTCGGCGTTGGCGAGCTGGCTCACGTGCTCGCTTTGCTTCCCCTGATCCCAGGCGTCCACGTATAGCCCCCGGCTTTCATTCCAAAAGCGCTCATTGAAGATGGCGCGGATGCGCGCCACATCCGACCTGAAAATCCGCCCATGAAAAGCGTCCCCTGCCATGTCCGCCATCTGGGCGGCGTTTTCAAGCGTGTGGACGTACAAGGCATTCAGGATTGAACTCTCGCCGGCCTTATCGGGATTGGACCAGTCCAGAAAAACCCAATCCGGCATTTTCCCCAGCAGGCCGTCCGGCTGCCTTAACGGCTGGAACCACATCATCGCCCGCACAACATTGGGGTAAAGGCGCAAGACAAAATCCCGGTCGCCGGTCTCAACATAGTATTCGTGGAGAGCATTCACGAAGGAAAAGATGTAATCATCGATAACGAGGCTTTCGGTATCCCCGTCGGCGCTGATGGCGGGAATTGCTCCGTCGGGACGCTGGTTGTGCGCTGCGTCAAGCAAGAACTTGCGCGCAATGTCCAACGTGCCGTCCGCCACACTGTTCACCAGCAGTTCGATCTCGCCGTCCCCCACCCACTCGTGTTGCTCGCGGGTCGGACAATCCATCGTTCCGTCAAGCGTGCATAGTTGCCAGGTGTACGCGCCCATGTGCCAAAGCTTGGTCAGCAGGGAGCTGGAACTCGAGAAGGAGCCCCGGTGCTGGAGGCGCGCGGTGCTGAAGAGAAAACTTGCCCGGACGCGAACCGGCTCTTTCAGATGGGGAAACTCCAACTCAATAAAGCGCAGGCCATGCCAACCCCAGAGCGTCCAGTTCTGCTGCCCCGGGCGCGCGTAATAACGGGCGGCGTACCGGCTGGGAGTGCCGGGAGGCTCATCAGCGGTGATGTGTCCGTCCACCAGCATTTCACTCCAGCCGATGTCAACGACGGTGGAGCTGGGAGTGTTGAGAGCGATCTGGGGATAGCCGTCAACTTCCCGGCCCATGTCCAAAATCAGATACGGCGAGCCTCCGTCCAGAGCCGGGCGGACCACCGCATAGGCGGTGGAAGAATCGCTTGTTAAATTCCCACCGTGCTCGATGACGGATGGCCGGATCTGGTGCGGCTCGAAATGGAAGTGTTTCCCCATCTGAACAAGAGAAACCAAACCGTCTTGCGTCGTCCCGGAGGTGTTTTCTTCCCGCGTGACTCCCGCCTCAACAACCTTCGCCGGAACCATCTCCCTTTCGACTGGATAAGCCAATGGCCGGCGCGCGATGTGGGAGAATGGCGCGGAGGGTGGCGAGGTCAGGCCCCAGGCACTTTTGATGACCTCGGCGGAAACCCAATGGCTGTCGTCAAAGTGGCCTTTGGTCCAGCCGGGTATTGAGCGGCTCGCGTGGTAAACCTCCATCGGGGCAAGGCAGCAGTCATCCACTTGTGGAGTCTTCGGTTCCCAGGCATGATCCTCCGTGGACTTCCACGTCGCATCGCTTTGAATGACTTTCTTATCTTTTCCCTGGCCGATCTCAAGCTGGCAAACCAAGCTTCCGTGGTTCCATCCGCCCGGGTACGGCCGATACCAGGCGAGTGCGCCGCCGAACCACCGCACTTCCACGGCAAGCGTGTTCAATCCCAGGTGGAGCTTGGAGGCGACATCGAACACATCATAGTAGGCCCAGTAATCGGGACTGCGGGCGGGTCCCCGGCCGATTAGTTCGCCGTTCAAAAACAGTTGGTATCGACTGTCGGCAAAAATCGCCAAGTCCGCTTTCTTGGGTACCTTTTCAAGCCGGAAGGTCTTGCGAAACTGTATAAATTGATTGTGGTGTTCAGGGATCGCTTTGGCGGAGGGCCAGATCCAGTGCGCGGTCCACTCCATTGGCGGCGGCGGGGAAGATTCGGCGGCGAACCCTGCGCTGGAGCAGAGCAACGATAACAACGCTGCTCCGATGGCGACGGAAATTAAGCACCCTTTGCCGGCTCGTACCATAAATTCTCCTCCCTCATTTCGGAATTTGCACCTATAGGATCTCAACTCGAAGCACCCGGAAGGATCGGGCCAAATTGACGGCTAACCCATCTTGCCCACCGGGAACAAGCGGAGATCATTCGCCTCCCAGAGCGGCTTCCTGGCGCGAAGATTCCAGGCTTATCTTGCTCCGATGGTCTTTATCCGGGGCGGCCCCGTAAGCGGCCAGAATATCAGTAAGGGAGATAATTCCCTGGAGATTGTTGAAGTCGGCGCGGTGAATGACCGGGATGAGCGGCCAATCCCCGATCTGGCGCAAGGCGACATCCAGCGGCTGGTCGGGATGGAGCCAGGGCAGCAGCGCGCCGGGGAGAACGCGGCTCAAAGGCGATTCCCCCTTGCCTTCCTTGGCCAGCCCTCGCAAGGTCTCCTTGGTGACGCCGGTCCAATCGCCGCTTCGATGGCTGACCAGGAAGAATTCGTGAGGCGAGCTGCCGGTGCGGCGGATGGCCTCGGCGACGGTTTCCTCGGCGCGCAGAACAACCTCTGTCGGTAGTCGCATGGCGTCTTCCACGCGCAGAGTTTCCCGCTCGCGCTGCTCTTCCATGGAAGGCAGGTCGGTGCCGTCCTGACGGGAAAGCATATCGAAAAGGGGGACGGGCTGGTATCGGAGGGAAATCAGGTAGGCAATCGTGTTCGCAATCATCACCGGCAAGATAATGGAATAGTTCCCGCTGACTTCCAGCACCATGAAGACCGACGTCATGGGAACGCGCAAGAAGCTGGCGAAGAGGACGCCCATCCCGACCAGGGCGAATCCTCCCACGGTTCCACCCAGGTGGGGAAAGAAGATGTGCTCAACACCGCCCACCGCGCCGCCGACCATGGCCCCGATGAACAGCGTGGGAGCAAACATGCCGCCGGGCGTTCCGCTGGAGAAAGAGAGGCTGGTGGCGATGATCTTAAAGATGGCCAGAAAGATGAGCAGCTTCCAGGTGAACTGGTCGTGCAGCGCCTGATCGATGAAATCGTAGCCGGCTCCCATTACCTGCGGCAGCCAAATCCCGATGATGCCGATCAGCAGGCCGGCAGCCGCGGGCTGCAGGTAATAAGACCAGCGCGGCAGGGCTTTCAAGCGCGGACGGAGATAACACACCAGCTTTACGAAAATCAGGGATGCTCCGCCGCCGATGACTCCCAGGAAGGCATAGGCCAGCAGTTCTCCGGGATGCGCCAGATGATAAGGCGGAACCCGAAAGAGAGGTTCTTCGCCCAGGAACAAGCGCAGCACCATGACGCTGGAGACGGCGGAAAGCACAATGGCGCCCAGAACACCGGCGCTCCAGTTTCCGATAACCTCCTCAATGACGAAAAGCACGGCGGAAATGGGGGCATTGAAGGCCGCCGCCAGTCCCGCGGCGGCGCCTACGGGCGCAATCAGGCGCACCTTCTCCCGCGAGAGGTGAAGCCTTCTTCCCAGCGCTGAGGCAATCCCCGCGCCCATTTGCAGCGAGGGATCTTCAGGACCGAGGGATTGGCCGCTCCCGATCGACAGCGCGCAGGTGAGGAATTTTCCAATCACCGTGCTGAAGGGAATGTAGCCATCGTAGATGTAAACGGCCGCCTTGGTCTGGTTGACGCCGCTGCCTCGCACGCGCGGGAAAAAGTGGATGACCATGACCGCCACGCCCAGCCCGGCCAGCGACGGAACGAGGAGGGCGCGGAGCGGCGAAGGGCTTAACGCGGACCCCAGAAGCCGGATGCGCGTCCAATCGATGGAAATTTGGAAACAGACCACGGAGAGACCGGAAAAAAGCCCGATGATAACGGCCAGGAGAAGAAAGAGGCCCTCTTCGTGAAGAAACACGCGGGGCAACCGGATTTTCTTGAGCCGCAGGAGAAGAGTTGCCCACCTTCGCTCGCCAGCGGTGGAAGCCGGGGGTATGGCCTTTGGGGCGTTTGTAGCTGCCGGGTCTGTCACCTTTCTGTAGCTCCTCGTGTGCGCGCAATCATCAACAAAGCTCGATCCGGATCCGGGGGAATCCCGCAGGTCTGCTCAGCTTGCTGTTCCATCTGGAAGACCAAGTCCATGACGTTCGGGATCAGGTCAGGGTCGCGCTGCAAGCTTCGCATCGTCGCTTTCGGCCGCATCTTTTTTGCTTCCGCAAAGACGTTCTGGAGCGGGCTCGTGGCCGGCTTAGCCTGGAGATTCACGCTGCGGCTCTGAGCGCACTGCTCCACGCGCGCCCGCGCCTGGTTAAAAGCGGCCACGGTTCGCCGAATGCGTTCTCTTTGGGATATCCAGCGCGCGAAGGGATCGAGGGATAAGATCAGCTTGCCGATTTCCAGTTGCTGGGCGGAGCGCAAATCCGCCGGGTTTTGGGAGACCGCCTTTTCGAGGTAGCGGCGGGCTTCGGTGTAATTTCCAATCTCGTACGCGGCCTCTCCGGCGCCAGCCCAGGCGCCCGGAGTATTCGGTTTGAGCTTTAAGGCGATTTGGAATTCTTGAAGGGCGCGCCGATAGTCCTGCACCTGCAAAAACATGCTTCCGATCTGGGCATGCAGGGCCGCATCGGGGGGCAAGATCCTCTCGAGCGCAATGAGCGCAATGAGTTCAGATTCCGCCTGGGTCCGCTCCCCCTTGGACAACAGAAACTGGCATAGCTCTATGCGGGTCTCCAGGCGATGATCGAGGGGATCGCTGTCCCAGCTGCCGAAAACGGCGTTATTGTAATAGCGAATTGCCTCCGAGACCTCCCCGCGGCGCGCCCCCAGGCGCCCCAATTCCAGATTGACGGTCCCGTTGCCCGGTTCGCGCACCCAGAGCGTTCGGAGGTAAACCTCGGCCTCGCCTAAACGATTGGCCCTGATGAGCGCCTCGGCAAGGCGCATCTGGTAGGCACTGTTATCGCGCGAATAGACCAGGGCAGTGTGAAAGGCGTCCACGGCCTTCTGCGGTTGGTTGGCGTTGAGCGCCGCCTCGCCCCTCTGATACCAGTGGCCCCCCAGCGCCTTTTGTGTGGCGTGATACCTTTGAACGACGAATCCGGTGATGGCAAAGAACAAGGCCAGCAGCACAAGGCTGATCACCACCAAGGTCTCCCGCTCCAGTCTCCACAAAAAGCCTTGCGGCGCCGTGCATACCGGGCACTCGGGATGCCCGGCCGGGATCAGTTGTCCGCATCGGGGACAAAGGCGGTCACCCTCTGGAAGCATCGTTTTTATTTCCACCCCGGCATAGATTCAATTGGTTGCGCCGCTACGAGGCTTGAAGCCCTGGCAGGGGGGCTCCACGGGAGGCGACGTTATTCGCAGATCCCTGTCGCTTCGGCAAAGTAAATCTCAGGCACACGCTCTATGGATACCCCGCACACCCAACCAAGGCCCCTCGCCCCTTAATCGTCCGAACCCTTTACTTTACACCTTTATCTGAACCCCCGCGAAGCGTTCTCCCAGCCTTGGGAGACAAACGGCGGTCGCTTTGGATTGACTTGAAACTCCGCGCCTCATGCTTCCGGTGATTGGTGCCGATAGTCAAATTGAAAAGACACCGTACCGGAAACAGAAAATCCTGTCCCATCGCCGGTGTTGCGGGAGGAGTCAATGGCTGCGGCTAGGAAGAATCCAGAGCCTCTTTGGCAGACAAACTTTGCGGAGTTCCCCGCCCCGCGGGTGCGGCCGGGCCGGGAGGCTTCCCGCCTTCAGCCGTTGATGCACGTCCTGGTGGCGGCCGCGGGGGGGATTCTGGTCTCCCATTACCTGACGTCGGACTCCGGCCTCGGCGTGGCCTGCGCGTTGATTGTGGTGGCGGCGGCGCTCCCGGTCCTCGCCGGCCGCCTGCTCAAGGAACAGCTGTGCGCAAGAAGTCAGAAATCTTTTCGCTGCCAGGTTGCCTTTGAATTGCCGGGCGGTGAAGCGGCGCCCACGGACGATATTCCGGCGGGACTTTTGATCGTTACCTCAGACTTGCGAATTCGTTTTGCCAATCGCACCTACCTCGACGCCACGCTCCAGAGGCCTGAGCAGGTCCTGGGCTGGAGGCTGGAGGATGTGGTGCCCGCCGAGGGACTGGCAGAGCAGGCCAACGCTTTGCTGCACCGTTCCTATACCGCCACGAGCTGCTGCTTTACTTCCTTTCCGGGCAGGGTGCCGGCCGAACGCCGGCCGGTTTCCGTTACCATGACGCGGATTCCGCCCGTGGATGGAGAGGATCGCATCCTGGTGGTGGTCGAAGACCTTCTCCCGAACTTTCCTGTCCGGCAGGCGCCCGTAGTGGAAGGGTACATCTGCTGACCGCTCCGCTTGGTTCGAGAGCGGCGGAGAACCATCGAGCCGTTCGCCGGCTTGATTCCAAATCATCCCCTCGGGCAAGTGTTTCTGGGACCCTGACGATCAAGGCAGGGAAAGATGAAGCAGTCCGTGAGCATTGCCAATTCTTGAAGCGCGCGAGGTGTCTATGAATAAGCGACGATACTGGGCAAGCGCGGTAATGGCCGTCATGCTGGCTGCGCCCGCTTTCGCGGTGGAAAAACCGCACCGGGTAAAGAAGCTCTCAACGGCCGTCTATCTTGCCGCGGAATTTGACGCGGCGACGACCTACCATCTGCTTCAAAGTTGCGGTAACCGGTGCTATGAGGCGAACCCCATGGTGCGGCCCTTCGCCCGGAATCCGGGCATCTTCGTCGCTCTGGGCGCGAGTGCCTACGGGGTCAATTATATTGCCGGCAAGCTGCAAAAACAGGGCCACCCCAAGTGGGCAAAAGCACTGAAAATTGTCGCGATTGGAACCCACACGGGAGCCGGAGCGTATGCTCTGGCGCTCGACCATTAGCCGGACACCGAAACGGCAAGTTCCTGAACGGCTGCGCGTTCTCCATCGCCAGGTGGATTTTTTGGTCGGGAATCGTCCCTCCGTTCACCGCCGCTTCCTATTGCCTCCATCTGAAAATCCCTCATGAGCCCGCGCTTGCTGGTAAAATTGGGAAGATCTTCCCATGCGGCAAAAGCGCGCTCTCGAAAAACCGAATCTTCCCGTGCCCGTGGCGGCGATCGGGTTCCGGCCGGAGTTTCTGGATTTCCAAAGAGGCATTCACGTCGGAAACCTGGAAGATCACGAGCGCATCACCAGGATTTTGAAGCTGGGCCTCGAAGCGCGTTACCGGCAGCCGTTTGTGACGGAGCGCTGGGGCCGCGGCGTCTACTGGCAGTGGATTGGCTATCTGCCGCGCGCCAACCGCGACGCCAAGCCCCTCTCCCATCAGGTCAGCTTCGGCTGCTCGAAATTCTTTCTCTCCCTGGATACCGGGGAGCGGCTTTTCACATGCGGCCTGCAGGTGGAGCGCGGCTACGTGCGCGCGCCGCGCGACTTTCCAGGCTGCAAGCTGGCCGCGGACTGGGACTGGAACAGGCTGACTGCGGCGCTCAAGCCCGGTAGCCCGATGGAAAAAGAATTGAAGCGCCTGGTACTGCGCGAAGGTTTCCGGATTCGCGCGGGAAGCTGGGAAGAAGATCCCGTTTACTTTTCCAAGACGAACTTCCCGGGAGTCTCAGCCATCAGGCGGCAGCTTCAAAAAGCTCCCGCAGCCGACTGGGCCGGCTTCCAGCTTTTTTACGCCATGGATGAGAAGGAAGTGCGCGGCTCCACTGGACTCGATCTGGTCGAATCCATGATGGCTGTCTTCGAAGAAGTCACCCCCGCCATGAACCTCTGCATGCAGATTGAGTTGTCATGAGGGTTCAGCAGTTGGTGAGCCGGTAGCGCACAGTTGTTCTTTAACTGTGCGGATTGCAACCTTCGGAAATAGTCTTCAATCTTGAAGCATGAACCTTCGTAAGAGTTGTGAGGTGTACTCGTGGGCAATTGCCTCAGAAGAAAAAGACCGCAGAGTAGCGCGCTGCCGCGCACAACTCTTCGCTACCCGCTTCACTTTGTTCGGGGAAGGCTCCCCGCCCGTCATTCCGAGCCCTTCGCTTGTCATCCTGAGCGAAGCGGAGGATCTCTGTATTTACGCTCAGGGTGAACTCCGCGAAAAATCTAATTGTTTGCCTTGGATATGAGAAGCAGCTGCTTCGCTTCGCTCAGCATGACGAGAGAAGGCTACCTTCACCGCAAAGCTTAAACGAGCTGAAGTCCTTATACCACGGGCCTTCGGGGACGCTGGGCTTTGATTCCAGCCAGATGCGCAGCCGGTTGAGATCCTCGATCGTGATATGCCGGTCCCGCATGCGCTCGATCAGGTGATTGCGGACGGCGGCGGGGAGCCGGGACCAGGTTTCAATGTGGGGCATCAGTCACCAAAGACGAAGCGCCCCAGTTCGTCTCCCAGGGCTTTCACGTCTTTGGGGTCGCTCGCCGCACGAAAGCGTTCCGCCAGATCAAAGAAGGTTCGTTCTTGCTGCTTGCGCGCTTCGAGACCCTGCTCGATGAGTTCGACCAGCACGCGGTTATCGCTCAGGCGGCGGCGCTTGGCCAGGGTTTCCACCTGCCTGGCTACTTCCCGAGATAACGTCACGCTGCGCCGGACCTGTCCTGTTGTCGCCCGTTTTTGTTCTGCCATGGCATCATTATACACCATTGTGGTGCATACATCGTGGCCGTAGGGGCGGGTCTCCGACCCGCCCGCGGGCCGGCGTCTCCATGCAGGGACCGGGTTTGAAGCCCGCCCGTACGCCGGCGATTGCGTCCATGCGAGGGGCGGGTCGGAGACCCGCCCCTACGTGAAGGAAATGCCCACGGGCAGAAAGGCACTGACCGTGGCTACCTCTACCTCTTTGCAACCTCGTACCAGCGGGCTTGCTGCGCGCGGACCCGGCCTTCGAAGGGAACGCGGGAAGTTTCCCGGCAGCGGCGTCCGCCCGGCGCGGAGCGCATGGGGCCGCCCCAATAATTCGGCGAACTCTTGATGGAAAGGTCCAGGGTCACCAGCATCAGCCGCATCGCTTCATCTTTTTCAAAAGCGAGGATGGCGCTGGGCGCATAGCGGGTGGGATCGGGCCGCTCTTCTCCCGCCTGGTTGCCGCCGGAGTCCCAGACGTTCGCGGGGTTGTCGCGGCTGCTGACGGCGAGGCACAGGCAGTTGTCGGCGGAGCGCGCGGTGAGGACACGGCCCCGACAAGTGCAAGACGGCCTGGAGGCCGACGGCAAAATGGCTTGACAACGTAGGCCTAGTGTGCTAGCCTTTTAAGGTGCTGCGGGGCGGGGCGCGGAAAGGGAGTGCCGGAATCTGCGGGGGGGACGCAAAAAGGCCATGGACGCGAGGAACAGAAACAGTCTGGAAAGACCAGGAAATAGGGCTAAGTTATTGAAAAATATAAAAGGCTAAAATGAGAGGCCAAGAAAAATTCATTTTTTCAAAAACGAAGCTAAGAAATTATTGAAAACAAAGGATCGGCATCGAAAACGAAGCTAAAACGAACCCAAACGAACCTAAAACGAAGCTACCCAAGTTGTTGAAAATGCGTTTGGGCTAAAAAACGAACCGAAGGATTTTTCTGCTGGTCAAGGAGCTAGGGGAGTGGCACATTTATGCTGCGCCAGGCGGCAAAAGTTGCGGTATAATAGGCAAAGAAAAGGCGAAAATGAGCCGTGCCGTTCCGACAATTCTATTCGGGCCCGCCGGCTGGTCTTATGACGACTGGCAGGGAATCGTCTATCCCGCCCACAAGCCGCACGGCTTTCACGAAGCCGAATATCTGGCCAACTATTTCGACACCATCGAGATCAACACCACCTTCTATCATCCGCCGCGGCCGGAGGTGTCGCGCGGTTGGGCGCGCCGGGTGCAGCACAATCCCAACTTCCGATTCACGGCGAAGCTGTGGCAGCAGTTTACGCACGAGCGCGACGCCAGCCAGCGCGACGAGCGAACTTTCAAGCAAGGCCTGGATCCGCTGCGGGAAGCCGGCGTGCTGGGAGCGCTGCTGATCCAGTTTCCCTGGTCGTACAAGAACACCAAGGAAAACCGCGAGTATTTCGGCGGCCTGGTGATGCAGTTCATGGAATACCCATTGGTGCTGGAGGTTCGCCACGCTTCCTGGAACCAGGCGGAGATTTACCAGATGCTCCACGACCTGGGCGTGGGGTTCTGCAACATCGATCAGCCGGTAATTGGCCGCTCGCTACCGCCGAGCGACCGCTCCACCTCTGCGGTCGGCTACGTGCGCCTGCACGGCCGCAACTACGAGCACTGGTTCTCTCCCAACGAGCGCCCCGAAGAGCGCTACGATTACTATTACAGCCGGGCGGAACTCGAGCCCTGGGCCGAGCGGATCAAGAACATCGCCACCGGCGCCGGAGAAACCTACGTCATCACCAACAACCACTTTCGCGGCAAGGCCGTCGCCAACGCCTTGCATCTGGTCAGCCTGATCCGCAACCGGCCCGTGGCCGTTCCCGAACCCTTGATCGGCACGTACCCTGATCTTGAAGTCATCGCGGCGCCTATGGTCCCTGACGCCGCGCCGGAGCAGAGAGACTTCCCCTTCCAGGCGGCAGCGGGCGAGGAATGATGCATGAGCAGAGACCTTCCGCGCTTTACCGTCGCGGTGGGTGGTGGGTCAATTTGGCGGGGTAGCGGCGAGTTTGCCTCGCCATGTGGCGGCCTAAAGCCGCCACTACGTCAAAATGACCCACTACGTCGCGGCGCCGGGCGTGTTCCCTGGAGGGCGTGGTGTAGTATAATGCTCTACTTCGGCCGATGCCGAAGGGAGGGCCATCCCCAAAAGTCTGACTCTGTCAGCGAGGCAGCACTCACCGGATCGGGGGCATCCTAAGTTCCGCATGAAGATTTCTCGCCGTCATATCCTGGGTTCAGGCGCCGCTCTTCTGGGCTCCAAGCTGCTGGACGTTCTCACCACCCCCACCTGGAGGTGGACGGGATTGCCCGTCCTGCAGGCGGCTCCGCTGCCCGAGGCCGAAAGCGCTTCCCCGGTGACCTACGTGGATGTTGCCAAGGAAGCTGGGCTGAATACGGTGAACGTGTGGGGCGGAGTTCATCACAAGAGTTACATTATTGAGGCCAAGGGCAGCGGGCTCGCCTTCTTCGACTACGACAACGACGGTTGGATTGATATTTATCTGACCAACGGCACGCGCCTGGGAGAGACTTGGCCTCCGGGTAAAGCTCCCACCACC
>DATKQU010000151.1:0-4628 GCA_035532595.1 Terriglobia bacterium | reverse complement strand
CCGTATGGCGGCTTCCGATCACCTGAACAAGCCCGCGGCCAAACAACCCCGTCGATCCGGTAATCGCAATTTTCATCGTCTTGTCACCCGTGTAGGTTCTTTGAGCAACAAACTTGAGATGGGAACAGATTTCATCACGCCGGGGGAGCGGAAGCCGCGGCCGCTCCGGGTTCCGGCGCAAGATGCATTACGTAGGATCGAAGAGCCCTGAGGATCGCCTCCGCAAGCTGCTGGGTGGAGAGTCCTCTGGCGTAAACCTCGCTGCGCGAGCCCGTGGTGGTTTCGCGGCGGCCATTCTTCTCTTTCCGATCGAGAATATCAGCTTCCCAAACCCGGCGGCCGGTAACCCAGTCCGTTACGACGATGGTAAACATGATGCGTTTAGGCCCACGCCGCTTATCAACGGACTTGGGCTGGGGAACGCCATGCTTCATTTCGTATTCCATTCTCGTTTCCGGCTTTTGGGCTTCCATCACGAGATCGACGCCTTCGGAATCCCGGGTGGGCTTGTATTTTCCCCAGGTGCGAAGGTCGGCAACAATCCAAGAGTCGATATTTTCAGGCATGCGGCCGACATACATTAGTTTGCCGTCGATGAGCGGGTTGGACTCCTGGGGGCTCGGTTGCTGCGCGAGAGCCGGCAACGCGAGTGCGCATATCGCGACGATGCTGAAGGCGGCGACTTTTATTTCAAATCCTCTGTGTCCCATAGTCTCTATCATAAACTCGACTCAATCATCCTGCAGCAGGCTTTTCGTTCGGCCTCCTCTTTGCCGCGCGCGAATATTCCGCCGCGCGAGCGCTGAAGGATGGGACAAAATTGGCCAATTATCGCACGCGCCGAAACTTTTTCCCTCGCCGTGGGTTTACGCAACAGAAGCAGCAAATGCAGAAGCGCAGGAGGATGACATGAAACCAAACACGCGAAACTGGCTGGTCCTGGCTGCCCTGGCCGGGTTCCTCGCCACCGCACCCACGGCCTTTGCCCAGGGCTTTTATGGAACAAGAGCGGGCACTCGAGTGGACATGCATCGCGACCGGCAGCATCTCCGCCACATCCAGCGCCATATTTATCGAGACCAGCACAACTTGCGAATCGACCGGCGGCAATTTGGCCCGCGCAGCCGGCAGGCACGGGCCGACCGGCACCGGCTCCGGTACGATCAGCGCCGGTTCTACCGGCAGGCCCGCGACCTTCATCGCGACCGCCGGCAACTCCGGTATCGCAGCTTCCGTTAGCTGCGCCGGCGCGACCAGTGGCGAAATTGGAGTCACGAAGGGGGCCACACCCCAATCGCAGCGGAGAGTTAACACTGGCAGCCCGGAACAGAAGTTCTCTGGTGCGCCAGTGTTAATTCTCCCTTACCCCGGCTTCTCTGCCCCCGCGATCCTTTGCTGAGAATTTCACAAAAGCTTTCGGACGTCCGGCTGCAGGCTGAGGTGGGAACACTCCAGGCCGTTGATCATGTAAATTCGGTCCTCTTTGGGCAAGGAGCTGAGAAGTTCGTCGCTCTCACGCAAAAGCATCAGGTAGCGGCTAACCTGATAATCTTCATCGAAAGCAGAGATGATCTTCTCGGTCTCCTTTTTGGGGAGCCCCAGGAAGGAAAGGTGCACGGGCCGGCCGAAACCGCCGGCTGCCTCGACGTATTTCGCGACCAGCGCGGTAAGATTCATCGCTTGGGTTCCTTACCCGAATCAACACGCTTCTTAGCGCCCACAGTATAGCAAGGGCAGTCCTCCTGGCGAAATGGCCGGATTCGCACACTCCCCCCTGCTTCGCGCCGGGAGGCCCGAAGATTCAAAGAGTGCGGACTTCACCCTTGTTATTGATAGGCAGAATCAGGCGGTCTTTCGAAGCGCCTGCAAAACTTCGTCAACGTCCGGCAGTTGTTTCAGCTCATAAACCTTGGCCCATGCCACCTTGCCGTTCTTGTCCACGATAAAGATCGCCCGGTCATTCACAAACGGGATCTCGTGCTTGGCAGGCGGAAAAATTCCGTAGGCTTGCGCCGTGCCAGCATAAGGCCAGCGGTCTGTCGCGAGGGGAAATCCCACGCCTCCCAGAGACTCCTGAAAAGCAATGTGGGAGAAAACTGTGTCCGTCGAGACGCCCACGACCTGGGCGTCTAAGCCGGCAAACTCAGCGAGTTGCTCCTGGAATGCCGACAGTTCATTCTCTCAAACGGGCGTGAAGTCCAACGCGTAAAAGACAACGACAACTTTTTTCCCTTTGTGCGCCGAGAGCTTGAACTCGCCTTGGGTCTCGCCGGTCGACGATTTCAAATTGAAATCAGGCGCCACGTCTCCAACTTTCAATGCCATAAAATCCTCCCTTCGAAAGTAAGCTCCCCCGGCAGAGCCGGAAGCTTTACGATGGCAGGCTCCTCAATGGGGTCTGAGGGTAACCGGCAGCGATGTGACCAAGACCCCTCACCCGCCCTCGTCCCTCGGGCACCCTACCCAAGGGAGAGGGTTGTGATGCAGCAGATAGTTCGCGCCCTCTCCCGGGGAGAAGGTGGCGAGCGGAGCGAGCCGGGTGAGGGGTCTTGGTCCAGTTTTGCGGAGCATCGACTCCATGATCCCAAACGTCATCCCGCAGTCCGGCAGCTTAAGGGATGAGGAACTTGGAAGTGTAGGGTGAATTCCTCGAGAAGCCCGTTCCCGTCCTCCGGAAGTGTCCCGAGGGCCCCTCGCCCAGGAACTCGGAGAACCATGCTTCGTGCTCAATCTCTTCATGCAAGATGCCGAGCGCCAGATCGTAGGTCCGGTGATCCTTGCCGGCGGTCATGTTGCAGATGGCGTTGTAGCCGCCGATCGCGCACCGCTCGGCCTTCACCAGGATTTCGAGCATCGCCTTGACGTCTCTCGGATTCTTGGGCAGGTGAGCCGGCGGGCAGGCCGACATATCGTGAAAAGCCTTCATGTCGTCGGGAATCTCGCCTCCCAGCTCGTAGATTCGCGGAACCAGGGCCTCAAAGTGATTGCGGTCCTCGATGCGGGCGTCTTCCGTAATCTCCTTCAAGCCTTCGCCTTCCAGGCCGATCAAGTTGACGCGCAGAATTGTGTAGTAGTAGAAGGTCGTCAATTCGGCGGAAGCGTTGCGGACCAGCATATCCAGGAGCTTGTCAACGTCCACGCCAGCCTTTTGCACCACTTCCCGTGCGACTCGAGCCATAATGTTTCTCCTTTCACCCTCGGATCATAGAATTTGTCCAGGACCCCGCGCGAGGCCGGCACTCGGCTCTTCCCTCCTACGGATGTCCTTTACCCCTCAAGTCTGGCTTGGCCGTTCCCATAGGTCAAAGATATAATACCTATGACTTCCATAGGCGGATCACATGGAACTGCACCAGCTCCGTTACTTCCTGGCCGTGGCGCGCTTCGGCTCCTTCACGCGTGCCGCGGAGCACGAGCGCATCGCGCAGCCCTCGCTCAGCCAGCAGATTCGCAAGCTGGAAGACGAATTGGGCGTGCGGCTGTTCGACCGCCTGGGAAGGCGCATCCGTCTGACCACCTGCGGCGAACGTTTCCAGGAGCACGCCCGGCGGGTGTTGAGCGATCTCGAAGACGCCCGGAGAGACGTCAACGCCATGCTCGGCCTGCACACCGGGCCGGTTTTCATCGGCGTCATTCCAACCGTCGCCCCTTATATCCTGCCGCAGGTTCTGGCGAGATGCGCCAAAGCCTGCCCGGGCATCACCGTGAATGTGGTGGAAGATTTAACCCACGGGCTGCTGAAGGGAGTTTCCGAAGGCGAGCTCGACCTGGCGCTGCTGAGCCTTCCCGTGGAGGCGCCGGAGCTTGCCGCCGAACCGCTTATGCGCGACCGGATGCTGCTGGCGGTCCCCAAGCACCATCCCTTGTGGCGAAGGCGCCGGCGGGTAACGCTGGATGAGGTTGCGCGGGAGCGGTTCCTGCTGCTGAAGGATGGGCATTGCTTCCGCGACGACGTGTTGGAAGTCTGCAAGCGCTCGCGCCTGTACCCTCACGTGGTTTTCGAAGGAGGACAGTTTGATACGCTGGTGGCCATGGTGGCCGCAGGGGCGGGAGTAACGCTTCTTCCGGAAATCGCCCGCGCCCGCTATCGCCACGGCGATGTCGGGCTGATTGAATTTGCGCCGCCGCAGCCCACCCGGACGGTGGGCATTGTGCGCGCCAAGGGAAAGTTTCTGACCCCGGCAGCCGGCGCTTTTATCGAGGTGCTGAGGCGTCTTGCGGCCCGGCGCAAAGGCCAGGACAAAATGTGAATTGTTCTTATATGCAGAAGAAGCGGCAATTATGAACCGCTCTGCGGTGGTAAGCGGCGGCGCAGTGTAAAAATCGAAATTCCGAAGCCCATAGCAACAAAAAGGAGAAGCAGCCCTGAATACCCACATATCTCTGAGCCAACGAACTGCCAGAATGTCGTGGGGACCATACGGCGGGAAAGCGTGAATAGGCCAGCCCCCGCGGCGCCCAGTAAGATCGCGCCCCGGAAAAACGAGTCTCGCGTGAAATTTCTGGGATAGCCTTTCCAAGCTGCGTATGCGATTGCAATGGGGATGGCGTTCCCTAACGCAAAAAATAGAATTAGGACTAAAACAAACGACGTCGGCATTGCGGTCTCGAAGCTAGCTTCTTCAGGT
>DATKQU010000150.1:0-10627 GCA_035532595.1 Terriglobia bacterium | reverse complement strand
TACCTCCTGATTGCCGACACTCCTGAGATTCCGATCCGCAGCGTCCCCATGGGCTTCGTGCAAGTTTACGGAAACGCTCAGGGCGAAAAGACGATTCCCTCTCCGGTGAGCCACACTCCGTGCTTCGCCTACAAGGTGGTGATCGAACGCTGGCAAACGCGCTCGGGCAACGAGGGAGCCGGCTGGCGACACCATCGCACCGGCCTGGACGGCGTGGAGTTCTATCTTGCCGACGCCACCGGCAAAGTGCTGGTGGACGCGCGCGCGGCGGATCTCGATCTGCCCCAAACCGCGCGCTGTGAGGCCGGCCAGGGCGCGAGCGCAGCCACGGGCGTGGCGGCCAGCCAGGAGGAATTGCTGAAGTACGTCACCCAGGCGGACGCGCACTGGGCGGGCGGCTTGTTTGAGCGCGGGCTGAAATTTGCGGGGCCGCTGCCCGATTCCGCCAAGGAGCAACAACGGCAAGCATTGATGGGAGTGTTCCAGCATACGCCGGGTTCGCCGGAGTTTTTGCGCGGCATGATGACCATGGTGGCGCCGAAAATGCAACAGCATCTGGAGACTCTCGGCCCGCAGTCCGACCCCAAGCATGAAGAGGCGCGGCAGATGATGCTCCAGGCGCTCCAGCACCCTCCGGGAAGCCCGGAATTCCTGGAAGGCGTGCGGCACGTGGAAGAAATGGCTGGCGCGCCGGGCGCAACCCATAAATTCGACGCCATACTGCAGGCGGCCACGGGGGACCCGGAAGCCAGTTCCCATTTGTTCAACGCCGCCGCCGGCCGCTATCGCTTCACGGAATATTGCCTGGTGCCCGCCGCCTACAATATCAGCGGCACCTGCGTGGAGAATCCCCACCCGAAGGACGTGAACGACCGCAACATGATCGTCAAGGGCGCCAACGAAAAAGAGTTCCTCATTTCGTGTAAGACGGAGAAGCAAGTTGAAAGCGGCCTGCGAAAGCGCGCCGTGGGGATGATCGTGGGCGGCGCGGCGCTTTCCGTGATCTGCCTGGCGATTCTGCTCGCCAAACTTGGATTGCTGTGAGCGCGCACGACGCGAAGGCGAACCGGCTGGCGCCCAACGGAAAACGGGCGAGCAACCGGACCAAGGGAATGGTTTGAATTTGAGCATAAATTTCGAGGAGGATTGAATGCGAAAGCTAATTTTGGGAAGTGTAATCTGTTTGAGCGTCGAGCTTCTTCTGGCGGCGGGCGGAAAGTATCAGCCGCTCAACGTCAAGACGGGTCTTTGGGAAACCACCTGGACCAGTAAAGTCACTGGCCGTCCCCCCATCTCCCCGGACATGCTGGCGAATTTGACTCCAGAACAGCGCGCCAAATTTGAGGCGGCCATGAACCGGATGGCCTCGGAAGCTCCTAAGACGCGGACCTCCAAGTCCTGTCTGACCAAGGAGAAACTGGAAAAGGACCCGTTCAGCGATAAAAAGATGTCGTGTACTGAAACCGTTCTGAATTCAACGGGCAGCAAGATGGAAGTCCACGAGGTCTGCACCGGGAAAGACATGAAAACCGATGTCAACGTGCGAATCGAGGCCATCACCTCTGGATACGTCAAGGGGACCGTGCAATCGAATACCACCGGCGGCGGCAACACCATGAACGTTAATGGTACCTTCACGTCCAAGTATATCGGCGCGGTTTGCAAGGACACGGACTAAAAGCCAGGGAGTCGCCGGGCGCCCCCGCGGCCCTTGCTGTAGCGGCGATCTATGATCGCCGGTCAGTGCCTCATCGCCGTTCTTTGCTCTCGTGTCCTCACCGCCGGCTCGGTAATAAGCATTGTCAGCCCTCTCCCTGAAGAGATTGCCCGGCCTTGTGCCATTACAATTTGCCAGCCCTCGCCCAGGGGAGAGACTGGCGATGACGTGGGGTGCGTTGGAGGAAGTGACCCATCACCCGCCCGCCTGCGCGGCCGCCCTTCCCGCGGGAGAGGGCTGTTAAATCAAGTTCCGCCAAGTCGTAACACTCCCTATCTTGGGAGGGGCTGGAATTAACGAGCTGTGGCCGTTGGCGGCACGGATGAATCCGTGCCCTTTCGCAAGACCCCTCAGCCGTCCGGGCGCTGGCGGGCAGGAAGGCTCCGTGGGGGTATCTGCTGTAGCGGCGCTCTATGAGCGCCGTCATTTTGGGACGTGAACGCCAATTGCCCGTTGATGCGCGAAGCCATCAAAGATCGGAGAACAACCGCCGGTCAGGCAAGCGGCGCTTACCGCCGACCGCCCCTACAGGTAAAAGGCTTGACTTTAGGGGACGGATAGTGTAGCCTATGCAGATAGTTTTTGGCCGGGAGGGCGGCAGAGTTTCCGGCCCCAGGAACAAAAATGATGCTGAGCGCGATGCCAGTCCAATCCGGCCCCCAGGCCAGCTACAATAGACTGATGTCATGGAACTTAACTCAGCAAGTGCGCAAAAACGGGGATTTTATAAAGAAAATAATTCTTAATTTTTGAAAAACGAAGCTAAGAAGTTATTGAAAACAAAAGATCGTGATCAAAAACGAAGCTAAAACGAACCGAAAACGAAGCTAGCCAAGTTGTTGAAAATACGTACAAGCCAAAAAAACGAACCGAAAACGAAGCTAAGAAGGCGCGGGATTAGGATGCCCACCCGGGGCAGTGTTTCTTCATGCTGGCCGCTGCTCCGCGAGGCTACATGCCAGGCTAGAACGAGCCCATTTCCGGCCTCCTGAGGTCATGCAAGAAACCAGCCCCACAATCAAAATAATCCGGCTACCCTAGGGGCCATAATCCGCCGCGCCCCACGCGAGGCGAAGGCTTTATTCGCTTGGGACTTTCTGGCATGATCGATTTGCGAGTATTATCTGTTATACTCTCCGGCTCTGGGCCGAAGTCGGGCTGCGGCAGCAGGTTCGGCTGGCAGGGTTCCGCCCCCAAGTGAGGATTGCAAGGTAGCATGCAGGTTACTCTCAAGAGCCGGCTCACCCAACGTTCGCTGATGGTTATCCTGGCCGTGGCGTTCTTGCTGGCCACGGCATGGATTGCCAAGTCGTACATTGCCTATCGTCAGTCCCGTACCATCGCCATTCATAACCTGGGTCTGGCCACGGAGCTTGACCCGGGAAACGCCGAATACCGCATCCAGTTGGGACGCCTTTACCAGTACAGCGTCACGAACGCGCAGCCGGAGAAAGCCATTGAGCAATTTCGGCTGGCTGCCAGGCTGGACCCTTACGAGCCCCAAAGCTGGCTGAACCTGGCAGCGGCTTTGGAGTTTCAAGGAGACACCTCTGAGGCTGAAAAGTACCTGCAGCACGCTTCCGCCCTGGCCCCCAATCTTCCCCTTTACCAATGGACCATCGGAAACTATTTCCTGCTGCACGGAAACACTCAGGAAGCATTTCGCCATTTGAAGGTGGTGCTGGCCGGATCGCGTGAATATGACCAAACCGTCTTCAACGTGGCCTGGAAGGCTTCCGGCGATGCCGGCCAGATTCTCGCCGATCTGATCCCTCGCGACCTGCCGGCGGAATTCAGTTACCTCAATTACCTGGTGGCGCAGCAAAGCTATCCGGATGCCCAAGCCGTCTGGAAGCGCATTGCCAGCAGCCCCACGAGCTTTGAGCCGCAGGATGCGGCGCCTTACATTGACTCTTTGCTCCGAACGAACCATCCCGGCGAAGCCTTTCAGGTCTGGTCCGACCTCGAGAGGCGGGGAATGATCCAGAATCCTGCCTACGGCTCCACGCCGAATCTCATCACCAACGGTGATTTTGAGGACAGCCTTCTGAAGATGGGATTTGGATGGCGGATTATTCCCGTGGGAGGCGTTTACGCCGGCGTGGACACTTCCACATTCCATTCGCCGGGCCACTCCCTGGGGGTGCAGTTCTCCGGAAAGGATAACATCGACTACCGGCAAATCTATCAGTTCGTCAAGGTGTCTCCGAACCAGGCTTATCATCTTCAGGCGTTCATGAAAGTTCAGGGGATTACCACTGATAGCGGTCCGCGCCTGGAAGTTCGCGATGCTTACAATTCTGCCGCGCTCGACAAATTTTCTACAGACCTGACCGAGACCAGCGAGGGCTGGAATCTCGTGACCATGGACTTCAAGACGGGACCAAAGACCGACCTCATCATCGTGGCCCTGGCCCGCTTGCCAAGCCAAAAAATCGACAACCAAATCGCCGGAAGAGTGTGGCTGGACGATGTTGCACTCACTCCCGCTTCCCTATCGAGCGCCCCCTAGAACTTTATCAAAGCGCCGCGAGCCGGGTGGGGATCATATCTCCTGGCACAAGCGCGCGGAGTTTTTCCGCCTGAACCAATCGAGGATCAGATGCAACCGCCGGAGGAAGGTCCAAAATGAACCGCCGAGGCCCGCTACAAATGCGGGAAGTTAATCTGGCAGTTGTTGCCAAAGGTAAAAGAATTGATTGCCAGCCCGGCGCGCGTGGGGAACAATTCAACCTGGTGGCTGCCGAAGGCGGGATTCGATACCAGGTAGTACATGCGAGGTTCGCGCACCTCGAGATAGGAATGGCCTTGCGAGTCCAACTGGACGTCCACCCCTTTGTTCTGCGCCGTCAGATCCTTGCCATCCTGGCGGATGTAAACTCGGGAAGGATGTTCGTGCTCGACGTTCATCACCGCGTAGAGCTCCCGCGCGTGGTAGCGCATGGCCATTTCGTCCCCGGAAGGTTCGTCGCCCTTCTTTTTGCCGCGGTAGATCATCCCATTGCTTTGGTCCGGATTGCTTCCATTATCGGTTTTCCACTGGCCGGAAACGGCGGCGTGTCCGTCTGCGATTTGGGGTGGCAGCTTGTAATGGAGAGTCTTGCCTTTGTGGTAGCCCTGAGCGTTTGAGAGGATTCCACGGCCGTGCATATAGCCAACGTACATTTCAGGCGTGGTAATGCCGCAGGAAGGGGCAAAAGCATTTTTTTCGGGAGGAATGGTATAGCTCGCAGGGAATGTCAATCCGGGGTGAGCTTCCTGGAGCAATTTCTGGATGGCGTGTTCCATGGCGTTGTCGCCGCCCTCCGCGACCCGGTTATACCGGATTTTTCCCTTGGCATCGATCAGAAAACGGTTGGGCCAGGATGAGTTGTCATAAGAGCGCCAGATGGTGAACCAGTCGTCCACCACGATTGGATACGGGAGCGCAAAGCGCTTGACCGCGGCTTCGACGTTCTTGACGGGATAGGCGATGTTAAATTCCGGATCGTGGACGCCGATGATCTCAAACCCATCCTGATGGTAGCGCTCGTACCATTTTTTGTTTTCCGGGAACGTCCGGATGCAGTTGATGCAGGTATACTCCCAAAAGTCGATCAGCACCACCTTGCCGTGAAGTCCAGACATGGTGAGCGGAGAAGAGTTGATCCAGGCAACTTGCGGCCAGGCCACCTGCGGCTGTTCCGCCGCCACGGGGACCTGCGGATTGGGAGGCATTGCGGCCCCGGGCGCAGCTCCCGTCTGGGGCATCGGCTGGGACATGCTCGGGGGCTCTGAAAAGGGCACGATGGAAGCCGGCCGGGGAAATTCCGGCGCGCGGACGTTCATCGTTTTCAAGGAAGGGGCGCCGGATTCTTGCCCCGCGAGACGGGCGGGATTCGTGCCCACACCGAGGATGCCGATGACGAAAACAACAAGCCAGGATTTCAAGTTCGCCTCCCTCGATGTTTCGCTGTTGCTACCATCTTACGGGCGTTTCTGCCGCTTCTCAAGCAGTCCTTGCGAGCCACCGGCTTGGCCTCGAAGGCGCCCCGCTCGTCACTCTCCGCCCCCGCGCGCGCGAGCTCGAGCGCTGTCCCGACCCCAGATGGTTCACCCGTCCAAAACCTTCGATCTTGATTCCGGGCTTTTAGGTGTTTCATCACACTCGCTGCGTGGGGTAAAATTGTTAGCGGCCTCGGGGTACCGTTTACCGCTCCTTTTAAATCAAACTTGTTGAAAGCGCCTATGCAGACAAATCTTGTTGTCGAATTTATCATCTGGTTATTGATTGCCGCTTCCGTGATCGCGGTGATTGCAGCTCGCCTGCGCATACCTTATACGGTGGCTCTGGTGCTAGGCGGGCTGGCCCTGGGCGCGGTTCATCTGCCCATCCTGCAAAATGTGACCGGGCAGCGGCCCGACTGGCTGACCCCGGACGTCGTCCTGCTCATCTTCCTGCCGCCGCTGCTGTTTGAAGGCAGCGTCAAGATTCAACTCCAGCGCCTGCGGGAAAATGTCATTCCCATTTTGCTCCTGGCGAACGTCGGAGTTCTGGTGGCGACGGTCATTACCGGGTACGTCGTGCACTGGGAAATGGGGCTTCCGCTGCTGACGGCGCTCCTATTCGGTTCGATTATCTCGGCGACCGACCCCATTTCGGTGATCTCAATATTCAAGGATATGGCGGTGAACAAGCGCCTTTCCGTCATCGTGGAAGGCGAAAGCCTGTTCAATGACGGAACCGCGGTGGTTCTCTTCGGGATCTTGCTGGCAGGGATCTCGACCGGGCAGCTCAGCGTCAGTTCGGGCATCGAAAAATTCCTGGTGGTGGTTCTCGGAGGGGCGGCGGTAGGGCTTGGTCTGGGTTATGCGGCCAGCAAGATCACCCAGCGGATCGACGAGCCTCGCATCGAAATCACCCTGACCACCATTCTGGCCTATACCTCCTATCTGGTGGCGAACTCCCTTCACTTGTCCGGCGTCATCGCGACGGTTGCCGCCGGGCTTATGGTCGGCAACTTTGGCGCGCGCATCGGCATGAGCCCGCGCACGCGGCTGGCGATGTGGTCTTTTTGGGAATACTTTTCGTTTGTCATCAATTCGGTTGTTTTCCTGCTGATCGGCCTCGAGGTGAGTGTCACGGAAATCTTGCACGCCTGGCAGGTCACTTTGCTGGCCATTGCCGCCGTGCTGCTGGGACGGGCGATTTCCGTCTATCTGGTTTCGCCGATCAACAATGCTTTTTCTGAAAAGATTCCCACCCGCTGGCAGCATGTGCTGGTTTGGGGCGGCATGCACGGAGCGCTCTCCCTGGCGCTGGCGCTGAGCCTGGACCGCAGCTTCCCCTATCGCGACCAGATTTTGGCCATGACCTTCGGCGTTGTGGCCTTCACCCTCATCGTCCAGGGCCTGACCATCAAGCCGCTGCTGCGATCCCTGGGCCTTGACACCAGCAAGGAAGACGTTTACGAACGCGCCCGAATTCGGCAACTGGCCATCGGCAGCGCTCGCGCCGAACTCGAATCGATGCTCCGCAGCCATTTGATTTCGCAGCCGGTCTATGAGCGATTTCATTATGAGCTGGAAGGGCAGCTCATGGAGGTCAAAGCGGAAATCGCTGAGATCTACCGGAAAGATAAAACGCGGGCGTCCGAGGAGGTTCGGCTGGCCACGCTGCGCCTCGTGACCGCGGAGAGAAGCTCCATCGAACAGGCGGTGCACGATGGACTCATCTCCTCACAGTCGGCTGAGGAGATGATCGACGCCGCCGACCGGGCGCTCGACCACCTCATTGACCCGCAAGCACAGCCAGAGGTATGAACTTGTTCGCCCTCGGTTGCAGAAATTATTGCCCACCCAGCCGGATCTCCAGTTCCAGCACCGGAAATCAAGATACTGAATGACACGCCGGCGCCGGGCTTGTTCCGGCCCTCGCCAATCTTCATCAAGGAGCGAGGAAGGCCCGAGAGATCAAAGGCTCAAGGCCCGCAACAGAAAGACGACGGTCGCGATCTTGAACATCAGGCGCACCCGGTCCGCCACCAGGAACTGCCGGGTCGTGCGGACGACGGCCTCCGGACTCAAGTCGCGGCCCGCTTTGGCGAACAGGGCGATCTTTCTTCGGAAGATATAACGAAGGGTCAAAGCATAAGTCGCTGCGGTCGAGGCCAGCGCCAAAGCCAGCCACAGACGCCGGCCTGGAACCGCCCAGCCCATCACCACCGCCCCGACCAGAAAGAACAAGCTGTATTTGGCCAGCTTGCTCAGCCAGAATTTCTGCATTGCCTTGGCGTAGGGAGTCCCCTGAAAAAAAGAGCGAACCGACTCGGGCGGGGAAGCGCTCCAGATGGGATCAAGAACCAGGATTTCGTAAACGTTGCCGCCCACGCTGATCCCCACCAAGAGAATGGTGATGTAAAGCAATACTTGGGCGATGATTTCGTGAGCCATATTGAGTTATCCGTCTCCGTGAGGGAAGGTTACGGCAGAAAGCCCAATCAAGTCCAGCGAAGCTGGAACAGGTTTCCCCCGGCGCAACGTGTGACCCTCCCTTGTTGAAATATTAAGGTTGTTTGGGAGGGTTGAAGATCCCGGCCAGACCTTTTGCTGACTTGACATGAACATCGCGTTGTGGAAAGGGAATCTCCACTCCTTCGCGGCGAAAAGCAGCATCGATAACGCAGTTAAGCCGGCTCCTTCCTTGGAACGGACGTCCGGTCAAGCCACCGGACGCGAAGCTTATCCAAGATGAGGGCCCCATTTCCACCTGTCCGTGGACGAAACTCGATTCTACCGGAAGAATCCGGCCTGCGGAGCGTTTTTTGCTCGGATAATGGATTCCCGTCCGTGGCGTGCAACTGAGCGGCCCGAACTCCTTCGGCAGCGCAAGTGGGAGAGTCGGCATCATCGGACAGGGCCGGGTATTAAGAAAGTGGTCGTGGTACATGACATTCAGGTCTACGGCTACCGAGGAATTGCTGAATTGACAGGCCGCTGTGGCGGCTCAGCAATACCGGCATGGGTCTTTTCCCCTTTCATCTTCAGTGTTCAAATACGGCGGACGCAATCGCTCCGTACCGGAAAACTTTTGCACATCAGAAGATAAACTTCGCCCTGGCGGGTTCGATGGCCGCTAACTGCTTAATTACGCAGACCCAGAGGTTTGGTGCTATGGCATCGATCGTGCTCTTACAACTGCGGAGAGTCTCCGGCAGGAGGGGGCTATGGCAGAGACAATCTATGAGGACCGAACCGTTTACTTGTCACGTCGACACCGGGAAGTACGATGCCGATTATGGTATGAAGTGACTCTGTTGCGCGAAGGTCTGTTTAGGTATTTTCTGATTGGCATTCAGGAACTTGAGTAGGAGAAGGTCCCCGAGTTCCTCGTTTGACGCGGAATCCGCTCTTGCTTCCCACCGTGGCCGCGCGACGCAACCTTTTGCAAACCGCAAATGTCTAAACCAAGCGGAAGGGATTTGTAAATTTCCTTCCTGCGTGTTAGGGAAGACCTGTCGCAAAGGATTTTGGAAGGCAAGCTCACACCTCGACGACGCGAGCGAAACGTACAGCCGGAACTTTGCGGATCTCGTCCAGGATTTCCGGGGCGACAGGACTATCAACGTTCACCAAGCCTATCGCTTCACCCGCCTCTTGATTCCTGCCTAACGCGAAGCTTGCGATGTTGACTTTGTGATCCCCCAGAATGGTTCCCACACGCCCGATCACCCCGGGCACATCCTGATTGCGGATAAAAAGCAGGAAGCCCTTAAGAGGAGCTTCAATATCGATGTCGTTGATGCCCAGGATGCGCAAAGAGCGATGCCCGACCGCGCCCAGGACCGAGGGCGTGCCGCTTTCCGTGCGCAGAGAAATTCCGAGCGAATGGGAGACGGTGGCGCGTCGCGCGCTTCTCAGTTCCACAACTTCCAGATCGCGTTCCTGGGCCAGCGTTCCGGCATTCACCAGGTTGACCTCTGAGGAGAGGACTTGGGCGAGAATTCCTTTGAGCACGGCATTCTTGACCAGGTGCGTGTTCAATTCCGCCAGACCGCCGTCGTAGCTGATTCGGACTTCCTCCAGATGCTCCCCGCCGATCTGCGCCAGGAAGGCGCCCAACTTTTCTCCCAGTTGGATGTAGGGTTCAAGCTTTTTGTACTCGTCGGGAGAAACATGCGGCATGTTGACGGCGTTGCGGGGGACGCCCGACTGCAGGTAGTCGCGGACCTGTTCGGCGATGTGAATGCCTACGATCTCCTGCGCTTCTTCCGTGGAGCCGGCGATATGCGGCGTGGCGACCACGTTCGGATGCGCAATCAAACGGGAGTCGCGCGGCGGCTCCTTTTCAAACACGTCGAGCGCCGCGCCGGCCACCTGGCCGCTCTCGAGCGCCTTCAGCAGGTCTTCTTCCCGGATCAGCTCTCCCCGCGCACAATTGACAATGCGGATGCCGGGCTTGGCCAGGGAAAGCCGTTCCGCGTTGAGGAGATGTTGGGTTTCCGGCGTGGCGGCAGAATGCAGGCTGAGAAAGTCACTGGCTGCGAGCAGTTCTTCCAGCTTGACGAGTTTCACGTCCTGGTCCTGCGCCAGCCGGGAAGAAACATAAGGGTCGTAGGCGAGGACCTCCATGTGAAAGGCCCGCGCCAGCCGGGCGACTTCGCTTCCGATCCTGCCCAGGCCCACCAGCCCCAGTGTCTTGCCGCGCAATTCGATGCCGGTGAGTTTCTTTTTTTCCCACTCCCCCTTTTTCATCGAGGCGTCTGCCTGGGAAATGCGACGCGCCAGCGTCAGCAGCAGAGCCATGGTGTGCTCGGCGACGCTATTGGCATTGCCGCCCGGCGTGTTCATGACCACGATGCCGCGCTTCGTGGCGGCATCGAGATCCACATTGTCCACGCCCACGCCTGCGCGTCCGATGGCCCGCAGGCG
>DATKQU010000149.1:0-7983 GCA_035532595.1 Terriglobia bacterium | reverse complement strand
AACAAAAGCCTTTTCGAGAATTTCATAAGCTATTGAAAAATAATGACTTATAAATTATCAAAGTTTCACAAGGAATATCCCAAACGTCCCATTTGGGCCTCTGCCGAGGGTTACTAGCCTACATTTGGTGGCTATCGGCCCCGCGGCCGGCCGCCGCTTAAGCGCCGTCCCCAAACGCCTATGAATTCTGCTGAAACGCCATCCCGGCCCGCTTCTCTGCCCCCCGTGCGGATTGGCGGCAAGGTCCTCGCCCGCAACACCCTGCTGAACATCATTGGCCGGGTTGTGCCGCTTTTGGTGGGTATCGTCGCGATGCCGTACGTAATCCATCACCTGGGGCCGGACCGTTTTGGCTTGCTGTCGCTGGCCTGGATGGTGGTGGGTTATTTCGCGCTCTTCAATCTGGGGATCGGCCCCGCCACAACAAAATTCGTCGCCGAGCTTCTGGGCAAGGGCGAGCTCGAAAAGCTTCCTGAGCTGGTCTGGACGGCGCTCATCAGCCAAACGTGTCTCGGTGTGGTGGGCGGCATTCTGCTGGCCGTGGCCTCGCCTCTGCTGGTCAATCATGTGCTCAAGATTCCCGCCGACCTTCACCCGCAGGCCCACTTGATTTTTCTGATTCTGGCCGTCGCGCTGCCCATCGACTTTGCCGGCGGATCGATAAGAGGCGTGCTGGGAGCCTCGCAGCGTTTCGACCTGCTGAACGCCATCGGCATTCCCTCAAGCGCCCTCACCTATCTTGTGCCGGTGGTGGCGCTGGCGCTCGGCTTCGGCCTGCCCTCGATCGTGTTCGTCCTGGTCCTGGCGCGGATCGCCGGGTTTGCGGTCACAACCTTTCTCTGCCTGCGTCTCTACCCGGCCCTCCGCTCAGACTTCCGCTTCGATCGGCGCCTCGTCCGCTCTCTGCTCGGTTATGGTGGCTGGGTCACACTCTCCAACGCGGTCAACCCAGTTCTTGGTTATTTTGACCGCTTCCTCATCGGCGCTCTGGTCTCCGTCGCCGCCGTGGGCTTTTATGCGCCCCCTTACATGATTTCGACCAAGCTGCTAATCCTTCCCCAAAGCCTTAGCGCCACGCTTTTTCCCGCCTTCAGCGCGTCCGCCGGATGCGGCGATAATGAATGGATCAGGAATGCTCTCGTCCGTTCCCTCAAGCTCCTGCTGCTGACCGTTGGCCCTGCAACTTTGGTGCTGGCCTTCTTCGCCCGCCCGCTTCTCACTTTCTGGATCGGCGCAAAGTTTGCCTCCGAGGGTACGCTGCCTCTGCAAATTCTGTCCGTCGGCGTGCTCATTAACTCGCTGGGTTACGTGCCCTACAATCTTCTACCCGGTATTGGCCGCCCTGACCTGCCCGCCAAGTTTCACCTTTTCGAACTCCCGCTCCACGTCGCGCTGGCCTGGTTCCTGGTCAGCCGATTTGGGCTGGTGGGGGCGGCTCTCGCTTGGAGTTGCCGCGTTACCCTTGACTTCCTTCTGCTCATCTTGGCGGCATGCTGGCTGACGCGCACACCTGCCCGCTTGCTGGCAGGTAAAGAGCTGAGGCGCAGCTTCGGAACCCTGCTGGCCCTGGCCGCGGGCTTTGCAGGTCTCTGGGCCTTATCCCATGCCTTCGTCATTGATGCTACTTTCGCATTGTTCCTCGGAAGCGGATTCCTGCTTGCGGCTTGGCGTTACGTTCTCAACCTGGAAGAAAAAGGGCAGATCAGACTGTGGCTGAAAATAGCCCGTTAAAGGATCTTGCAGCCAACAACCCGACGGCTGCTCGCACCTTGATGAGCATCATCATCAACAACTACAACTACGGGCGTTTTTTGCGCGAAGCTATCGACAGCGCCTTGAACCAGACCTACGCCAGCACAGAGGTGATCGTTGTTGACGATGGCTCGACCGACAATTCGCGGGAAGTCATCGCTGGCTACGGCGACCGCATCATCCCGGTGCTCAAAGAAAACGGCGGCCAGGCGTCAGCGTTCAATGCGGGTTATGCCGCGTCTTCCGGAGACCTGATCTTATTTCTCGATTCTGACGACATGTTGTTGCCCGCCGCCGCTGCGACCGTGGCACGGGAATGGCGTGATGGCACGGTTCTCGCGTATTTCCCCCTCGAGGTCGTCGATGCAATGGGTCACGCATTAGGAAGACTGGAAGGAGGGCTTCCGGTGCCGGACATTACCCAAGGACTGTACGGCATGGGATCGCCTACCAGCGGAAACGTTTTCTCCAGAAAGACTCTGGAAAAAATCATGCCCATCCCCGAGCAACAGTGGCAGATTTGCGCCGACAGCTACCTTAGCGTCATGAGCAGCGTCCTTGGGAAGCTACAATCCTTGAGCGCGCCCCTGGGGAAGTATCGCGTGCACGGAAATAGTAATTTCACATCGAAGGAGCCGAACCTTGCCGATACCAGGCGCGCCCTTCAGGCGGCCCTCACAGGGCACCGGATACTGCGCCGGTTGGCCGGAGACAGAATCCCTCCTCTTGACGAGTGGCTGGCTCCAAACCGCCCATACTGGGTCGCCCGGATTACATCCCTGCGAGAGAGCCCAGGCGATCATCCCTGGCCCGACAGCCTGCTAAACTTGATCGTAAAAGCGGTAAAGGCAACGTGGCTCCAGCCCAATTGGAGTTTCCGGCGGAAACTCGCTTACACGGCTTTTGATGTCTGTTACAGTCTGTCGCCCAAGGCAATCAGGCAGCGCCTGAAGATGGTCGAGGCCCGTGCGCGAACCCCCATGGTCAAACGCCTGCTCGGGGCGAAGCTACCAACGGACAAGCTCCACAATCAGCAGACGGCCCTTGGCCACGCAGAAGCTAGGGCTGGACACTCCGAATAATGAACTCTGGCCAAACTCGCAAACGCCCGTCAGAAATCCATCGGGCCGGGAGCAGAATCTCATGCTCGGACTGAGCAAGCTGCCACGGAGCAGGATCGGCGGGCTTCTTCAGGATGCCGTCTACATGTTGTCAGACTGCATTGACGCCCGGTCCGCAATGGACTTGTGGGAACTATGCCGTGTTTACGCAGCGCGAAGAAGGCAGATAAATGGGCAGATGCGTCTCCCGCGGATGCTTTTGCATTACCCTGATTTCAGGAACTTTCTGTTAGCCTATCGGGAAATTTTTGTTCGGCACTCCTACGCCTTCAAAAGCACCCGCTCGAACCCGAGGATTTTCGATTGTGGAGCCAACATCGGGTTGGCCACGCTCTTCTTCAAGTCGTGGTATCCGGAGAGCAGCGTTTTGTGCTTTGAGCCCGACCCATCTGCTTATGCTGCGCTCCGCCTGAACGTTGAGCGAAACGGGCTTAAGGACGTTCGCCACTTCAACCTTGCCCTATGGGATTCCGACGGAGAGATCGACTTTTATATCACCCCGGATCGGGCAGGTAACGTGCGCAACAGCGCCGTCGCAGGCAGAGTCAACGGCGACACAATCCATGTCCCTGCAAAACGCCTTTCATCGTTCATCGGCGATGAACGCGTTGACCTGCTCAAGCTGGACGTTGAGGGAGCCGAGCAGCGTGTGCTGTGCGACCTGTCGGCGAGCGGAAAACTCTCCCAAGTGGACGCGATTTTTGTAGAGTACCACCACCGAATTGCTGACAACAGTGCGCAGCTCAGCGAGTTCCTTTCCATTCTTGAACGTGCGGGATTCGAATACCACCTGGATTGCCGTTGGCGGCCAGGCTACACGGGCTCGCAGTCCCAGGATGTCCTCATTTACGCAGCGAGGTGGTAACTTGGGCGAACGGCAAAAAAGATTACATGTGATTTTTGGGAAGAGGACTCAGTAAGTGAAAATCACGTTTATTCTTCCCGGTTATCCTTGGCGGCCCGTGGGAGCTTACCGGGTCGTTTACGAATACGCCAACCGGCTTGTCGCGCGAGGGCACCAGGTCACCGTCGTCCATCCGCGCCGGGTAAAGGATGAGCAAGGCATTTGGGCGCATCGGGGCATATATTGCGGTATACGGCGACGGGCGGCTGAAGTTCGCAACAGATTATTTGTGCCCAGCCTTCGCTGGCAAGATGTCGATAAGCGTGTACGGATGCTCTACGTGGCAGAGCCTGTCGCTGATTCAATTCCAGACTCCGATGCCGTTTTTGCCACCGCTTGGGACACCGTCCAATACGTCTGCCGGTATCCCGAGAGGAAAGGAACTAAGTTCCACATGGTCCAGTCCTATGACTATTGGAGCCACCTCGACGAGCAGACACACGCAGCTTGGCGTTCCTTAGTCAATAAGGTTGTTATCTCAAAATGGCTGTGCGACAAAATGGTCGAGTTGGGTTGCACGGAGCATGCCTACATCCGGAACGCCGTTAACCATTCGAAGTTCCACGTCATTATCCCAATATCCAAAAGGCCAAAAAGGGTAGCAATGCTCTACTCAATGGTCGAATGCAAGGGATCCGCGGACGGTCTTTGCGCCCTCGCAATTGCCAAGCGGGAACATCCGGACTTGCAAGTCGCACTGTTCGGCATTCCCAAGAGACCCAGAAGCCTGCCCGGATGGATCAAGTACTTTCAGAACCCGGCTCCCCGTGATCTCGTTCATAATATCTACAACGGGAGCAGTATTTACCTCTGCCCAAGCATAAAAGAAGCGTCCCCACTCCCTCCTGCTGAGGCCATGGCCTGCGGATGCGCCCTTGTCACCACCGACTGTGGGGGCACAGCGGAGTACGCGACTCACGGTCTAACTGCGCTCTTCAGCCCGCCAAAGTCCCCGGAGGGTCTGGCGAAGAACCTGTCGCTCCTGTTAGAGAACTCGGACCTTCGCGTGAAGCTTGCCGAAGCGGGACGCCGCCGGATGCAAGAACTCAATTGGGAAAACAGCACCTCGAAACTTTTGCAATACATTGACTCCAAAGCAAACGGACCTAGCGACATCAACCCCGCCTCGGGCGCTGCCATCGGTCTCGCCCGCCGGGCCCAAAGCGGGTCAAACTAAAAGGAGTTCGATTGGACACACGATTTAAGTTGCCCAAAGTGGAGGTCGTGCATGGACGGCGAAGCGTCGTCCTCGAAAGGTGCCACGATAAGCGCGTCTTACATCTCGGTTGCGTGGACGCGGGGCTCCTCGAAGAGCGCTTTGCGCGCGGAGAATTGATGCACCAGCAACTCGCTTCAGTCGCTACAGAACTCTGGGGCGCAGATGTGGATAAAGAGGGAATTGCGTTTCTGCGCGCCAAAGGATTCGACAATCTCATATGTGCTGACATTTGCGAGGAAGGAGGTGTCCGCACCCTGTCGAGCCAGCAGTTCGACGTCATTCTAGCGACTGAGGTGATCGAGCACCTGGAAAACCCCGGAAAATTCCTCAAAGCCGTAAATCGAATCATGGTTCCCGGCAGGACGGAATTTATCGCCACGGTCCCAAACGCGTTCTGCATCAACAACTTTATCAATCTGGTTCGCGGACTTGAGGTTGTACATCCCGATCACAACTACTGGTTTTCCTACCGCACGCTGACAACCCTCCTGAGAAAAAGCGGCTTCAGCGTCACGGCTGTCTATTCATACACCTTTGAACCCGGCTCATTTGTGAAGCGCGTCAACGGGAACGGAACAAAGGCATCAGGAAGTTCCCCCGCAAGGGGAGGGCTTTCAACGTTCTTCAAACGAAAAACGAAATCGGTAATAGCCGAGGCGCTCTATCGACGGTCCTCTTTCTGGGGAGAAGGACTTATCGCCACGTGCCAGGTTCCCGTGCAATCCAACGAGCAAAGCACGTTCGAAACACGGTGAGCTAGTGTTCCAGCGTAACCATGTCGCGCCCCCGGTTGCATTCAGGCGACCCGGAAGCCCGCACTCTCGATCTTCTTTATGAGTAAAATCCCATGCAAACTTCCCTGAACGAGAGAACAAACGAAGGCATTCGGGTTTTTGAGGTGCCTTCCTGTTACCTCTGCAATCAGCCGGGGAAGGTTTATCACGACGGTCTGCGCGACCGGCTTTACGGGCGGCCGGGAACGTGGCAATTCCTCAAATGTCCTAGCTGCGGGCTGATGTGGCTGAACCCGCGGCCCATCCCGGAGGATGTGCACAAGGTCTTCTCTCCCTGGAGCGCCAACGGCAAAAAGGACGCGCTCTACGGCTTCAGGAAGCACCTGAAGCAAGCCGTGCTGGCCACGCTCGGCGGCGGCAAATCCCTGCCCCTGGGCGCGCGACTCGCGGCGATGGGAATCCGTCTGGCTCCGCCACTGAAGGAAATCGTAACGATGAAGATCTCAGGGCTAACCGGACCTCCGCAAGGCCGGCTGGTGGATGTAGGCCCGGGCAGCGGCGAGTTTCTCGCGACCATGCGCGAACTCGGCTGGGACGTGATGGGAGTGGAGCCCGACCCCAACGCAGCGCAAGCCGCCATGGACGCTTATCAGGTGAAAATCGTGGTCGGCGAGCTTGAGGAGACGCATCTCGCGAGCGGCTTTGCCGACGTGCTGACCATGAACCACGTCATCGAGCATCTTCCCGACCCGATCTCAGTATTGAAGGAATGCCACCGAATCCTGAAGCCGGGCGGCAAGCTGGTGCTGCTGACTCCCAACACCCGGAGTTGGGCGCACAAGAAATTTGGCGGCTGCTGGCTGCCGCTTGAACAGCCAAGGCATTTTATTCTGTACTCGCCCGAGACGCTGGCCGCCACCGTCAAGGCGGCGGGATTCTCGGTTGAGGTTCTGCGCACCACGGGGCGAAACGCCCGTGGGACTTGGAGGCGCAGCAACGCCATCAAGCGGCTTGGACACGCAAACGGCAATCCCGGCGGCCTGATGTCCACAGGCGCCAGTTGGGCGTTCCAGGGATTTGAGGAACTGCTGCGAATGGCGCGCCCTTATGTGGGAGAGGAATTGTATTTAACGGCAAGCCGGCAGGGTGTATCCAATGGTTGCGCATAGGAATATTCCGCTTCTATATCTTCTACTGGGTTTGCTGATAGGAAGCCAGGCGGTTGGGGCTGCGGGTTTGCAAGGCGGGGCGGCGGGGCGGGCGAGCGTGAGGGCGACGGGGGATTTTGCGGGTTTGACGCTGGACGCGCGGATTGCGGCCTGCATCGCCAGCCTTCCGGCAACGGGAGGAATCTGCGACGCGAGGAATGACGCGGCCAGCCGGACGATTGCCGCGACCGTAACCATTCCGGCCAACGTCACGGTGCTGCTGGGAGCGGGCGAATACAAATCCCGGGTGCTGCCGGCGTTCAGGCTTGCGGGCGGCGGATCGTCGCTCAAGGGGCTATCGCGAATCACCACGCACCTGGTGGCGAATCTCCGCTCCGGAGCCCTGATCGAAGGGCCATCCACGGGCGCTGGCAATCAGCGCGTGGAGAACCTGACGCTTGATGACACGTCGCCTGAAAACGCGGGTTCGGTGGGAATCGATTGGCAGAATGAGGTGGCCGGGCTGATCCGCAACGTCCACGTGCGCAAAGTGGAAACCGGGCTGGCGGTGGAAGGAGTGCCAAAGCGCTCCGGGGCCTATTACAACGAGATCGAGAACTTCTCCGTTTACGACTATTACACCGGCGTGCATCTGGGAGCGCACGCCACCTCAAACACTTTCATCAATCTGTTTCTGGATATGGGGCGCAAGGCCGGCATCCTGGCGGACGTTTCCGCGGGCGCAAACGTCTTTATCAAGCCGGACGTTGAAGTCCAGCCCAGGGGCGCGGCGGAAACCGCCTATGTGATCAACAGCGGCGCCAACACGCTGCTGCAGCCTTACGTGGAGGCCGTGAGCACCGGGTTTGAGATCGGGCCGCGCGCCACCCAGAACATCATCCTGGGCGGGGCGCAGGCCAGCCTGAAAACAGGAGTTGTCAACCACGCCGACCGCTGGGCCAATGTGATCATCAATCCCAACATGGGATATGTAAACGGCCTCAGCGTATACGGGCTGAACGTGGCCAGAGGCAGCGTGCGCGACGGCCTGAAGCTCACCGAATCCGGCCAGCGCATGGCGGTGCGCAATTCCAAAGATACGGAT
>DATKQU010000148.1:0-8027 GCA_035532595.1 Terriglobia bacterium | reverse complement strand
GATGTCTTGCAGCTTGATGCGCTCCGGCCTGCCATGAAACCGCAGCGGAAATCCATCATAACTTCAACTTGCGCTTTGTGCCGTTATTTTTTTGCCGGAAAACCGAATTCCCAGCGGGCAGTGTTGAGAGGCCCGGCGCGGCGTCCCGGCCGCCTCTCATCACATGCAGCCTCTTTAAGAACTGCCTTACTCCGTCAGGAGATCCAGTGGAACGGGTTCGATCGGCGGGGGCAAAAAGTCATGCGTCTGGACCATCCAGCGGCTGAGCTTCGCTTGCAGCTTGTGGACGGTATCCGCATAAGCCGGATCGTCGGCAAGGTTTTTCGTTTCTCCCGGATCCTTCTCCAGGTCGTAGAACTCCACTTCCGGGCGCGGCTCGGCAAAATATCGCTGGGTCAATTCGGGACTGAGCTTTCCTTCGTGATGGAGGTGTTCGATGGAGCGCCAGCTTGGAGAACGGGCGATGTCGCTTAGAGTCCGGTAAGGAATTTCGGGAAGGAAGTTGTGGATCAGTTTGTAACGCGCGGTTCGCACGCACCGGATCAAATCCAGATGGCTGTGGTAGTTTCGCTCGGCGTATATTGCTTCGCGGGGGCGGTATTCTCCCTCGGTCAAAAGCCCCAGAAAGCTGGCGCCGTCCATGTCCTTCGGAACGGGAACTCCCGCTGCGTCCAGCCACGTCGGGGCCAAATCGACCAGAGAGACGAGGTCGGAAGATACGCGGCCGGGTTTGATTCTTCCCCGCCAGCGGGCAATTAAGGGAACCTGCAGCCCCGGATCGTAAAGCGTTCCTTTGGCCCCGGGGAAGGGCATGCCCTGATCGCCGGTGAAGATCAGCAGGGTATTTTCGGCGAGACCGTGCTGGTCAAGAAGTTCCAATAGTTTCCCCACTCGAACGTCCAACCGCTCAATCGCGTCGTAATAGTGGGCCAGGTCTTTTCGGACGCCCGGACTATCCGGCAGAAAACTGGGGACCTCCACTTCCGAGCGCGTATTGTGTTCCGGAAAACGTTCACCCGGCAGGTAGGGACGATGCGGATCGTGGTAGCCGATGTGCAAAAAAAAGGGGCGCTCCTTGGGCCGCGCATCGAAAAACGTATTGATGGGCTGGTGGTGCCCCTGGAAGTCCCAGCGTTTCCAGAACTCGAGGCCTTGATGGACTTTCTTAAAGGCGCCGGTGTAATAGCCGCGGCCCTTGAGGTACTCCAGGATTGTTTTCTGCCCCGCCGGCATGGGGGAGTGGAACCGGGAAGTTCCGGTCTCATGCGGGGACTCTCCGGTCAAAATAGCGGAGCGGCTTGGGCTGCAAGAAGGCGCAGGTGCAAAGCCGCGGTCAAAGCGCAGACCCTCGCGCGCCAGACGGTCGATATTCGGTGTGTGGAGAAACTTGTTTCCGTAGCAGCCGGCGTCCGGATAACTTTGGTCATCGGAAATCAAGAACACGAAGTTGGGAAGTGATGATGGCTTTGGATCGGCAGCCTCGGGCAGGGAAGTAGTTCGTCCGAAGCGGCCCAACATCCCTGCGGCTCCCAGGCCATAACTCGTTTTCTTGATAAAGTTTCTCCGGTTCATTTCACCTCCAGGCCGTCTTGGATTTCGCGTGGACGCCCCGCCTTGCACTGCATAGAAGGAAACCCTGAAGGATTCCGCGCGCTGTGGCGGCAACGGTTGGAAGCGATGCCGGCGCGCCGCCACTCGCATCGAAATTACCAACTTATGACACGATGACGAAAGATGAAAGGACTTTATTTGTTGGCTGACGCAGAACGTTGTGCCTGGAGTAGCCGCAGGCGCAATAACACATCGCCAGGTGCTGCCGGCGCGTGGCCTGACATTAACCAAACAATAAATACAATCGGAAAATATTTGCGCTTAGCCGCGAAGAACCCTGCATCAAGTCCCAGCTTTGTTTGATACTTACCTTCAGGCGGCGAAGTCCATCCTGCCCGCTTCTATTTGATTTGTTTAATGTTTAGTCAACTGCGCAAATGCGTTCCTGTTTGGCCCTGGAATTGCCGATACCCATACGCAAAGCGGCTATGCGTGGAGTGCAGGCGTTCGGCTTGATCTTGTACTGCTCATACTCTCATTGCTCCGTGCGAGTGACCGATGGCAACAGCGATAGCTGCAAGGGCCCCGAGAACTGCTAGCCCAGACAGGGAGGCGCGCTGCATTTTTCACCAAGCTTGGTGGTTGGAGGCTGTCGCGCCCGGTAAATGGGGAGAGGTAACCGTCAACCGGGGTGGCATAACCAGGGCGAGGATGCCCTACGTCACCAAGAAGGTCTTTGGCCTGACTGCTCTCACGATGCCCCCGCTGACCCCCAGGCTGGGCCCTTGGCTGTATTTGTCGGAGGGGACGTATGCGCACCGGCTGGCGCAACAGAAAGATCTCCTCAACGCACTGATCGCTCAATTGCCCAGGTTCGACGTCTTTTGTCACCATTTCCTCCCTGAGATCACCAATTGGCTGCCGTTCTATTGGGCGGGATTTCAGCAGACCACCCGTTACACCTTCCGGCTTGAAGACTTGACAGACCTTGGCGCGGTCCAGGCAGGGTTCCATCGCACCACGCGAGAACAGATTCGGAAAGCTGAACAGTTTGTGGAGGTCAGAGACGACCTGGGCATTGAGCGCCTTTTTGAGATGAATAAGAAGACTTTTGCGCGGCAAGGCCTGCTCCCGGCCCACAGCTCGGAAATGGTGGGCAGAATTGACGCCGCCTGCGAGCAGAACGATTCCCGCCGAATCTTCTTTGCGGAGGATGCGCGGGGCAACACGCATGCCGCCCTGTACCTCGTCTGGGACGACCGGTGTGTCTACAGCATTCTGGCCGGAAGCGATCCTGACTGGAGAAGCAGCGGCGCGGGCAGCCTGTTATTTTGGCGGGCTATCCAGTTGGCCTCCGAGCAGGGTAAGTCCTTTGACTTTGAAGGTTCCATGATCGAGCCCGTGGAGCGCCACTTCCGGAATTACGGGGCGCAGCAGGTGCCCTATTTCCGCGTCTGGAAAATGAGCCGGGCGATGAAGGCCGTCTGTGCCGGATGCGACATCTGGGAAGCTCTGCGAGGGAAGCAAAAGGAACATTTCATTTGGAACCCATCCGGCGCGCCGGCGGGACGGACGCAGCGTGACCGCGCTTTCTGACCTTTCCACTCTTCAGCCGGAAGTCAGATTCTTGGACAAGGTTTCTGCCGAAAAGGTTTGCAAGGCTTTCACGCAAGCTCGAAACAGGTTGCGAGGGTTGTCATCGAAGGAGAGGGAATAGTCGCTGCCCCCCAGAAGTTTTTGGACGAAGGGCTCCAAATCGGTCTTGATGGCTTCGCGGGTGGGGGCGCTATTGGGGGCCAGCAGGCGGTCATTGATGGAAATTTCGATCTCCTGGCCGTTAAAGCGAAGCTTTCCCTGGAGACGAGGGTCGGCTTCGAGGCGCTCGCAGGCGGTGAGGGCGGCGCGCGCGGCCTGGTTCAAGCGGTCCTGGTTCGTGCCTTCGAGCGCAGCTTTACGGTTGTAGCGAACCCCCAGCCGGTTGTCCTCATTGTCCACGCTATAGTTGCCCTCGTACCCGATCAGGATGATCCCCGGGCCCGCGTAAACATGCCGGTAATCGGCCACGTCGAGCAGCAGTTCTTCTCTGATCCGATCCTGAATCCAGCTATGAAAAATCGGGATGAGCGGCTCGAGGTCAACTTCCTCGGGCTTGCCGAGCAGGAGTTTTACGTTGATGTGCTGAAGTTCCATGGGTTGCGATCCCTTGCTTTAAATGCTCACCGGAGTTTCCATTCGGTTGGAGCAACTATGCGAAGCATCGATAAAGAGCTGGGCCTCATCCATCAGCATGCGAGCTGACTCCGTGGTGAAAGGTATGCCGGCCTTCTGGTGCGCGGCAAAAAGGTAGTGGGCGAATTTCCCTCCGACGAACGGGTCAAAGAACTTCTGTGTGTCGTAGAGCCGCTTTCGGAATTCCGCGATGATCTGGTCCGGATCGTCACGAACGTCCAAATATTCGACCTTGACCAGCGCCTGGGCCGCGCGAAGCATGGCTTGATACGCGGTCTTTCCTGCCTGCTCCGCTTCACCATTTTCCCAGGCTACTTGCGCTTCGAAAAGTTGCCTCTCGGCCGCGGCGAGATCGAAGTCGAGGGAAGAGATGACCTCTCCTGCGCACTCACCCACTCCGTGATCGCCCATGCTGTATTCCCGCGGATCTCCCCAGTCCCTGAAGAAGGAGCGATCCGCTTGAACGGCCGGCGGCTGGGTCAAGTCTTCGAGGAGTTTCTTCAACTCGACCTTGCCAACCCTCTTGACGAAGTCCTTGAAACTTTCTCCCTTCTTCCGGTCCATGACGTAGCGGTCCGTCAGGCGAGTGACGACCTCAGGAATGTTCTTGGAGGGTATCGCCAGAACCGGGAGGCCATAGGAACCCGCGTTGTGCTCCCATTCGCCGCCCAGGACAACCTGGAAATGCGGCACCGCATACCCGGACATCTTGCGGCTGACCCCGTAGAATCCCAGATCCGCCACATGATGCTGGCCGCAGCTATTAAAGCAGCCGCTGATCTTGAGGTGCAGATTTTGGACGGCCTCGTCCATTTGGAAGCTCTTTTCGGCCAGCCGCTTTCGCAACTCCGCCGCCAAACCACGCGAGGAGGAGATTCCCAGCTTGCAGGTGTCGGTTCCCGGGCAGGCGACAATGTCCACGAGGCCTCCCGCGCCGGGCGCGCCCAGGCCGACGGCCTCGAGCGCCTCGTACAACTCCGGCAGATCGCTCTGGCTGACCCAGCGGATCACAAAGTTTTGCTCGACCGTGGTCCGGATGGTTTCTTTAGTAAAACGCCGAACGCTGTCCGCCAAAACTCGTAGTTGGTAAGAGGTGATGTCGCCAATGGGAAGGGTGACCGTGGCCACCACGTACCCTTCCTGCCGCTGCGGGCGCACGTTGGTCTGGAGCCAGCGTTGGAAAGCCTCGGAACCTCCCGCCGGAAGTTTCCCGGCCGGCTTCAGCGGCTCCTCGCGGAACGCCTCCGCGCTTTCCAGGTATTCCGTCCAGCGCGGGTCGTGAGGAAGACTTTTGCGCTCTTCCAGAACCAGCTCCTTGAATTTCTCGATTCCCAAGTCCTGAATCAGAAACTTGATGCGCGCCCGGTTGCGGTTCTTCTTCTCTCCCAGCCTTGCAAAGACCCGGGCGATGGCCTGCGCCAGAGGGAACAGCTCTTCCGCGGGTACGAAGGAGTCAAAGAGCTTTGCCTGGTAGGCGACGGCGCCGAGCCCGCCTCCGACGTACATGGCAAAGCCGCGTTTTACTTCTCCGTTCTCGGCCCGTTGGACGGCGACCAGGCCCAGGTCGTGCATGTTGGCGAGGGCGCAGGCGTGTTGGGAGCAGCCGCTGAAGGCGGGCTTAAACTTTCTGCCAAAGTTCTGGCAATCCGGATGGCCCAGCAGGAACTTGGACAAGGCGCGCGAGTAAGGCGTGACGTCAAAAACCTCATCCGGGCAGACGCCGGCATAAGGGCAGGCCGTGACGTTGCGGACGGAGTTCCCGCAGGCTTCGCGGGTGGTGATTCCGGCGGCCGCCAGGCGGCGCATCAACGTGGGCGTATCGTCAATGTGAACATAGTGGAGCTGAACGTCCTGCCGCGTGGTGATATGCGCGATGCCGTCGGAATACTCCTCGGCCAAGTCGGCTAGAGTCTCAAGTTGCACGGCATCGAGCCCGCCCCCGGGAATCTTGATGCGCTGCATCCCCGGAGCATCCCACAGCGTGTTCGGTCCCTTGAGCAGCTCGCGGTTGGGATAGGCCAGTTCCTGAACTTTCTTGCCGTCGTGCCGTTGCCCGTTGTCATATCGCTGGCCGTAAGCTCCACGCCGCAGGCGGGTCTCGGCGAACAGACGGTCGTCAAGCTTGCCTTGCTTTTTCAGGGCGACTTCGGTCTCAAAGATATCGATTTCACGCCCCAGGCTCTCCGGCAGCTTTCCGGCCAGATGTTCCTTCCATAGTGCGTTCGAGATTTTCATTGCGCTTTGCTCCAAAATAAAAAACCACCGTCAGACTCTGTTTCCGACGGTGGCTTTGGATTATGGCTAAGATTAAATGGTGCCCTTAGGTCATCCTCCACACGCCGGCGCAACTGTACAACAACAGATTCCAGCGCCGAGGTGAAATTCTTTACCCATAGAACAATTACTAGATTAACCAAAATATGCCGCGGCTGTCAACCGGTCGGCCCAATTGGTCGAGAGGACAGTGTGAATCCGGCCGGGATATCAGATTGCTGAAAAACTCGATATTGTCATGCTGGGCGGAACGAAGCTTGTGTTTTTTGTGCAGAAACGGAGGGTTTTAGATTCTTCGCGGAGCTTGCCCTGAGCGAAAAACAGATTCCTCGCTTCGCTCGGAATGACAGTCTCCAGAAATCTGGAAGTTAGCTTTTGCGCCCTGACCGTGGTCCAAAGGAACAAAGAAGCCAGGGGAGGGAAGAGCCGCATCCGAACCCGGTTAGTTTTTCGTCGAGTCGGAGACCTTGTAGGGATTCCCCAGAGGGTCCTTGCGCTTGGCGACGGAGTACCCCCATCGATCGGTTGATGCCTGATAAGCATGGTTCTTCCGCAAGGCGATGAATTCCTCTGCGGTCTTCATAACCTCGTGAGGCCGAATCCTGCTGCGGACGAGGAAGTCGGGTTCAGGGGGATTGCATGCCAGAGGTACCCCAACCGTCCCCACGTTTTTGGCTTCGCCAGGCAAGCGCGTGATCTTGGCGTTGGTGGGCAGCGCGGCGGCCTGGTAGCGCAGGTCCATGCTCCAGCGCACCACATCGGTTTTGTTTTCAAAGCTGGCGTGTGGAGTGCGATTGGTGAGGAGGAGGACGCCGCCCTTCGGTACGGGGGCGGGAACGGGCTGGCGGCTGCCGAACTCGTCGTCGGGAATGATCAGGTAATGTCCCATCGCGTCGGGATGGTGGAAGAAGAGTCCTCCCTGATGGACACGCGGCATCACCCACAGGCATCCGCGCTCCTCTGTGGCGTCGACCAGCGGCAGCCAGACGGTCAGGATAAGTCCCAAGTCACAGTACGCCTCGAAGTAGGCGGAGTCCTGATGCCAGGGCACGGGGCTCCAGGCGTGGCTGGGGACCTTGGGCCGCAGGCGATAGACGCTGGAGGCGATCAGCTCCGGGCCGCAAAACTGCTCGGCCACGTCCAACAGCTTGGGGTTCGTCATCAGGCCAAAGAAACTTGGCAAGACCACCTTCATGTCCCACATGGATTTGGAGATGTCCTGGTTCTCGGCGTTCACGTGGGTCAGGCGGTGCTCAAAATCGTATTCCTCGTAGGCGCGCGAGAGTTTGCCGACGGCGACAGCCTCCCGGCAGCGCCGGTCGAGGTCAGCGCTGATCTCATCGATGACCGGCTGCAATTCCGCGTCGTCAAAGAGGCGCTCGATAATCAGATAGCCCTCTTCTTCCATGTGCTGGACTTGGCTTTTGGAAAGTTGGAATTGCCTCGTGTCGCACGCCATGGCGGCCTCCTAGCCGATGCTTTAAGGGTTCCCGATCCCAGGGTATACGATCTCTACTTCGGCCCTAAATATCGGTTCAGTTTACCATACCAGCAGACGCTTGGTGTGAGGCCGGTTGAGTTTTTGGCGATCTGCGATGGTGCACTGCTCCCAAGTAGAAGATCAACCCCGCGGCGACACCGGAAAGCCGCCCCAGCCTCACTTCTTCCGGCGCGGCGGAAGGCCGGGCTGCGTCATGCGGTGCGGATCGAGGATCTTCTTTAGGTCTTGCTCGCTAAGAACCTTTTCCTCAAGACATACTTCAGGAATCGTTTTGCCGGCCGCCAGCGCCTTCTTGACGATCTCCGCAGCCCGAGAATACCCGATGACAGGATTCAGTGCGGTGGCAATCGAAGGCGACAGGTACGCGTAGCGCTCGCAAACCTCGCGATTGGCCCGGATGCCCGCGATGCATCGCTTGGCCACCACGCGGCAGGTATTCTTGAGGATTTCCGTGGCGTGCAGAACATTCCAG
>DATKQU010000147.1:0-19087 GCA_035532595.1 Terriglobia bacterium | reverse complement strand
AATCACGGTTGGAAATTCGTCACCATAGCCGAGCGACGTGACGATGCTCTTTTCCCTGCTGACAAAGGTGTTGAAGTCAAACTCAAAAGGGCCGGGAAAGATTCCGACAATGCAGGTGGTGCCGGCGCCTCGCGTCACGGTCGCCGCCGTGGCCATCGCGCCAGCGGCTCCGACACATTCGAAAGCTACATCTGCGCCCAACCCGTCGGTCAATTCCCTGATCGCCGTCACCGGGTCGCTTTGATCGGAATTGATGAAAGCGGAAACACCCAAGGCTTCTGAAAAGCGCCGCTTCGCCTCCGATTTCTCCACCACAAAAACCTCCCGAGCGCCGGCGACGCGAAGCGCCTGCAAAGTGCAGAGCCCTACCGTCCCCCCGCCCACAATGGCCGCCCGGCATCCGATTCCCACCCCGGCCTGCCTTACGGCATGCACGGCTACCGAGAGCGGTTCCACCAGCGCCCCGGCCTCGAATGAAACGTCATCGCCCAAGCGATGGCAGCAGGCCTCCGGCACCACGGCCGATTGGGCAAAGCCCCCGTCACGCGCAAAGCCGATGTAGGCCGCCGAGGGACAAAGCGCATCTTGCCCGCGGCGGCAGTAAAAACAGTTCCGGCATGAATCGACCGCGTTCACCGCAACCCGGTCCCCCACTCGGACGCGGCGCACCGCAGCGCCGACTTCCACCACTTCACCGGAGAATTCGTGCCCAAGGACTAAGGGGACGGAACGCCCGGTCCGAGGGTGAGGCGACGCGGCAACATACAGAGGGCCATGCGCGTATTCGTTAAAGTCCGTGTGGCAGATCCCCGCCCTCTTGACCTTCAGGCGGACTTCCTCAGCGCCTAATACGCCGGCTTCCGGAAAATCCTCAAACCGTACGTCATTTCTTCCGTGGTAAACGAGAGCTTTCATGGTCCTCCTTTGAACTAACCGGCCCGCCATAGCAGTCGGCCTGTGACAAAGATTGCCCAGCCAGAACCCACATTCCCCCTGTACGACTCTTCGACTATATAACGATGGACAATATTCTATCCAATGTTCCTCAGTTCGGAGCCATCGGAATTTTCACCGTAAAGCAGCGCCCCGGGACTAGAAGTCATTTGGGATCGGTTCGAGTTTAGGAATACCTCCGGACAGGTTGTGACCGATGCGCCGGGCGGCCCTTCGCCAACCGATGTTAATTGGCACAGCAAGGGCCTTCTCGAACATTTATTCCTCGCATTTGGCAAACACCGCGACACAAGCGGCTCCCGCATGCGCGGGGCCCGGGGAGTTTGGTTTTCCCTCGCTCAGGAAATGGGGGGCACTTTCAGAATCTCGGCATAGATCAGGCGGCGTCCGGTGATGGGTCGACCGGTGGCCATCATAATCTTTCCCTGTCCGGGCTGGTAGTCGGCCTGCAGGATTTCAAATTCTTTAATCACCAGCCGCAGCGCCTGCAATTTGGGAACCTTGAGCTTGCCCAGATGGAGCTGGTATCGCCAGATGGATTGGAGGCCGAAGGGCTTGGCTTCCAGAACCACGGTGCCGTTCGGCACCGGCATCCATCCCAGCTCGGCGTCAGCGCCGGCAGGGTTCGTTTCCAGCGTGGCCTCGACCAGGCTGGGTCCCCTGCCTGCGCTCGAAGCCGAGTAGCTCAACCCCGCCACGATCAGGTCGATCTTCTTGGGATTTTTGGGATTGTAAACGATCGTAGCCGTGCGGTCGGACGTCAACTGGGCCAAGTCAGCAAGCACCACGCGGGACAGATGCGCGTTCCCAACCGAGATCGGCTGATAGCGCACCAGGGCAAGCCGAACGAACGGGAAATAAACATCACCTGCGTCAATTTCGATGTCGCAGTACCAAAGCCGCCGGTCCGTGTCGTACTCCGGTTTGTAAGCCGCCACCCCGACGTTGTAGTACGAGGCGGAGGGGTCCTGCATTCCTTCCAGTTCTTCGAGGGTCAGCCCTGCTGCGGTTCGGGAAGGATTTTTGAAGTGCTCGAATTTGGGCAGATCCGCGGGCAAAGGATTCGACGCCCAGATGGGGTCCATGCCCCACTGCGTGATGAGGGGCTTGAGCGCCTCCGGCAGCTCGGCGTTTGTTCCTTGTGCGAACCGGGCCATAGGCCTCACGTCGATGTTGGACCGTTGGCGTTCCTGCTTGGGGTTTGCGAGCGAGCGCGGCGAATTGAATCTGGCGCCCGGAGCCTCGACCATCCCTACGCTGGGCCAGACCACCACGCCCAGCAACTCGCCGTCGCCCGAGGAGTACCACGGACGGTCCAGATAAATGCGCAAGCCTCCGCCCAGGCGTTTGCTGACCGTGCCCACTCCCTTGAGCCCGGAAAAGGCCGCGTGCGCAGTCTTCGGGACTTTGTGCGGATCAAAACGGACGTCTTCCTGCCGGTCCCACCCAAAGGTGGGGAGCACGTAAAGGACATTCGGCTGGGCCGGCCGAGCGGCGTTGGGAACATCCACAGCAACCGCCGGGCTCTTCCGGGTCAACTGCTCGGGATCCGTGATCGGGAAGTATTCTTTGAACCGGGTGGTTGCCACCGCCTGATAGTTCACCTTGCGGTATTTGGTATCGCCGAAATCATGCCGCCAGGAATAGCCGAACTTTTCGAGGCCGGTCTGAGACTGAGGGGGACGGTAGAGCCTGACATCGCTCGGAATTTTCGTGCCAGCTTGCAGTTTGTATTCCCCGCGCGTCATGGTTTCCGTTCCCGACTGCGTTTGCTTTTGACCCTGCCCCTGCACGTGGAACTGCTCGGTCATCGGCATCATCTGTACTGTCTGGCTTTTCTCCGAGGAAGTCGCAGATTTTTGCCCCGTTTGCTCCTGGCTGGCGATGCTCCCCGTCACGTAGAGCTGCAACGGCTGCGTAATCTCAGTATCCTCCCGGTTGATGTCCCAGGTGTGAACGTGGGCATTGCCGGGCTGTATCCGCGGCCCGTTGGGATCGTTGACATCATCGATGGGCTCCTGCCAGTTCGCGGCGATGTCCACTTTCAAGGTGCTTTTCCCATCAATCGGCATCGCCTGGTCATCCACGATGTAGCTGAAAGTCTCTCCCAGGTGCCGGTTCGGCGCGAGATGATGAAACAGCGGGGCGATGAGCGGCTGCTGAACCGCATGCACCAGGACCAGTTCCCGGGAGGGCGTCACCATCCAAAACCTTCCCTGCCCGACCGCGGCGCGAATTTCCATCAGGTTCGACGGGTTCGCCTGCTGCACCCAGTTCCAAACACCCAGCAGCGACTGATTCTGGCTGCCCAATTGGCCGTCACCGAGGTAGGTGCTCAGTTCGAACTTTGCGATTTCGGCCTTCGGCAATTGCACGGTTAACGTGCGGCTCGCCTCATCCCAATCCCAGGTAGTCTTATCCTTTCCTTCCACAACTTTGATCAGAAAGGGTTGCGCTACCGGCCAGTCAGCCCCGGGGGGATAGAAGTTGACCGGCGGAACCGTGCCGATGACGTTCCCTTCCATGTCCAGCGACACCATGGAAGTCCCCCGGGACAGAGGGTCCGGCAGGTAAGGCACCTCGAGCTTGTTTTGGACCGGAAGCCGGGTCATGGGATCCAGCGGGAAAGCGCCGTCCGCCCTGTCCGCAATCATCTGGTAAGTTGCCTGATCGCTCTTCATAGCGCCGGCAGTGAGATCGAACATTCCGTGCCGTTCCGCCATCAACTCGCTGGTCTTGGGCGGAGCAATCAGGCGCAGGGTGAAATCTGTGTATTGGGAATCGGATACAAGGCTGCCGAAGGCGGGCGCGTACTCCTCAGCCGTTTTGTCAAAATTGCTGCGGATTACCGGCCGGTACACCGCCTCGCCCGGCGATTTCGGTCCCTCAAGCGACTTTGTCAGCACTGCCAGAGGCGCAACCACGGGCTCAAAGCGGTTGTAGGGATGCGGATCGGTGGCCTTGGAAAAATCGGAGGGGTCTGGAACGTCGTAGCTCAGGCTGTTTCCGGCCAGGTCCACAACGCGCGCCCGAATTCTGTATGTCTCGCCAAACCGCAGCTTGGGAAGCGAGCGCGGCGGAGCAACAAAAGAAGCCACCATTTTGAACTCGCTCACCGCCCGCTGCTGGGCCTCCTGCGGGTCATCCAGGCGCTTCGAAACGCCATCCGGGCTGATCGTTTTGCCCGGCCGCGGCGCGCACAGGCTCCAGCCGTTCCAACTGAACATCGACTCGTGGAGATACATATCCGGCGGGGTTTCCGGCGCCGATGAAGTCTGCACCGCGGATTGTGTTGTAGCCAATTGCACGAACCCTTCGTCGTCGTACTGCCGCACCAGATTGGCCTCGAAAAAGTTGTAACTACCTTTGCGCCGGCACAAGGAATGCCAGAGCTTTGTCTGCGAATCCCATACGTCGACGCGATAGCCGCGCACGACGTCCTCGGCATAGAGCGTTACTTGATCGGGTGTATTGTTCTGGACGGCCTGATTGTTGAGCGTGGCTCGGGCGAAAATGTTGACTAACCATTCCGCTTTTCCGGTCCGTGCAACTGAAAGCCCTGCGGAGCGCAAGGCCGGCAACCCAACCACCGCCTCTGGTTGCAGCGTTTGCGTGCCGGTTTCGACTTGCTCCGAAGGCGCTGCCGCGGCCTGTGCCTGGCCGCTGCCATTTCCCGCAGGCGTCGTCCGCAGCATCATTGGCTGCATGCCCACCGCCACGGGCTTCTCCGACTGCAAGAGCGATGACGACTGCAGCCGGTCAGCGAGATTGACCATCTTCAAGGCCGAGCCGTCCACATCAACACTCACCACCGGGTAAGACTGGCTATCATTCAGATTCAGCAGACCACCAGCAATATCCGAATCCGGCTTCTCCGGCCGCGGCGCAAACCACGACTTGGTGGTATCCAGAACATACGCGGTCTTAGGGGAAAAGTCGGAGTTGAAAGAAGCGGGCGGGGAGCCCGGCGGCCACTGCGGGGTGACGCGCACCGTGGAACTTGCCCCCAGTCCGGCCGGCAACGGCACTTGCAGATTGATAACCAGTCCCAGAGCTTTCATAAGCTCCGGGTAATTTCCAAGGCTCGACACGATCTTGTGGAAGTCGATGTCGGGCGGCTGGAGAGGTTCAATCGTTTCGGGAAGCGCTGGGTTGAACATCCGCACCAGCAGGAAATCCCGCTCGGGTTGAAGCTGGGGAGTGCTCCGAACGGCCTTGTACTGCTGCAAGTCCTGATACACGCTTTGGAAAGCGCTCTCCGTTGCTGGCTTCAAAGGAAAAGGCTGGCGCACCAGCATCTGCAAGTTGCGGTTGGCGTTGGGCTGAAGATTGGGATGAAGAGTGCGAATAAAGTTCGTCAAGTGTTCCGGGATAACGACCTGGCGTTGCATCGGTCGAGCGGTCTGAGCTGACTTGGCGGCATGAGCTTGCTGCGTGCCGGCCGTTCCCGCAATGCGCCGTGTCATTACCATTCCCTGGCGGGAAGTGCTGGAGGTGGTCTGCGGCATAGCATAGAGGGTTATGGGAGAGAGTTGCTCAAGGACATTGACTCGCGACGGCAACCGGGTCGGCGAGGTCGCGGCAACCGACTGATACTGTGATTTCACAAAGGTATTCACGTGCAGCACGGGATGGGAAAGCACTTGGCGGTTGGAATAGTCGTCGAATTGATAGGGCTCCGCATAGGTGGTGGCTTTGAAAAGCGCTGCCCACAAATCCGGCTCCGGATCGGGTCCCAGACGCGTTGCATCAACAGGGGCCAACCCTTCAAACTGCACCTGAAACTTCATGTCCTTGATTTTAGCCGGCCAGCTTAGGAAATCATTGAATTGGGCCAGGGTGGGGCGCGGAAGCCCTTGGTCCGTCTGCAGGCGTGGCGAAACAAAGACGGAGAGGTTCAGTTGCCCGTTGGCCATGCCGTTCGGCAAAGCGGTCCAGATAATGGTTTGCTTCTGCGCCATGGATATTTCCCCTTCACGCGAATGCTTCGCAGTAAACTTGCCAATCGGCGGCGTCCATTTGATCCGTAAAGGCTACCGGTGTAGGCCCCAACGGGTACGGTGCGCCATCAAGAAACAGGGCCGCGTTTTCAGTGCCGCCGCCCGCGAACTCGCGCTCCACCGTCAAGTCCACGCTCTTGCTGAAGAAAAGAACCTTGACCTCCACGGTCAGCGTGGCGCGGCCCCACACTTTATTGCCGTTGGAGACATACGTCAGGCTCATTTTGAATTCCACGGAGACGGTGATGATGGCCAGAACTTCCAGAGAGCCGCCACACCGCAGGTATCCGGCTAGCTCCGTGTTTCCGTTCTGGTATGTATAGGAGAGGCCGGCCATCACATAAACGCTGCCGCTGGCCACGCCAAGATTGAGTGAGAAGCTCCCCCCGAACTCCAACTCCGCCGCCATCCGCTGGATACCGCTGGGCGTGAGCGTGAGCCCGAAATATCCGCCTCCTCCAAAAAGTGAGACGGTCAGCAAGAACGGTTGCTGTTCCTGGCAGAAGTCAAACTGGAAGGTGATGGGATCGCCGGTGAAATAAATATTCAATTGCGCGGCCAAACTCACATTGGAGAGATTGAAAATGCCGATGCTCACGGGCGGCAGTGCCAGCGAATACCCCATCTCGATCCCCTGAGCCGTCACATCGAGGCTGGGCGGATCTTTGAATCCATTCGTGGGAATCAAATCTTTCAATGCGTTGACAAACGTCAGCGGTCCGGTGAACTCGATCCCTGCAAGATCGGCATTGACGTCGGGCTTCTTCCCATTGACGGATTTAAAGGAAAGTTCGTTGAACTTGAGGATGAGAACCTCAATGACCGAGGGCACCAGATGAATCTCGAAGCCCTTCAGCGCCGCGCTGACCTCATAACTAGGTGGGCTGTTGTCCAATGTCTTCGTCAGCTTGGCGTTCACAGTCAAGGCCTGCGAGCGGTCGCCCGTAACTTTGAAATACGCGGGCTGGCCCGGCGCAGCGGACACGTCCAGGACTTCCGGCTGCCAGGTAAAGCTGGTCACGACCGCGTTGGGGAGACGGGTGGAAACAAACTTCGGGACCTTATCGACCGCCCCGGAAAAATCGTTGACCGTGTTGATGACGTCCGCCAAGGAAATGTTTCCCAGCAGTTTGGCATCCAAGGCGGATTGGAAGAACTGCTTGGGATCAAAAGTTCCGCCGGTGATGGTGGGAAGGTCTCCGGCTACCGGGCCCAGCAGCCGCGACAGTCCGGAGATTTCCATGCTGGGCGTCAGCAAACCGCCAACCTTGTCAGAGCTGCCGCCCGAACCTCCAAACATGAGCGGCACGGTGTTCAGCAGCCTGGCAAATACCTGGCCTTTGTTGGCTGCGGACTCAATCCCCTGCGCGAGATATGTGGAATCGTATTCAATGCTCGTTGCCGCGTTCCGGCCGGTAAGTTCCTCGACCGTAGCAATGCGAACATCCGATTGCGCAATGGCCGGGTAGAAATAGGGCTGGCCTTCCGGAACGTTCTGGCCCGCCTCCGGCGCTTCACCCATGAACGACATGGAATCAGTTTCAAACGTCGTATCGCCCGGCTGTTTGTTCTTGGCATAGGCCACCTTCTGTCCAAAGAAGGGCCGCACGCGGCGGGCATCGATCGGGTCTGTGCTGTAGGCATGCATGACCGTCGCCGCCTGTCCCGCATCTCGCGCGGGGTTGGCCATCACAAAAATCAGGGGCGCCGTAAACTCCGTCGTATTGCCTTCCCAATCCACCCCAAGCATCTTGAACTGGAAATCTTGATTTCCCACGCGCGGCCAGAAGGCGCCCTGCTGCGGCAGAAGATAGTTAGGGGCGTCCAGCGCCGGCGTGCTCAAGGTGTTGATGCGGACGGTCTGAAATGGAATCTGGGGTCCCAGGGGATTCGGCTGTCCAGCGGCCGGGTAATTCTTCTCGTGCTCCTGCACAACCACAAACACCTGCTGCCGGAGATAGGCCGCCATGCTCTTTCCAACCGGCGTGCGGTTGAATTTGCGCTCGGTAATCGTAATTTTCACCGCGCGATGGCCGAAAGGGAAAAGGTAGCCGCGCTCTACGATCCGCACGTACTGGTCGCGCCCCATGGCCGCGATGTGCCGCCAGTCCACGACACTAAAAGAGAACTTACCGCTATGGCAAGCCGGTTCACGGACGTCTTCCGGAGCGTCCCAGGCGCCCCGGGTGTTCATCCACGCGCCCAAGGTCGAAAGCATCAGCCGGTTCACCTGGATCGGCTGGGGAACATATTTCTTGTTGGACATCGTTGTGATCGTCGGATCGGAGGAGAGCCGCACGATCTCATAACGCTGCCGCGTGTTGATGGTGGGGCTTGCAAACGGAGTTGACTCCTGGAGGTTGGTCAAGCAACCTTCCTGGTAGTCCGTGGCCCAGACGGCACGCACTGTCCGGTAAAAGTCGTTTTGCTCATCAACGCTTCCGTCTCGAGATCTGACGCCCAGCCTTGTGTGCCAGAGTTCGATGTGCCCGCCGCGCTCGACCGGCAGCGTCGAGTGCGCCCAGCCCGCATAATAATTGGGCGAAAGGATCATGCGATAAGGAGCTTCGATGGCTGTCTGGAAGATCTCCGGTTCTCTTACGCGCGCAAGCTGGATCAACTGTCCTGACGCAAACTGCGCCCGCGAGAAACCCCCTTGGCGCCGCATGAGGGCTTCGCGCTTTTTCTCCTCCTTCTTGCTCTTTTTGGAAGGCGCTGCCTCGATCAGGGACGGCTCAACCTGCTGGTAATACTCGGGAGACTTCTGAATCACTTCAACTCTTGGCTCTTCGGCCGTCTTGCTCTGCCCGGTCGCGGAGATTCCTAAAAGCACAATCTTGGGCAGCGGCGTGGCAAGCGGCGTGACACTTTGCTCGTACTTGCTCCAGTCAAGGAGCGACTCGACCGTGTAAGGGATTTCCGCCATGCTGTCGGGCACAATGAATGCCAGACGGCTGGGTCCGGCCAGCCGCGACGGAATCGGGGGCTCGGCTTGCTTGGGCAAAGGCTGCGGCGTATCGCCTTCAAAAAAAGCTTCCTCGGCAATGTGCTGCGGCCAGAACTGCACCACCACGTAAGCCGGCTGGTTTGGCTGCACACGCACCAAACTCGGCGACCCCGAGCCCGCCGCGAGACTGAAATTGTAAAATTCAAAGCTCAGGGCCAGCAAGTCATCAGGGCGTATGAAGTCAAAGCCGAAACTCTCCTCCGACCTCGTTGGCATCACCACGGGCGGCAAGGCCTTTTTCTTTCCCGTATGGATCTCGATCACCCCCGTGATTTCCCCGGGCGGGATGTAAACCGGAGTCCTCTGGCCTGTCGGAAGAGTCTTCGGCAGTGGCTCCCTTCCCGTAGGGTGCGTCGGGACCAACACGCCTGAGCTTCGCGGTTCACCTTGCTCTTTCACCTTCTTCTTGCTTGGCCGAACTTGGAGTCGAATCTTCTTTTTCTCCCGTTCGAGATTGGGCGCGACCTTTTTCTTCTTCTCCTCCTTCTTCTTCTGAATTTTGCGCAGGAAAATTTGTTCCTGCGGGGTCGATGGAGGGAGCAGGAAGGCCAGTTGCGTGCCTTCCCTTACTGCCCGGGGCTCCACAATAAATCCGGGCAGAGGCGCGGCAATGCGCTTCAACGACGGCGCGCAGAGGATCCGCGGCGATTGTCCGTCCTTGCTGACAGCTTCAAAAGCGGGCGTGCCCCCGCTGCCACCGATTTCAAAGCTGCAGCCTTCCGCATGAACCCAGGAAGACTCGCGCGGGTAATCCGCCACCAGCGCCGCATGTTGGCCCTCGGAGTCCGCCACGACCGCGTAGCGCGGGTTGCGCAGCGGCAATCGGAATCGCCTGCCGTCGCTTGCCCATAAATCACCCTCGGGAACGAATGCAATCCCGGAACTCTCGCTCTGGGATTCCGCAATCAGAGCGCGGTGGATGACGCCGTCGGCGCTCTCGCCGCTCTCAATGCGAATGCGGTCAAAGGCATGGTTGGAAACGACGAGGCTTGAAGCATTCCCTGGACCTAGCAGAGGCTCAAACGGCCACGATTGGCCGCCTCGATTCATCGCCAGCAAGGTTCGCCGCTCCTGGGGCTTGCTCACAATGCTGGGCTCGCCCGGAGCAAGCAGAGCGATGACCAGAGAATCCGAAACCGTTTCCCCTCCAAAACCACGGAGCCTGGCGATGCTTTTCCCCGCCAGGCGCAACGTCCAGTTCGGCGAGAACTCAGCTTGGGCGCGTCCGGCCAAGGCCAATCTTGAAGACTCTCCCACCCCCTGGAGGCTCCGATCAAGGTGCACGACCGACCGAGCACCCGCTTCACCTCTCAACCAACGCTCAAAAGGCGCTACTGCGTCAAACCCGCCCAGCGCCATCTTGAGGCGCATGCGCCAGCCTATCGGAGCACGTGTCAACTCGCACACCAGGTCAGCCGGCAACTCCGTGCCTGGATAGCGCGCGCCGGTGAGGGAGACACGGATCTGCTTGTCGTTGCGTTCCACTCGAAGCGCCGGCGTCCCCGCGAACTGGCGGCTGTCAATTGCCCACTTTTCCCGGCCGTCGAGCCGGAAGGAAACGCGTTTGTGTCCGGGCACAAACTGCAGGCGGCCCTCCGGACCGCCGAACTTGAGCGGCAAACTGGCTGCGGCGGTCCCCGCGATGCCCAGCATCTCGCGGCGGGTCAGCGAAAACCGGGACTGGGAGTCCAGAAACTCAAGGGCGGTGAGCCCCGCCCGCTGCACGCGTGGCCAGCGACAAGCGCGCAGGGCTGAAAGGTCCAGTCGAGGACGCCTCATGAGATTGCCTCCGGAAAAATCGCATCAATTAAGGTGTTAGTTCAATTCTTGCATTTTGGTTTCTGTATGCTACACGGTCGGGCGCTACTATAACGCTGATCGCTTCGACACGCAATGCTTTGTCCTTGTTTGTGTCCTTGTTTATTTGCCCTTGTAGAAATTGGAAAACTACGTCAAATTCTGCTGCGGACTTGGAGTGTTTGAGTGGGGAGCGGAGAGGAGAGCGCCCGCCTTGGCGGGGCGCAAGCAATGCAGTTGCAATCGTGGTCGGCCAACCGTGTACACTACTTTATAAACATTTCACTCAAATTGTTTGCGCGGCAGTTTGTTGCCTTTTCCTGCCACCCCAGGGCAATGCGCAACACGAACGAGCAATCGAGACCGTTTCGCGCAAGTCTACTGTCCTTGATGGGGATCTGATTCTTGGTTGGTAGCGCTACCGGGAATCGAACCCGGGTTTTCAGATTGAGAATCTGACGTCCTAACCCCTAGACGATAGCGCCGCGGAGCTCGTACTGTTTTTCTAACATCGAGCTTCAAAAGATGTCAAGCGAGCGAGTTTCTCGGCAGTGGGTCAATTTGGCTGGGGTAGCGGCGAGTTTACCTCGCCATGTGGCGGCATAAAGCCGCCTCTACGTCAATATGACCCACTACCAGGTTTTCGCCGGCGAGCCGCCCGCAACCCAACCGGCAAGGTGTTTTCGAAATGGAAGCGTGAGGTGCTCGCGCTGTTTCCAACGTAAAATCAGTACTTGGTTACGGAGGAGAAATTGAATCCTTCGACTTTCATGGCGGGAACGACCATTTCGAACGACTCCTCTCCCGCGGTGCGCTGGGGCGGACCCATCATTTCCACCTGCTTCAGCATTTCGATAACGCTTTGGTTGAACCGGAGATTTCTGACGCCATGCCGGACCTCGCCGTCTTCAATCCAGAACGTGCCGTCACGAGTCATTCCCGTTAGAATCTTCTGATAGGGATCGACCTCCCGGATATACCAGAGGCGGGTCACCAGCAGGCCGCGAGGAGTGGACCGAATCATCTCCTCGAGGCTCGACCTGCCTCCGTCCATGACGATGTTCATGGGTGCTTCGCCGTACTCGTTGGGAAGCTGGAAACCGTGGCCGGTCGGCTCTTTCCCGACTTTCCGGGCAGTGGCCCGGGCATAGACCAAGTTCTTGACCGTGCCCTTTTCCACCAGGCCCACGCGCTGCCGAGGCACGCCTTCACCATCAAAAGGCGCGCCGGCCTGCAAGGGATGGAAAACATCGTCGCGCACGCTCACGTTCTCGCCGAAAAGCTTTTCTCCCAGCCGGCCGGTCAAGCAGCTTCGGCTTTCGAGGACCGCCAAGCCGCCGAAATCAAAAAACAGAAAACCTAGCAAATCCAGCACCGCAGCGGGCTCGAGGATCACGCAATACTTGCCCGGCGCGACATCCTTCGGCTCACGGCTTTCCAGAGCTTTTCGCGCCGCGCGGTCAGCCAGCACTTCCGGCTCCAGGTCAAGGCACGAGGTTGACGTCTTCTTGGCCCAACCCGAGCTTCCCTCCAGCAACATGGTAATGGAAAATTCCGATGCGGATTCCTCGTGATGGGCCTCAAGACCCCGCGAATTGAACAACGCCGTAAAGTAGACGCCGCTCGAATACACTCCCGCGGCCGTCAGGCCATCCGCTTCAGCACGCTGAACCGCTTGCTGAACCGTTTCAGCGCGCGCCTGCGGGGTCAGTTCAGCGGTTTCGCTGCTAAAGCGATCAACAGCCCGGTACATCTGGGGTCCCGGCATAGTCAGCAAATCGGGATTGGGAGGAGCCAGACGCGCCAGGGCCAGCGCCGCCTCACAGACCTGGCGGATGGAATCTTCATCCAGCTTATTGGTGGTGGCTCGCGCGGTCCGCTGATTGGCTACCGCGCGGACAGAAAGCGAGGTGCCCTCTTCCGCAACGTTTTGGTGGATACAGTTGTTGGCAAAACGAGTCAAGGAGTGCGTGGTAGAGCTAATGTGGGCTTCCGTCTCATCGGCAGTCGAGTATTTGAGAACCTTGTTAAAGATCTCCTTCGCACGTTTACGGGTCAGTATCATCGTCGGAAAACCACCCAAGACCGGCTTCGAGAATTTGGACAGACGGCGCTTCCTTCACGGCCAGTCCGGTCTTACTTTGAATACGCCACGCCCACCTGAATTCTGTGGAAGCGCGCCGGAGAGGCTCCGTGCCCGGTCCCCATGGTCTGCATGGGCTGGCCTTTCCCGCAATTGGGCGTCCCCCACAGAACCCACTCTTCCGGACCGCAGATGGCATCACAGGAGTTCCAGAACTCCGTGGTGATCCCGCCGTAACTTGGGTTCTTCAGCATGCGGGTCTTCTTGCCGTGTTTAATTTCCCATCCGATTTCAGTCCCGAACTGAAAATTGTAGCGGCGATCATCGATGGACCAGCTGCGGTTTGTTTCCATGTAAATTCCGTCGTCCGTGTCCGCGATCAGCTCTTCAAGGCTTCCTTTGCCGGGCAGCAGGCTGACGTTGGTCATGCGGATGAGCGGAATGCGATTCCATCCTTCCGCCCTCATGGAGGCGCCGGAACGGCTCTGGCCGATGGCCGCAGCGGTTTCACGGGAGGTTAGATAGCCGACAAACTTGCCGTCCTTAATGATGGTAACGCACTGGGCCGGCACACCCTCGTCGTCGTAGGCAAAGGTTCCGAGCCCCGGCCCGTGGGCAGGCGTGGCATCGGCCACCACATTAACAATTTCCGAGCCATACTGCAGAATGCCCAGCTTATCCAAGGTCAGAAAGCTCATTCCGGCGAAGTTGGCTTCCGTTCCAAGCACCCGGTCAAGTTCGATGGGGTGGCCAATCGATTCATGGATCTGCAATCCCACTTGTGAACCGCCCAGGATAATATCCATCTCGCCCGCCGGACACTGATCGCAGGCATGCAATGCAACCGCCTGCTCGGCAATCTGGGGGGCGTGACCGAGCAAATCCATCTCCTCGATCAACTCATAGCCTCTCGTCTGATACTGCCCTCCGAAGGAGTTCGGATAAGAGCGCCGCTGGATCTCATTCCTCGCGAACGAGGTGGCTACGAACCCTGCCCCGCTTTGTGTTTTAATCTGCCGGATCTCCGAACCGAGCGTCGAGAGGAAGAGCTGGTCGATCCGGTTGAAGTCCATCCCCACTTCAGCAAGAGTCACACCTTGCACCCTTCGCAATTCCGCATCAACTTTCAGCATCAACTCCAGGCAGCTCGAAACAGGAACCCCAAAAGGGTCGATGCGGCAGGAAGCCTCCCAGCGGTCCACGATTTTATTTCCCGGGGCCAACTCAACGTCCTGCTTTTTGACAAGGGCGCTGGCCTTCGCAATCTCCACCGCCCGGGCAGCGGTGGCATCAATGCCCCCGCCCGAAAGGTCATCCGTGGAGGCAAACCCCCAGGCTCCGTCGGCCACAACCCGCACACCGAGCCCGTGCGATTGCGACTCCCTGACCTGCGCCGTCTCGCCATTCTTGGTGGCCAGGTAGCGCTGGCGAATGTCCATTATACGGACATCGGCGTAAGTCGCCCCCCGGGCCGCCGCTGTATCGAGTGCGCGTTTGCCAGACTGTTTCATCGCAGGATCCTGCACCCCAGAGGGAATTGACAACTTTTTCCTCTGACACTTTGAATGAGCTTTTCCGTATTCAAATCCTGCATCCTGAGAGGAATCAATACCAGGTTCAAGTTCACCCTGGGCGGGAAAACGGGAGCCTACGCCCACCCGCTCCTTCAAAACAGATGGGGGGGCCATGCTTTTGCGAGCAAACGCCTCCCTGTTTAGGCTGCTATGTTCCTTCCGACCAGGAAGCCAGGTAAGCTTCCTGCTCTGGCGTCAGCTTGTCAATGCCAATACCCATCGACTCGAGTTTCAATCGGGCAACCATCTCGTCGATATCCGTGGGGACGGGATAAACTTTCGGCTCGAGTTTCTTGCTGTTCTTAACAAGGTGCTCAACCGAAAGAGCCTGGTTGGCAAAACTCATGTCCATGACAACGGCAGGGTGTCCTTCCGCCGCCGCCAGGTTGATTAGCCGCCCTTCACCCAACAGATACAGCTTGCGACCGTCGCTCAGGGCGTACTCGTCCACAAACTCGCGAACCCGGCGTTTGGACCCTGCAAGCTTTTCGAGGGCTGGGATGTCAATCTCCACATTAAAGTGGCCCGAGTTGGCAATCACCGCTCCGCTCTTCATTGCCGCGAAATGTTCAGCCCTCAAAACGGATTTGTTCCCGGTTAAAGTGACAAACACCTCACCGACTTTCGCGGCTTCCGCCATCGGCATGACGCGAAGTCCTTCCATGGTGGCTTCCAGCGCCCGCGTGGGATTCACTTCTGTTACGATAACATCCGCTCCCAGGCCTCTCGCCCGCATGGCAACGCCCCGCCCGCACCAGCCGTAGCCGATTATCACGACTTTCAATCCGGCGAACAGCAGATTGGTCGCCCGGATAATGCCGTCAATCGTGGATTGCCCGGTACCGTAACGGTTGTCGAACAGATGCTTGGTGTCGGCGTCATTGACCGCGACAATGGGGTATTTCAACACCCCCTCTTTCGCCATGCTCCGCAACCGGATCACGCCGGTAGTCGTTTCCTCGGTTCCTCCCAGAATCTCGGCGACCAAATGCTGTCCCTTGGTGAGGATCGTCGTCACGAGGTCCGCTCCGTCGTCCATGGTGATCTGGGGTTTGTGCTCCAGCGCTGAGAGGATGTGGGAATAATAAGTCTCGTTGTCTTCGCCTTTGATGGCAAAACAAGGAATCTGGTAATCCTTCACCAGCGACGAGGCCACGTCGTCCTGCGTGCTCAAGGGATTCGAAGCGCAAACCACAACGTCGGCGCCTCCGTCGCGGAGTGTAATCGCCAAGTTGGCGGTCTCCGTCGTGACGTGCAGACACGCGGCGATTCTTACCCCCGCGAGCGGCTTCTCCTTGGTGAACCGCTTGCGGATCAGTTGCAGAACAGGCATCCACTGGTCGGCCCACGCAATGTGGTCCTTCCCCTTGGCGGCCAAGCCGATATCCTTAACATCGTACGCGCTCTTCTTGGTAGCGGGCATTATAAGCCACTCTCCTTCCGTAAAATTGCCGCCTTGTCGGTCCGCTCCCAAGTGAATTCGGGACCGACTCTTCCAAAGTGGCCATACGCTGCCGTTTTCTGATAGATCGGGTGGAGCAGGTCAAGCGACTCGATGATTTTCCGCGGCGAAAGCTGGAAATGCTTGCGAACCAGTTCCTCCAACTTCCCATTCGGCAGCTTCCCGGTGCCAAACGTGTCAATCATCACCGATACGGGTTCCGCCACGCCAATGGCATACGCCAGTTGAACCTCGGCATGCGTGGCCAAGCCGGCTGCGACCACATTCTTGGCAATGTACCGAGCCATATAGCTCGCTGAGCGATCAACCTTCGTCGGGTCTTTGCCTGAAAAAGCTCCCCCGCCGTGGCGTGCCCAGCCTCCATACGTATCCACGATGATCTTTCTGCCCGTCAGGCCCGAATCTCCCACAGGACCACCCGTTACAAAGCGCCCCGTGGGGTTGATGTGGTACTTCGTCTTTTCATCCATCATGGCGGCTGGAATCACCGGCTTAATCACGCACTGGATGATCCCTTCACGAAGCGTCTCATTCGAAACCTGGGCCGAATGCTGCGTGGAAACCACAACAGCATCCACCCGGACAGGCTTCAGATCTTCGTACTCCACCGTCACCTGCGACTTCCCGTCAGGCCGGATGAAATCCAGGATGTTGTTCCGGCGAACCTCGGCCAGACGCAAGCAGAGATTATGAGCCAGCGTGATCGGGAGAGGCATCAACTCTTTCGTGTCGTTACAAGCGTAACCGAACATTAACCCCTGGTCACCCGCCCCGCCGGTGGAAACTCCCATGTCAATGTCGGGGCTTTGGCGGCTTAAATTGACGTGGACCTTGCAATGGTCCGCAGTAAAGCCGCCTTCCGGGTCGGTATAGCCGATCGAGCGGACGGCTTCCCGCACCAGCCGTTCAATGTCGAGTTTGGCGGTGGTGGTGATTTCCCCCACGACATAGACGTCCTGGTCCTTGGCCATGGTCTCGCACGCCACACGCCCGTTGGGATCTTCCGCGAGAACCGCATCAAGCACGGCATCCGAGATTTGGTCACAAACTTTGTCGGGATGTCCTTCCGTCACCGACTCGGAGCTAAACAGATAGTGATGATCAAGCCCAGCCACGCGGGCCTCCTTCTTCATGGTGTGAAATGACGTGCCCAGTGCAAACTTTGAAGGCTATCACAGGCCGTGAGAAGGCGTCAACCAATTCACGGCAGTCCGGCCGTCCCAGTCAGTGAATAGAGTAACTTACGGGTTCAGCAGCACCTTCAACAGGCTCAACGGAATAACGAAAGGCCTGGCCAAACTCGAGCGTGAGCAGCCATCCCCGCTCGATCGCGGCGAAACATTTGCCGGATGCTCGTGACGCAAGCAAACCTCCAAAAGCGATACCGTTTGCCTTCTTTCCCATCATCCAGACTACCCGGCCTTCATCAGAGCACGACGCGACATGAGGTAGGCTTGGATAAAAGGGTCAATGTCACCGTCCAAGACGCGATCGGCGTCGCCGATTTCAAACTTCGTGCGATGGTCCTTGACCATCCGGTACGGATGGAGCACGTATGAGCGAATCTGGTTGCCAAAGGCAATCTCACCCTTGGAGTCCTCGATCTTCTGCGCCGCCTCGCGCCGCTTCTGGAGTTCCAGTGCGTAAAGCCGCGAGCGCAGGAACTGCATGGCCTTCTCGCGGTTGCGATGCTGCGATCGTTCGTTCTGGCACTGCGCCACCGTCCCGGTCGGAATGTGAGTGATGCGGACGGCTGAATCCGTGGTGTTAACGTGTTGGCCGCCAGCTCCGGTTGAACGGTAAGTATCAACCCTCAGATCTTCAGGCTTGATTTCGAAATTGATGGTGTCATCAATTTCCGGGCTGACATAGACGGAAGCAAATGAAGTGTGCCGGCGCGCCGCCTGATCGAAAGGCGAGATGCGGACCAGCCGGTGCACGCCGCTTTCTGCGCTGAGCAAGCCGTAAGCGTATTCTCCCGCCACGGTGAAAGTCGCCGACTTGAGCCCCGCTTCCTCTCCCCCCTGATAATCATTCAAGGTGAATTTGAAGCCGCGGCGCTCCGCCCAGCGGCGGTACATGCGCAAGAGCATTTCGGCCCAGTCCTGCGATTCCGTTCCCCCGGCGCCGGGATGAACGGTCACAATGGCGTTCAGCAGGTCATTCTCATTGGGAAGGAGCGTGGTGGTTTCAAGCCGCTCGATCTCGGCCCGCACAGCATCAAGTTCAGAACGGATTTCACCCGAAACATTCTCGCCTTCACCCGCCAGTTCAAAGTAGGCTTCGAGGTCGGCAAGTTTGGAGGCGAGCTTTTCGTCTGTCGCGAGAACGGATTCCAGCCGTTTGCGCTCTGTCAGGATTTTCTGAGAGTCCTGCTGATCTTCCCAGAATTCCGGGCGGGCTATTTGCTTCTCAATGGCATCAAGATCACGACGCTGCTTTGGAGCGTCAAAGAAAACTCCGAACTTCTTGGATGCGATGTCGCAGATCGTCGAATTCTCTTGTTAGCTCTTCCATCACGATTTCTCCTCCCGATTCCCATACACTCGATCTCAGGGCGTTGACGCCCGCCTGGCTGCTAACCCTAAGGCCAGAATCATCCCCAGGGCAACAACAACACAGGCCCAGGCAAAAACATCCCCGTGTTTGGTATAAAACGTTTCCTCGGTCAAATAGCGGAAATTTCCGGTCAGGATCATCTGCTGGTGACGCGGAATTTCATCCTGCACCCGCCCGTAAGGATCGACGATCGCGGTAATCCCGTCATTCGTCGCCCGCAGCATGAAGCGCCCGTTTTCAATCGCCCGGAAACGTGCCATCTCGAAGTGCTGATAAGGAGCCGATGAGTCACCAAACCAACCGTCATCCGAGATATTGACCAGAACTCCAGCCCCCGAGGCGGCCATCTTCCGCACCAGTTGGGGAAAGATCGCTTCATAACAGATGAAAACGCCAAGGGTCCCCTGAGGGGTTTTGGCGACCCGGATGCTTTTCCCCGGAACAAAATCGCCAACCTGCGACGTAATTTTCCCCGTCTCCTCCGGGAACGCCCACCACGGGACATATTCGCCAAAGGGCACTAAATGAATTTTATCATACTGCAAGACCACTTGGCCGTCCGGTGACAGAATGACGGCGGAGTTCTTCGGCAGTGAAGTTCCCTGCCCTTCAAAGGTGACGGTCCCGGCGATGACGTAAGCATGAGATTCC
>DATKQU010000146.1:0-10151 GCA_035532595.1 Terriglobia bacterium | reverse complement strand
GGGCGATTTCTCTGGGCAGGAAATCCCGGCGCCAGACGTTTCCGGCAAGGCTCGAGATCAGTGCCCCGTTGGACGCGACCACGGTAACGGGGCAAGCGAGAGAGTCGAGAAGCGGGCGCGCTGAATGGAACCTCCGGCCCGTAGTGATCAGCAACTGGACGCCGCGCCGGGCAACAGCCTGGAGCGCCTGGCGATTCGGCTGGGAAATTTCTTGCTGGCTATTGAGAAGCGTCCCGTCAAGATCGACTGCAATCAGGCGAATGGCCATGCTTTTGGGGATTGTAGCACGCCCGCGGGGCCTGCTTCTGGGAAGGGGGCGATTGCGAGGATGATCTGCGCGTTCGAACCCTTCATTCTGAGTATTCCTGGCTTTCCTGCTTCAGGCAGGCTGGATATAGACCTTCCCGTCTTCTACCTGTACCGGATACGTCCCGAGGTCCACACAGACTGGCGCTCCTTTGGCCTTGCCGGTCGTGAAGTCGAATCGCCCGTTGTGTTTCGGGCATTCGATGATGGTTCCCATGACGAAGCCATCGGCCAGATGCACCTGTTGATGGGTACAGAGACCATCGGTCGCGTAGTACCGGTCGTCGCTCGAGCGGTAAACGGCGAAGGTGCGGCCTTCGTGATCAAAGCGCCGGACATCTTCCTTCTCAATATCATCAGCACCACAAACTTCCACCCACCCGTCACTCATGCTGTCATTGCCTTCTGAACCGGCAGTTCGCGTTTCACGTACCAGCCGGGTTCGCGCACTTGATGCAGCAGGGCGGGGATAATTTCTCGATACGCGTCGATCAGGCCCTTGTAGGGGCGCGGCATCTCGGCTTGGACTTCCTCATGGAGCGTCGGCAAAGCATGGTAGGGAACGGTCGGGAAAATGTGGTGCTCGATGTGGTAATTCATGTTCCAGTACAGGAACCGGTTGAGCCGGTTCATGTAAACGGTCCGGGTATTGAGACGGTGGTCGAGAACGTCTTCGGCCATCCCGGCGTGTTGAGTCAGAGCGTATACGGACTTCAACCAGGCGCCGTAGAGCGTCGGCAGGCCCACATACATCACCGGCAGCCAGCTATGGATCGCGATAGCCCAGGCGGCAAAGCCCGCCACGATCAATAGATAGATCCGCGCCGCCAAGATCGCCTTCCACGCCTCTGAGGCCGGGACGAAGTCGGCCTCCTCTGCGGTGAGCTTTCCAAAGCAGTTGATGACCAGGCCTTTTAGCGCAATGGGCACTGTCTTAAGATCAAACAAATTGAGCAGGATGCCGGCGATGTCGGGCGGGCGTGGCACTTGAATCTCACGATCGCGCCCCACGATGATAGTGTCGGTGTGGTGCCGCGTGTGACTATACCGCCACGCCACCCCTTCCCGCAGCAGCATGAAGGAGGCAATGTGGTAGACCACATTGTTCATCCATGCTGTTTTGAACGCTGTCCCGTGGCCGCATTCGTGCCAGCGCGAGTCCGCCGATGATCCCCAGATCACCCCGTACACCAGGAAGGCCGGCACCGCCCACCAGGTGCCCCAGAAATGAAATCCCAGCCACCCGCTCAGCCCCAGAGCGCCAAACCAGATCAGCGTGTCGCGGATGGCCGGACCATCCCGGCGCTGCATCAATTCCTTGAGCCGCTGACGCGAGATGCCCGGCTTGTACCACGTGGCCGAGACCAAACCGTTCGTCGCAGCCTGCTTGCCTTCCGGGCCGGTCAAGGAGTAATTGCGTTTAACGGCCTGTGTAACTTCCGATGTATTCATGTGTGTTTCCATCTTCAATTTTCATCCAACTTCGCGTCAGGAGCGCGTTTTCACTGGTACCGAAGGGACATTTCTCCCGCTTAGGGTAGCACGACTTTCGACAGGCGTTCCAGCCCTTTTTGGATGCCTTCTGCGCGCTCGATTCCTTCGTTTGGGTTTCATTGCGCACATTCCGTTGGCTCTGATAGACTCCGGCAAAGATTGTGACCGAATGAAGGAAGGGTTATGGCTCCGCCTCAGACCGAACGGCTGTATTACACAGACTGCTATCTCAAGGATTTCGAAGCTCGCGTGGTGGCGGTGAAAGCGGGCGCCGAAGGTTTTCGAGTTTATCTCGATCGCAGCGCCTTCTATCCTGAATCCGGAGGGCAGCCGGCGGATACGGGCACTTTGGCCGGACAGCCGGTTCTGCAGATTGCGGATGAAGGCGAGGCGGTGGCTCACCTTCTGGCGAAGCAGCCTGAGAACGATCTCGTCGAGGGAGAAATCGACTGGCCGAGGCGATTCGATCACATGCAACAGCATACCGGCCAGCACGTGCTCTCTTCGGCCTTTGAAAGAGCGGGAGGTTACAAGACCGTCTCTTTTCACATGGGAAAAGAGTCATCCACGATCGACCTCGATTCCGACCGGATCGGCCGGCGCCAAATCGAAGAAGCGGAACATTTGGCGAACCGCATCCTTTTTGAAAACCGGGAGGTTCGCATCTTCTTTACTCCTGCCGAGGAGGCCACCCGCATGGAACTGCGCAAGCCGACTTTTCGGGAAGGAGACGTGCGGCTGGTGGAGATTGATGGGTTTGACCTGTCTGCGTGCGGCGGGACTCATGTCAACCGCACGGGAGCCATCGGCATGATCGCGGTGCGAAAGTCGGAAAGGGTAAAAGGCCTGACGCGGGTGGAGTTCGTTTGCGGAGAGCGTGCGCTCGGCCGGGCACGGAGCGATTACAAATCCTTGTCGGAGTCGGCGCTGCAGCTTTCAACGTCACTCGAAAATGTCCCGGGGTTGATTCAAAAGCAATCCGCTGAACTTCGAGACGCCCTGCAAGCAAAGGAAAAACTTCAGGAAAGGCTTGCGGAGTACCGGGCTCGAGAACTCTTGGCTTCTGCGCCGGAGAGGAAGGGCAGGCGCATCGTTCGCGTGGTCACAACGGCTTTTGACCTGGAAGCTCCCGAACTCCTTGCGCATGCTATTGTCCGGCAGAACTGCGCCGTCGCGTTGATTGGCGTAAAAGGACTCCCCGCACGCCTGATCTTTGCTCAGTCTCCGGGCGGCCCCGATGACATGAATGCCCTGCTCCGCCAGACGCTTGCCCGGGTGGGCGGAAAAGGCGGCGGAAGGCAGGACTTTGCGCAGGCGGGCGGATTGGATGAAGAGCGCCTGGAAGAGGCCCTGGCGCTCGCCGAAAGCATCCTCGGATAGGCGGAGGAGCGGATTCGGAGCGCCCGGCAAATTGTCAGCTTCGAATTGCCCATGTTATATTAAGCAAGTTGAAGCATTTGGATGGGCGCGTAGCTCAGTTGGGAGAGCGCGGCGTTCGCAACGCTGAGGTCGAGGGTTCGAATCCCTTCGCGTCCACCAGTCGCAGATTCATCGAAAGATTGGGTTTGCGGAAGAAAACCCGCCCCTCGGCCTTCAGTAAAACCACGCTTTTGCCGATAGAATGTTGGGACGAATGATTGGCAATAAGCGATGAAATGTTCTTCCTGCGGACACGATAATCCTGAAGGCCCGCAATTCTGCGTGCGATGCCACACCCCCGTGAGCTTCACCTGTCCGGCCTGCAAGCACGTGCAGAAGCAAGGAGGCAAGTGTGAGGCGTGTGGGGTAGACTTTCTCAAGTACGCATCAATGCTGGTTTTTGCGAGCAAGAGCAACTTGCAGCAGGCTCGCTCGCGCAAAAGCCTCCGCAATGAAATTGTCAAGCAGATCCTGCTGTTGCCGATTACCGGTGGGTGGTCACTTCTGAAGCTTTTTCGGCGGTCAGGTGGTGGAGATTAGGCTCCCCGCAATGTTCTGGGACGGAGTCGGCTACTTCTCGTCTTTGCTCGCCATGTACTTCTTGGCGTTGGAGAGCAGTTCCCGGGCCTGGCCGAGGTGATTGATGGCATCTTCGACAAGCGGGTCATTCTCCACGGTCAGCCGGTCCGCTACGTTCTGCCCGTATATATCCTCAACAAGCTGGACTCGAATGTGTTCTTGCACAAAAGCGAGTTCGTTCTTCAAGTCCTCGCTTGAAAGGGGAATCTTCTGGTCAGCCAGGAACTTTTGGAACTCCGCGAGCACGCTATCGGAGACTTGGAAGTCCTCCGGAATCGTCTGGTGGACAGCCAGGTAACTTTGCGCAAACTTAAAAAAGGCTGCATTCCGGATCAGGGTCTCCTGGACCGGGGTAAGCTTCTTCTCGGGCACCGCGATATCCGGGGTAATTCCGCCGCCGCCGTACACTTTCCGTCCACCGTCGGTGTACCGCACTTCCGCATGAGGCGTGCTGATGTCTCCCGGGTGGTAATAGTAGTCGTAGAGTGAGACGTTGTTGTAATTGCGTTGAATCAGCCGCCCGCTCGGAGTGTAATAACGGGCGGTGGTAAGTGCCAGGCCGGTCTGGTCGCTCAGCGGGTACACGGTCTGGACGAGGCCCTTTCCGAAGCTGGTTTGGCCCATCACCAGCGCCCGGTCGTGGTCCTGCAAGGCTCCCGTTACGATCTCGGCCGCGCTCGCGGTCATGCGATCGACCAGGACCACGATGGGATATTCGTTGCCGTTGTCGCCGTGTACGGCATAATACCGTTTTTCAGGCGAAGAACGCCCGTAGTGATAGACGATGAGTTGTCCCTTCTCCAGGAAATGGTCGGCAACCTCCACGGCTTCCTGCAGCAATCCTCCGGGATTCCCGCGCAGATCAAGGATGAGGCCCTGCAGGGTTTTGGCATCCAGCTTCTTGAGCGCCTGAGAGAGTTCGGTATTGGTGGTTTCATTAAAACTGCTGATGTGAACGTAGGCAGTATGCGGCTTGATCATGAATACATCGTCGACGCTATGCTGGGAAATCTCCGCCCGGGTGATCGAGAAGTGGAGAGGCTTGACGGAGCCCTCCCGCTCGACGGTAACACGCACGACGGTCCCTTTGGGCCCTTTCAGCAGGTTGGCGACTTGTTCGGTGGTTAGGCCCTCGGTGGGTTTGCCGTCCACCTTGGCAATAATATCTCCCGGCCGAAGCCCGGCACGGAATGCCGGCGAGCCGGGGATGGGAGCCACCACGAAAGTGACCAGCTTTCCCATTTTGCCCGGGCGCGACTGGATCGACATCCCAACACCGTAATACTTTCCCTCCTGCTCTTCGCGGAGCTGGGCAAAGGCGCGCGGATTGAAAAAGTTGGAGTGGGGATCAAGGGTTCGCAGCATCGCGGGGATGGCGCCCACATAATTGCTGTTGGTAGGGCCGAAGACCGCATTATCCGGATTGACGGGGTCCGCGTAGTTCTGTTGAACTGCGTCAAAGACCTTGGTGAATTCCTTCAGGCTGGTCTGGACCGCAGAGTTATCGTCATCGGACGTGGTGGCTTCAACTTGGCGGCCGTACACACCGCCCAGCAGCGCACATAACAAGACTGTGGATAAGATGAACCACCCTGCGCGACGACTTGGCTTCATTGTCCTGCAGCTCCTTAACCTGCATCGAAAAGTATAGCATGGGCCGCCAATGGCGGGAAGAAGGCGTGGGATCCTAATTTCCGCGGCCTGCGCGGACCCTCGCGGGACTCTGCTGGACACTGGGTGAAGTTCTTCTTTATAATCATTTATTTGCGATTTTGTAGGAGGACCCATGCGACGGGTGCTTGACCTAAAGCACACTTTGAATCTTCCACAGACCAGCTTCCCTATGAAGGCAAACCTGCCTCAGAAGGAGCCTGAATGGCTGGCAAAGTGGACGAAAGAGGACCTTTACGGCCAAATCCGCGAGGCGCGAAAGGACGCACCACTTTTTGTTTTGCATGACGGCCCACCCTACGCGAACGGGCGTATCCACCTGGGAACAGCCCTCAACAAGATCTTGAAGGATTTTATTGTCAAATCCAGGACTCTCCAGGGGTTCAACGCTCCTTATGTTCCGGGCTGGGACTGCCACGGCTTGCCGATTGAAATCAACGTGGACCGCGAACTCGGCCCGCGTAAAAGCCGCATGAGCGCCGTGGAAATTCGCCAGGCATGCCGCCGCTATGCGGAAAAGTATGTCGACCTCCAGCGGGAGGATTTCATTCGTCTGGGAGTCCTGGGGGAGTGGTCCAACCCTTACCTGACGATGAATTTCTCTTACGAAGCGCTGATCGCTGAGCTGTTTCTCAAGTTTCTCGATCAGGGTTATGTTTACCGCGGGCTGAAGCCGGTTTATTGGTGTATTTCGGACAAAACCGCCCTGGCGGAGGCGGAAGTCGAATACGAAGAGCACCGGAGCCGTTCCATTTACGTGCGCTATCGCGTCCTTTCAGATTTGAGCGGGATCGCGCCGGTTCTGAAGGGGCGTGAAGTTTACGTGATCATCTGGACGACCACTCCCTGGACCCTTCCGGCCAGCATGGCCGTGGCCTTTCATCCGGATTTTGAGTACGTGGCAGCCGCCGATGAGTCCGGCAAAGTCTACCTGGTGGAGAGCCGGCGTCACCAGCCGACTCTCGAAGAGACCGGGTTGAAGGCGCCGGAGGTGCTGGCGCGGATTCCCGGCCGGAAATTGGACCGCCTTGAAATCCAGCATCCCTTTCTGGAGCGCAAAGTTCTGGGAGTTCTTGCGGATTACGTCACCGCGGAAGACGGCACCGGCTGTGTCCACACGGCCCCTGCCCACGGGCGCGAGGACTACGAATCGGGCCTGAAGTACGGGCTGGAAATTTACTGCCCCGTGGGTGACGCGGGAGAGTTTACGGAAGGGCTGCCCGAATACAAAGGGAAGAAGGTTTTTGAGGCCAACGAATCGATCGTCGAATTGCTCAAGGCCCGGGGAGCCCTGGTGGGGCCGCCGGGATGGCTGACCCACTCCTACCCGCATTGCTGGCGCTGCCATAACCCTATTATCTTTCGGGCGAACGAACAGTGGTTTGTGCGCATCGACCACCAGCAGTTGCGGGAGCGCGCGCTCGAAGCCATCAAAAAGGTGCGATGGTCGCCGGAATGGGGGGAAGAGCGCATCTCCAATATGGTTGCCACCCGGCCGGATTGGTGCATCTCACGCCAAAGGGTTTGGGGCGTTCCTTTGACGGTGTTCCACTGCGAAGACTGCAAAAAGCCTCTGCTCGACGCGAAGCTGGGCGAGCGGGCCGTGGAGCTTTTCAAGAAGGAAGGCGCGGATGCCTGGTACGCCCACAGTGTTCAAGACCTTCTCCCGCCCGGCACGAAGTGCCCGGATTGCGGGGGGAGCAATCTGCGCAAAGAGACCGACATCCTGGATGTGTGGTTCGATTCCGGGGCCAGCCACGCCGCCGTGCTGGGCCGCCGCCCGGACCTTCCCTGGCCTTCCGACGTGTATCTCGAGGGCGGCGACCAGTATCGCGGGTGGTTTCACAGTTCGCTCCTGGTGGGCATGGTCTCGCACGGCGGGGCGCCCTATCGCGCCGTCTTGACCAACGGCTGGGTTCTGGACGCCCAGGGACGGGCGATGTCGAAATCGCTCGGCAATGTAATTGATCCGAACGAAGTGATCAAAACTCACGGAGCGGAAATTCTGCGGCTTTGGGTGGCTTCCGTGGACTTCCGGGAAGATGTCGTAATCTCCCCGGACATCCTCGCGCGGCTTTCGGAAGCCTACCGTAAATTGCGCAACACGTTCCGGTATTGCCTGTCGAACCTCTTTGATTTTGATCCCTCGCGCGACAGCGTGAGCGGCGACCAGCTCGCGGAAATTGACGCCTGGGCGCTCGCGCGGACCGCCGACCTGCTGGAGAGAATCGAGGCTGCCTACAACGAAGACGCCTTTCATAAGGTTTATCGGGCGATCTACGATTTTGCGACCATCGATCTGAGCGCCTTCTACTTCGATATCCTGAAAGACCGGCTGTACACCTCGCCGGCCAAGTCAGCGCGGCGGCGGGCTGCCCAAACCACTCTGTTCCAGATTGCCGAGGCCCTGGTGCGCGCGGTCGCGCCCTTGATGTGCTTCACGTCGGAGGAGGTCTGGTCCCACCTGCCCCCGCCGTCCTCGGGCGAGCGGAGAGAGCCGAGCGTGCACGTGGCGCAGTTCGTTTCTTCCTCGAACTTGCGGGATCAAATTCCGCCGAAATACCAGGCGCTCCTCCCGAACTGGCCTCGCCTGGTTGCGGTGCGCGATGCGGTTCTGAAGGCGCTGGAAGCGGCGCGGCGCGATAAGCTGATCCACGGCCCCCTCGAGGCCAAAGTCTATCTGAGTGCGGACGCCAGTCTAAGCCCGCTCCTCAAGGATTACCTTTCCGAATTGCCCACCCTCTTGATCGTCTCGCAGGTTGAACTGGAGCCGTATTCTTCTGACGGCGCTGGTGAAAGTTCCTTGCCCGGCCTTAAGATTAGAATTGCGCAGGCATCGGGGGTGAAGTGCGCCCGATGCTGGAACTATTCTGAGCAGGTCGGCAAAGATGCGGATTACCCGGAAGTCTGTGAACGCTGCTCGGACGCGCTTCGTGAGATCGAAGCGGAAGCTCAGTAGGATTTTCCTGCCATCTGATCATGGGGAAGCAGCAACGCAAAGGCCTTGATGGACGAGAAGCAATCTCCAACCCTGAATCAGGCGGCTCCCCCTGGCGCGCCCGCCCGGCGCGTCCGCCGAATCCAACGCATCATTTACGCGCTGATTGCGGTCGCGGTGTTCCTTTCCGACCAGGCCACAAAAGCCCTGGTTGTAAAGTCCATTCCGGACCATGCGGTGATTCCGGTTATTCCTGGATTCTTCAACCTCCTGCACACTGAGAACAATGGCATGGCCTTCAGCCTGTTTTCCGGCGCCTCATCGTGGAAGATGGGCCTGTTGATCGGCATTTCCGTAGCCTTACTGGCTGCGGTGGTGATCGTTGTTTGGCGAAGCCATGAAATCAACTGGCAGGCGGGAGTCGCTCTGGCCTTGATTCTGGGCGGGGCGCTCTCCAACCTGGCGGACCGGATTCGTTTTGGCCAGGTTGTGGATTTCCTGGATTTTTACTACCGCAGCTACCACTGGGCGACCTTCAACCTTGCGGATAGCGCCATTGTGGTGGGAGCGGGATTGCTTATCCTTGAACTTCTTTTTTCCAAATAAAGCTTAGTGCCAGGCAGCATGTCTCAAGATGTGGACCTGAGGGAATTTGTTGTGACCGGCGCGGAAGCCGGCCGGAGGCTGGACGTTTTTCTAACGCGCCAGATGCCCGACTGGAGCCGCAGCCAGTTGCAGCGGATGATCCTGCGGGGCTTGGTTCGAATCGGTTCGCGGGTGGCCTCGAAAGCCGGCGAAAAGGTCGAAGCGGGAGACACCGTCACGATTCGCGCGGAGCGGGAAGCTCTGCGGGCCGTTCCGGAAGAGTTGCCGCTGTCAATTCTTTACGAGGACGAGGATTTGGCGGTGGTTGAAAAACCGGCGGGGATGGTGGTTCATGCGGGGGCGGGAGTGAAGTCCGGCACGCTGGTCAATGCGCTTCTCCACCACCTCGGCGGCGGCCTCTCCGGCGTGGGCGGCGAGCTGCGCCCCGGAATCGTTCACCGGCTGGACAAGACGACTTCCGGCTTGATCCTGGTGGCCAAGAACGACTCCGCGCATCGCGCCCTGGCGGATCAGTTTAAATCCCGGAGCATTCTGAAGCACTATCAACTGCTGGTGCACGGACGCCTGGCAAGGGACCGCGGCGAAATTCAAACCGCGGTGGGGCGCGATCCCGTCCGGCGGGTGCGGATGAAAGTGGATGGCATCGGAGCGCGCGAGGCTGTGACCGCCTACCGGGTTGTCCGGCGATTCCCCCATTTCACTCTGATCGAAGCCGAGCCTCATACGGGGCGCACTCATCAGATCCGGGTACACTTTGCCTCCCTGCGGCATCCCGTGGTGGGCGATAAAGTTTATGGCGCCCCCGGCAAGTTCCGGATGGGAGAAAGAGAATACCCAACCCTCGAGCGGAACTTCCTGCACGCCGCGCGAATCGAATTCGCGCACCCGCGGACGGGAGCCCCGCTCAGCTTTACGTCGCCGTTACCCCGGGAGCTTGTGGATTTTCTGGCGCTCGTGGAGCGGGAAGATCGCTAGCCGAAGCCGGTGTTTTGCGCCTTAGGCGCAACACTGTTCACTTAAGCAACTCTTGGCGGCCGTGCTGAGCTTTCAAGCGCCCGTCATTCTGAGCGAAGCGAAGAATCTGCTTTTCCACGACGATTTACAAGCAGATGCTTCGCTTCGCTCAGCATGACATCCG
>DATKQU010000145.1:0-8283 GCA_035532595.1 Terriglobia bacterium | reverse complement strand
GCCAGTGCGGAAGCAAGGCAACTATCTCCGCCTAAATCTCGTTGTCGGCACTTTTGAGGAAGGAGGTTAGACCTCCATACCTGGCAACAACATTTCCCGTTTGCACCGAATTTGGAGTCCAGCCGGATGACCATCCGCCAGACGCCGTGCGTCTCGTGGAGGCGGCGACCAGTCCATCTCCCGCCCATGACTTAATGCTTCAAGTCATTGGGAGCGAAGGCGATATGGATATCTCGCCGGTGCGGTTTGAGGATCGGCAGCAACAACACTCGCAAGTCATCTTGCGCTTTGGACGATAGATAGCTAATGGCAGCTCTTGACAGCGTTCAAGCGCAATGGTCCAGCCTTTCGCATTGGACTTACGGGTCTAGCCCATGCGCAAGGAAGCTCCTGGGCCTTGCCTCAAGGCCAGCCAATCTGAACCATGAGGTTCCAAGCCCGTGAGCTTTATCAATTTTGCTGCGCGCGAGATTAACTGCAAGATCGTGTACTACGGCGCCGGACTGGGCGGCAAAACTACCAACTTGCAGTGGATCTTCGATCAGACGGCAAGGAAATCCGGCGGCAAGATGATTTCCCTCGCCACGGAAACCGATCGGACCCTCTTCTTTGACTTCTTGCCCCTGGAACTGGGCACGGTTCGCGGATTCAAGGCCCGTTTCCACCTCTACACCGTGCCGGGGCAGGTCTTTTATGATGCCAGCCGCAAACTCCTTCTTCGCGGGGTCGACGGTGTGGTCTTCGTCGCCGACTCCCAGGAAGAACGGATGGATGCCAACGACGAAGCTCTGGATAACCTGCAAATCAACTTGAAGGAGCATGGCTACGATTTCATGAAGATCGCTTACGCGCTTCAGCTCAACAAGCGCGACCTGCCCAACGCTCTTCCCGTCGCAGAACTCAAGGAACGGCTGGGGAAGAAGCAGGAGCCTGTCTTTGAGGCGATTGCAGTGCGAGGGGTGGGGGTGCTGGACACCCTGAAAGAAGTCGGGCGGCAGGTTCTTGCCGAGCTGAAAAACGGATAAGGCCGCAGCCTCCTGCGCATGGTCTTTTCCCTTCCCGCATCTCGAAAAAGAAACCACTCCAACTTGCATTCACGCTAGAGCGCGGAATTAACTTCCCCTCTGGTTTCCTCTCGGGTAGTCTGTTCCACAACCGGGAGGTCACAGCCGTATAATGGTCGGGGTAGGTTGCTATGCGCATTCTGCTGGTTGAGGATGAGCGCAAAGTTGCGAGCTTCATTGCCCGGTCCTTGCGCGAAAAGGCCTATGCCGTGGACGTAGCCGGCACCGGAGAAGAGGGTCTGGAACTGGCGGCGACCGAGCCCTATGACGCCATCCTGCTGGACGTCAGGCTTCCCGGCATCAGCGGGCTGGAAGTTTGCCGCGAACTGCGGCGGAGAGGCATGGAGACGCCGATTCTTATCCTGACGGCGCGCGGCCTGGTCGAGCAGCGGGTGGAAGGATTGGACGCCGGCGCCGACGATTACCTGACCAAGCCTTTTGCATTGGCGGAACTGGAGGCGCGGGTTCGAGCGCTGATCCGGCGGGGATTCGGCAAGAGCGCGGCTACCCTGCGTTGCGCAGACCTGGAACTCGACCGGCACCGCCGCCGGGCGAAGCGCGGCGAGTCGGCAATTCCGCTGACCTCCCGGGAATTCGCCCTGCTGGAATTCCTGATGCTCCGCGCGCCCGACCCCGTGACGCGCAGCGAGATTGTGGAACACGTCTGGGATTGCCATTTTGACAGTGAAACCAATCTGGTGGAGGTTTACATCAACCGCCTTCGCCAGAAAATCGACCAGGATCACGATGCCAAACTGATCCAGACGGTCCGCGGTCTGGGTTATTGCCTTTGTCGCGAGGAATAATGCGCGCATGGTCTCTTCGACGCCGGATGATGCTGATGTTCTGCGCGGTGGTGGGCGTCTTGCTGGCCGGGTGCTTTGGGGGCTTTTATGTCCTTCTCTCCCGAGAAGTTCACGCCCAACTCGACCGGCAGCTTCTGGAAGCCGCGCGCCCGGTAATTTCCGACCTCAAAACCGATCCCGCGGACGAAGACGACGTCAACCAGCTCGATCTGCCCGGCGAATATTTTGCGCTGCTGGATTCCTCCGGCCATATTCTGCAACGCTCCAAAAACCTGCAAGCGAGAGTAATCCCTCCCGGCGCAATTCGTTGGGAGAGTTCGCGAACCGCCTTTCATACCCTCGCCGACGGCGGCCGCGGCCGGTTGCGGCTTGCGGTCATTCCCTTCCGGCGCGGGAACCGGGAGGTCCTGTTGGCAGTGGCGGCGCCGACCAGCGAAGCCGACCGTATTCTGGAGACGTTTCGCGGAATCGTTCTGATCCTGCTGCCTCTAAGCCTTCTGGTCACGGCTCTGGTTTCAACCTGGTATGTCGGCAAGAGCCTCACGCCCATCGCCACGTTCACGCGGCACGCCGAACGCATGACGGAGCAGGCTTCGAACTCGAACCCGCAGGACTTGTGGCAACCCCTTCCCGTCAAGACGCCCCGCGATGAACTCGGCCGCCTGGCGGAAACTTTCAACCGGCTTTTCGATCGGGTTGCTTCCGCCCTGGGCCAATTGCGCCAGTTCGCCTCCGATGCTTCCCATGAGCTTCGCACCCCCCTTTCCGTGCTGCGCGGCGAAACGGAGTTGCTGCTCTCCGAACCGCGGCAGCCCGAAGAGTACCAGGAAGCTCTTCGCGTGATCGACAGCGAATTGAAGAAGCTGAGCCGAATCGTCGAAGGTCTCTTCACCCTCTCGATGGCCGATGCCGGCCAGCTCCGCCTGGCCTGCGACCCGCTTTACGTCAACGAAGTTCTGGAAGCGGCCTGCGTGCTGCTCACGCCCTTGGCGCAGGCCAAGAACATCGCCATCGAGCGCGATCTGCGCCGGGACTACCCGTATCTGGGCGATGAAGTCTTCCTGCGCCAGCTCTTCATGATCTTTCTCGAAAATGCCGTCAAATACTCCCCGCCGAATACCTCCATCAAGGTTGATTTGGAGGACGGAGACGGAACGATGCGCGTCCGCTTCGAGGACCAGGGCACGGGAATTCCCCCTGAGCATCAAGCGCACATCTTTGACCGCTTCTACCGGGTCGAGCAGCCGGGCTGCTCGGAAGCAAGACCCGGCGAAATTCCCAGTGGCGGTCTTGGCCTGGCTATCGCCTACGCGATTGCCCGCGCGATGGGTGGGTCGATCGATTGCCGGAGTGAGTTGGGAGCAGGGTCAACTTTTGCGGTCAACCTGCCTCTCCATCGATGACCGGGGAAAGGTCCGAATGGGCAGGCAGTCAGGGCAAACCGGCCGGCGGGCAGGGGAAGATCAAGCGAGCGGCAGAAAATCCTGCCATCGCCATCAAGGCTCTCGTTCTCCCGTTCCTGTCAGCTCAAAGAAATGGTGGCCGATAATGGCCAAGGTAAAGGCTTTGTCCAAATGCTGCCGGTGGCGGTGCAGCGCCCGGGCCATGAATTTCCAGTACTCTTTGCGGTAATCGCTCCGCAGGCCTTGCCGCCACAGCGAGCGGGCCACCGCCTTGACGTCCGAGAAAACGATCGGAGTTCTCGCCGCGCTGCCCAGGTGGGAAAGGAAAGCCAGCACGCGGTCAAAGTACTCCCGGGGGCGATAAATCGTGTCCAGAATGTATCGGTAGCCGTCGAGGAGTTCCTGGGTGTCCATCTGGGGAATGAAGTTCATGTCGAGAAGAGTGTTGTTACCCAGGCTTTCCTTCAGAAGCCGTCCTTCCGCCTTTAGGCGGCGCCAGAGCTGGGTGTTCGGCAGGGCGCTGAGAAGTCCCACCATCGAGATGGGAATGGCGGCCTGGCGGATAAATTGAATCTGCCGCTCGAAAATATCCGGAGGATCATTGTCAAAACCCACGATGAAACCGCCCATGACTTCAATGCCGTAAGACTGGATGAGCTTGACGCTTTCCAGAAGATCCCCGCGCAAGTTCTGGTATTTGGTGGTTTCCTTGAGGCTTTCGGCCGATGGGGTCTCGATGCCCAGGAAAACGCTGTTGAAGTGAGCATCGCGCAGAAGCTGCAGAAGCTCTCGATCTTCCGCCAGATTGAGCGATGCCTCGGTCAGGAGGGAGAAAGGATACTTGTGGTCCCGCATCCATTTGACTAATTCCGGCAATAGCTTCTTGACGTTTTTCTTGTTCCCGATGAAATTGTCATCCACCAGAAACACCCGCCCGCGCCACCCCAGATCATAGATCTGCGTCAACTCCGCACAAACTTGTTCCGGCGTTTTGGTGCGCGGCTTGCGCCCGTAAATTTCGATGATGTCGCAGAATTCACAGGTGAAAGGGCAGCCGCGGGAATACTGGACGGCCATGGCGCTGTACTTCCGGAGGTTCACCAGCCGCAGGTCCGGCAAGGGGACCTGGGTCAGATCGGGCAGCACGGGTGCCTTGTAATGCGGCTTCGCTGCGCCGGACTCGAGATCCTGGGCGACTTGGCCGATGAGCTCTTCGGCTTCGCCTTCGACGATGCAGTCAGCTTCAGCGGTGTCCGGACTCTGTGTGCTCGCAATCGGGCCGCCCACAACAGTTCGCAGGCCCCGCTCCTTGCTCCTGGCAATGACCTTTTTCATTGACGGTCCTTGGACCATCATGCCGCTCAGGAATACCACTTCAGCCCAATCAAGCTCCGCGTCTTTTAGAGGACGCACGTTCAAATCTACGACGCGTTTCTCCCAGGACGACGGTAGCATTGCGGAAACGGTCAGAAGGCCGAGGGGGGGGTAGGCCGACATCTTGCCAGGGAAAGGCAGCGCATGTTTGAAACTCCAAAACGTGTCAGGAAATTCAGGGTAAACCAGAAGTGCCTTCATATGCAGATGCCTGCCTTTCTACCTACCGATCAATCTATGCTACCCGGCTTACTTGAGGAAAAGTGTATCACGGATGCTTTGCTTATGTGAGGATCATTCCTTGCGCCAACCCTCCGGCGCCGGCGTCCTATTTTCAAAACCAACGCATCGGAGCACCGGAAGCCCGGGATACCGGGGAAACCGGGGATCGGTAGCTGACCGCTCGCATAAATAGAAAGCCGCTCCGCGGTCCGAGAGGATGCGGCGATGGTGGCGGCACTTCGAGCAAAGCCCGGCCCCCTGGGCGCGGGAGTCCTCTTCCTTCGCGAATGAACGTCTCACTTCAATGAGCAATGAGCCAAGCCCCGCTTTTCCAAATATTGCTGATGGTATTCTTCGGCGCGCCAGAACTCCGCGGCCGGGACGATTTCCGTCACGATGGGACGTTTGAAGAGGCCCGCTCGCTCGAGGCTTTGCTTGGAGGCTCGAGCGGCGGACGCTTGCTCTTCGGAATGGGAAAAAATCACCGAACGATACTGCGTGCCCACATCCGGTCCCTGCCGGTTCATAGTGGTAGGGTCGTGCGACTCCCAAAAGAGCCTCAGCAGATCGTCATAAGAGACCTTTGCGGGGTCGAACTCAACCTGCACAACCTCGGCATGCCCGGTTTGGTCCGTGCACACGTCCCGGTAGGTCGGATTGTTCAACCGACCTCCCATGTATCCCACCGCCGTTGAAACTACGCCTTGAACCTGGCGGAATGCGGCTTCCACACCCCAAAAACATCCTGCCCCAAAAGTTGCCTTGTCCATCGCCCCACCGGTTTTGATTCAGAATTAGCCTCAAAGTCGAACTTCGGCTTTAGGCCAGTATTCAGCCTTTAGATGATAAATACAAGGTCCGTTCTATAATAATGATGAGGAAATTCGAAGAACTTGGCTGAACATTTCGGAATGCCAGCTTTCTTTTGCGCGGTTCGGGGTGATCGCCGGCGCGCCATCCTGATGATCTGCGCGGTGGTTTACCTGGGCCGGGTCATGCTGACCAGCTTCTGGTTCCTCAAGAGGAAGATGGGATGGGGAGAAGCCGCCACTATGGGGCGGCGTTTGAGAATTATGCCGGAAAGACCAAGAAGTTTGCTCCCTTCGTCTATTAGGACTCGGCCTTACCTCCCCATCTGACGCATATTGCTGGAAGCTCGCGTCCGCCGTATGTTCCGCTCGAAGTGGCTCATCAGGGCCGCCGGCGGGGAATGTTGCCTTTAGGATTGCGCGAGCCTCCCTTCTGGGTTAAATTGGGCGATATGCGGGGCATCGGTTGCGTTGCTGGCCGGCTTTTTCTATAATGAAACGAAGACCGAAAGCTGGGGATCACCACATGCCATCACCAATCCTTCAGAAGTTGCAGGAAGAAATTCAGGCCCTGGAGCACGAGTTGACCCACGAGTTGCCCCAGGAATTGAAGCGGGCGCGTGCCCATGGTGATCTAAGCGAGAATGCCGAATACATCATGGCCAAGCAACGCCAGGACTTCGTCGGCGCGCGTCTCGCTCAGCTCAAGAAGCGCATTGCGGACCTTTCGCTGGTGAACGTCAGCAACATTCCGAAGGACCGAATCGCCTTCGGCTCGAAGGTGGTTCTTTATGATGTTGACCGCGATGTGGAGATTGACTACAAGCTGGTTACCAGCGAAGAATCGGACGTCGCGAAGGGCTGGATTTCCACCACCTCGCCCATTGGACACAGCCTGATGGGGAAAAAAGTTGGTGATACGGCGACGGTGACAACCCCCCAAGGGGTTCGTGAGTTTGAAATCCGCTCCGTGCTGACCATTTACGAGCAGAACTAAGAAACCTTCCCCTGCTGCAGGTTTTCACGCCCAATGCATTCCATTCCCGCGCGGCCTCGCGCCGGGAAATAACGGGACCACAAAAGGCGGGCACTAACCCCCGCGGCGGAGCACGGGAGGCTTGGAGTTGTCTGGCCCCTGTCCACTGCCTTGTCCCGTGCCAGCCGGCTGCTTTGAGCTGGGTTCGCGCCGGATGAGGCTGGGCTTATTTTCGTTCTTCTGGTCCTTCTCGATTGAGCCGAGAAGGGTCGTCAGCCGGGCTTTTACATCCTGGAATTCCGAGGTTGAGACCAGGTATTCCTTGCGCTTGGGGAGAATAGTCTTGATTTCCTCTTCGGCCTTAATGATGCGGTCCCTGGTGGGCGGGTGATCCATAAAGACGCTGGGGACAGTGCCGGGGTCACGCCGCTGCTCCTGGATGATCTTGGAGAACATGGCCAGGTAGGCGTCGGGATCATAGCCTGCCTTCCACATGTACTGGAGCCCGAGGAAATCAGCCTGCTGCTCATCATCGCGGCTGAACTTGAGGAAGGCCAGCGGAATCCCCATGTTGAGCCCTTCGGAAAGCCCGATATAGACAGGATAAGACACCGGCGTGAAGATAAGGGGAATCATCGCGTATTGCAGCAGGGTCTGCTTGGTCATGCTGGAGGCCCAATGCCGGCATGCCACGTGCGCGGTCTCGTGCGCCAGCACCCCGGCCAACTGCGCCTCGCTCCCGGCGGCTTGCAGCAAGCCCGTGTCGATGTAAATGAAGCCGCCCGGCAGAGTGAAAGCATTGATCTCCGGCGAGTCGATTACTTTGACGGTGATGGGGATCTTGGCATCGGAATTTTCCGCAATATTCTGGGCCACCCGGTTCACATATTCGGTGATCACCGGATCCTTGACCAGCTTGGCGGAGCGGTCGATCTGCTCGGAGTACTTCTTGCCAATGGCAATTTCCTTTTGTTCGGAAATGATGCTGCGATGGGCGACGCGCCGATTCCCGATATCGTGAACGTTGTCCATCTTGTCCTTGGTGGCGTCGGTGTTCTTCGCGGCCGCAGGGATGGTTGCACACAGGAGGACCGCTATCAGTCCCCAGCCCGTAAGACGTGTTTTTATCATGGTTGCCCCGGCGTATAAGCTTTGACTCTATTGGGATGATTGATCCCTTCCGCGGGTTTTCTCAAGGGAAGCACTTTCTTTTCTGCGGCTCCGGCCAGCACGGGGGACGTGATCACCCCGCTCGGACCGGCCTCGTCATCCTGAGTCTTGCACGAAGTGTTGCGAGAGGCTCGGCGCAGTTTGCGAGCCATTGTCGCTAAGCCCTTATTCTGCACCCGATAGCGCCCTATGGGCTGACTTCCCGATACTATGCGCTGGGAGAGCAAACGGGGGAGAACCCCGTAGAAGGCGCAAGACTGGCGGCCGCTCCGCACTGGCAATCTGAACTTAACAGTTTGTTGAAAAACGTTCCGAGGATGTCATCCTGAGCCCGTTCGCCCTCCGCTTGCGAACGGCCCTGAGAGAGAAGCGAAGGGGCTCAGGATAAACTCCGCGAAGGATCTGCTTTATGCGAAATCAAGCACTTACGAGATTCTTCGTCGCCTCCGGCTTCTCAGA
>DATKQU010000144.1:0-6114 GCA_035532595.1 Terriglobia bacterium | reverse complement strand
TTTCTGCGGCTCAGGCGGCTCTTGCCGCAGCCCAAGAAGAACTCGCGGCGGACCGGTCCACCCTCCAGCGTGACGAGGCGATGGCCGACTACTCCCGTATTACCGCGCCATTTACGGGCGTCGTGACCCGACTTGACGCTTACACGGGCGCGCTGCTTCCCGCGGGTACGTCATCCACAAAGACCGCCCTAGCCCTTTGCCATCTCTCGGAGAACGATCTTTTGCGGCTGGTGATCCCCGTGCCGGAGCGGGTTGTTCCTGACATCCATTTGGGCGAGGTTGTTCGGGTGAAGGTGCCCGTCCTCCATAAGATCTTTGCGGGCAAGGTTTCACGTACCTCGGACCAGATCGACCTGGACACCCGCACCATGCATACAGAAGTCGAGGTGGCCAACCCAGCCTACCAACTGGTCCCCGGCATGTACGCTTACGTCGATCTTCCCGTCCAGAGCGCCGCCCAAGCGCTCGCGATCCCGATCCAAGCCGTGGTGCGCTCCGGGCCTGGCCAAGGGACCGTTTTAGTCGTCACCCCAGACCACACGATCGAAAGGCGCACGGTGCAGCTTGGAATCGAAACCCCCAATATGGCCGAGGTCCTTTCCGGACTGAGGGAGGGTGAACTGGTGGTTTTCAGCGAACAGGCCAGCTACAGCCCTGGCGAGAAAGTTGAGCCCAAAGTCCTTAATCCCGCGGAGCTCATGGCCAAGGGGTAGGTATGTCCAAGTTTGCGATCCGCAATCCGCACCTCATCATTGTGACTTGCCTGATCACCTGCGTCCTGGGGCTGGCGAGCATCGTGAAGATGCCCGTCGACTTGTTCCCCCGCATCAATATTCCGGTGGTAACCTGCGCCACCTTTTACAGCGGAATGCCACCCGAGCAGGTGAAAGCCCAAATTACCAATACCTTCGAGCGATTTTTCACGCTCGGCAGCAATATCGATCACATTGAGTCTCGCTCCCTTCCCGGGGTGAGCTTGATCAAAGTGTTTTTCACTCCCGGAAGCGATCCCAACGCCGACGTGACTGAAATTTCAAACTTGGCGATGGCAGACCTGCGTCGCCTGCCTCACGGGACGCTTCCTCCGGTGGTATTGCAGACCTCCGCTTCATTCCTGCCCGTCTGTCTGCTGGCGGTGAAGGGCAAGGGGTTGTCGGAAACGCAGCTCCGCGATTACTTGCAGTACGAAATTCGCGATCAGATTGCTGGCGTTCGCGGCGCCACCGTGCCTCCACCTTTTGGCGGCAAATATCGCATGGAGATGGTCTACGTGGACCCCCTCAAGCTCCAGGCTCTGGGCTTGAGCCCGATGGACGTGGTGAAGGCCGTCAACCAGTCCAACCTGATCCTTCCGGCGGGCGATGTCCGCATCGGCCCGTTGGATTACTACATTTACACGAACGCGCAAGTCGCGAACGCCAAAGCACTCAATCATATTGTCCTCAAAACCGTCGGCGAAAAGAACGTGTATGTCTCGGACGTCGGCCATGCCGTTGACGCGTCCTCGCTGCAATACAACGTCGTGCGCATTGACGGCCAGCGCTCCGTTTACGTCGGGATCATGAAACAAGGCGGGAACACCAACACCATTCAACTGGTCGATGGAGTCCGCAACGCCATCCAGCACCTGCGCGACATTCCCAAGCGGATGAAGGCCATGGTGGTGTTTGACCAGTCGCAATTTGTGCGCCAAGCCATTCGTACCGTGACCAGTGAAGGAGGAATCGGCCTTTTCGCCACCGCGCTGGTGATTCTTCTCTTCCTGGGCAGCCTGCGGGCCACGAGCGCGATCTTTCTTTCCATTCCGCTTTCCGTCCTTGCCGCTCTCTTCTTTCTCTACCTTGGAGGAAGCACCATCAACGCGATGCTGTTAAGCGGTTTGGCCCTGGCCATTCCGCGCTTGATCGGCAATTCGATCTTCGTGCTTGAAAACATATACCGCCACATGGAACTGGGTGATCCGCCCGGGAAAGCCTCCGAGGAGGGCACCAATGAGGTGGCGACCGCCGTGCTTGCCATAACGCTCGCGACGATCGTGGTTTTCTTCCCCGTCACGATGCTGTACGGGGTCAGCAAGTTTCTCTTCGTGGCCCTTGCGGCCGGCGTGGTGCTTTCGTTGATCGCCTCTTATTTCGTGGCGGTTGGGGTGGTGCCGCTTTTCTGCGCCAAAGCCCTCAAGCCCGTGGTGGATTCACGCGAGGGTGAGGAAGGAAAGGCAAACAGGAAATCTTTTGGGCAGCGTTTCTACCGGGCGTTCAATACTCGATTTGAGACCATGCTGGACCACTACGAACGGTGGGTCCAGATGGCGCTCGACCGTCCACGGGCTACCATGGCGGGATTCGCCGGCATCTTCGCTCTCAGCCTGGCGCTTTATCCCCTGCTCGGGTTTTCCTTCTTCCCTCGCACGGACGCCGGCCAATTCATGATCAACCTCAAGGCGCCCAGCGGTTCGCGGCTGGGAGTGACGGAGCATTATGTGGAACAGGTTGAAAACGTCATCCGGCATACGGTGAGCCCCCATGACTTGAATACCATCGTTTCGAACATAGGTCTCTCCTCGGGTTTTGAATCCTTGTTCACGCCCAACGCGGCCATGCACACCGCCTTCATCCAAGTAGGGCTCAACTCCGATCATCGCGCCAGCAGCTTTCAGTATATGGACGAGACCCGGCGCAAGATCGCGCAGCAATTCCCTGAGTTGAGAACCTATTTCCATTCCGGTTCACTGGTGGAGTCCGTTTTGGACCAAGGGGTGCCCGCGCCCATTGATATCCAAGTGAGTGGCATGGACTTGAACGCGGATATGGGCATTGCCCGCGAACTGGCGGGCAAAATCCGCCGGCTCCCCTCCATCAGCGACGTTTATATTCCGCAGGACATGGATTATCCGGCCCTGCAAATTAACCTCAACCGCACGCGCGTGAGCGAGTTGGGGTTAACCCCCAAAAATGTCATCGATAACGTGATTACGGCCCTGACCTCCAACCAGATGATCGCGCCGGGATACTGGATTGATCCCAAATCCGGAAATCAGCACTTTGTCTCGGTGCAGTTTCCGCCCAAAACTGTCGTCTCGCTGGCGGACTTGGACACTCTGCCCCTCCATGATCCCCGCCTCAAATCGACCACTTACCTGGACCAGTTGTGCACCATCAAGCCGATCCTGACGCCCACGGAGGTGGATCACTACAAGCTTGAGCGGGATATTGATGTGTACGTGAAGCCCAGCGGGGAAGACCTTTCCGGGCCGCTCAAAGCGATCCGGAATATCGTGGCGCACGCGTCTCGCATTGGAGCGGGATATCTGACGGACTCCAGCCTTTTCAACCGGTTTGGCCAAGGCATTTCCGTGGGGCAGCTTATCACCGACTTTGGCCGCACCAAGAATCTGGTGGCGACCGCGAAGCTTCAGGCTCACGCCGCGAACGAAGACGCGCAATCAGCCCGTTATTCGGTATTGCTGGGCGTCGACCAGGCGTTTTTCGGAGTTCTGCGCGCCCAAGCGCTTTCAAAGGTGGCTGAAAGGACGTTTAAAGAACGTCAAGTGGTGCTGGATCAAGTCTCGGCCCTGGTGAAGAACAAGCTGAAATCCGAGATCGATCTGAGCTTTGCCCAGGTGAACCTTGCCCAGGCAAAACTCTTTGAGATTCAGGCGCAAAATAACATTAAGATTTCCTTCGCGCAGCTTGCCCGCGCCATGGGTCTTGAGAAGATTCAGCCCTACAAGCTTGTGGGAGAGGCGCTGCCCCCTCCGCCTCCCGCCGCTCCCGAGGCGCTTGTGCACGAGGCCATGAGCACTCGCCCGGAGATCCGCAGCCTTGCTTTGAGCGACCGGTCAGCATACAAATTCGAACGCGCTGAAAAGGACCTTTCGCTGCCCACCGTAAGCGCCGAAGGAGTCGCCGGGGGTATTCCTCTGATCAACCAGTTAACCCCTGCGAGGCTGATCCCCGATCATTACGAGGCGGCGGCCATCAACATCGAGATTCCGGTTTTTAACGGGCATCTCTTTGCCGCCCGGCGGGAGGCGGCGATGCTGCGAGCGCAGGCCGCGGATGAAGAGCTGCAGGACATGAAGGAGCGGATCGCCCGCGATGTGCGCGTCGCCTGGGCCAATACGGTCACCAGCTACCAGCAGATCGATGTCGCCAGCAAATTTCTTCATCAAGCTAAACTCTCCCTGGCGCTGGCGCAGGGCAGGTACAAACTCGGCCTCAGCTCCATCGTGGCGCTCTCGCAGGCTCAGCTCAATGAAACGCAAGCCGAAATCCAGGACGTCAACGCGCAGTACGACTTTCAAGATCGGAATGCCATGTTGCAGTACCAAACCGGAACGCTGCGTTAACGGAACGGGCGGAACCTCGCCCCGGAACGGGAGCAGAATGTGAAGGTTTATGCAGCAACCTGTTCCAAAATGGCAAAATCGCCGGGGTTCCAGGACTGAGCGATGATGTAGAACTTGCCGTCGATTTTGTGCAGCACGGCGTTGTGGTTGTGGACGAAATTGGTAAGCCCAAGCTCCTCTTTGGGCATGACGCTGGAAACCAATTTGTCTTTTTCGAGGATATAGAGGGGAGCTCCTTTGCTCTTATCGGGCCCCTCGAGGCAGGCCACCACCGCGTATCCCTCCAGATAATCAATGTCGCAAGGCAGCGAACCGCTCGGCAATTTCAGCATGGAGCGGAAGTGTCCGTACTTTGAAAATCGCTCGATACGAGAGTGGGGACGATCCGCGATATCCAGGCGCTTTTTGCCGGGCGGCACGGTGATGGCGTGCCCGGTGCCGAACTGCCCGGGCGCGTCGCCTTTTCCTCCGAAGGCCAGGTCCGACCACTCAGCCTGAAACGGGCTGGTACGCAGGACCTTTGCGGACAGCACGTAGTCGAGATTGGAATATCCCGTGGTGACATAATAGCGCCCGTCAAGATGGTCCACGCCCGTCGGAACAAAATTACCCTGTCCGAGAAAGTAGTCGTTCACCTCCTGATTGTCGAAGTCGTGATCGGCCCCCGGAGCTTCGAGCGTGCCGAGAAGTTTTCCGTCTAACGTGGTTGTAAAAATCTTGCCGGCATTGTTCGCTGCGAAGACGAGGAAGACTTCTTCATCGGGTCCGCTCCAGATCCGAGTACTGTGCAGGTTGGACTTCTTCACTTCATCAGGAGTGTCGAGCAGCCGGACCGTCTTGAGGTCGGCGCTGATCTTGAGAATTCCGGCGCCTGGAAGCGCAAAATAAGTCTCGCCCTTTCCGGGACGATGATCCACGGCAAAACCGCCGTGGGCGTCCACGAGTACTTTCTGGGCCTGTTCCGGCAAGTGGTCAGCGGTATAGAGAACCTTGAATTTCATCTTTCCTTGGCCGCTCGCAGCACCTTTCGGAACGGACTTGGCTCCGGGAGTTGCGGCTGCCTTCGCTCCGCTCCCGGATGAGCCGGAACCGGGTGTGTGATGATGGGCCAGGAGGGGTGAGCCGTTGCTAGGATAGTCCATAGGATTCCTTCCCGATAATCATGGATTTGCCCGCGTCTTCACGCTTGCACTGGGCAGTTTTGATGTTGAGAAAAGCCGGCCCAGCCCGATCGCAGGGTGTTTATTCACCCGCATGACCTTGCCCTCCGGTCCCCTCTGTGCGGCATCCCCGGAATGGGAAGGCCGGCGCTTGCAGCGGATTCTTACAGCTTCAACTCGTAGTGGCTCGTCTTCCGATAGTCTTGAGCCTGGATTTTGATGCCGGCTTCCTTGATGGCCGAATCCGGAACAATCGAGAGCGGCGTGTATTGCGGATGGCGCACTACCTTGTAGGGGCTGTTGCGCCTGGCGTTATAGCAGCACAGAAAAGCCCGGCGCGGGTTTGGCGACTTGTTCTGGGCGGAGCCATGGAGGAGATTGCAATGGAAGATGACCGCGTCGCCAATCTCCAGCTCGCAATACACCCTCTCAAAGGTCTTCATGGCGATTTCCAGCCGCTCCGGATCGGAGCCCGATTGCGATCCCGACTTTCCGTGATCGATCCGGCCCAGTTGATGAGAACCCTTCAAGACCTGCAGGCAGCCGTTTTCCCGGGTGGCGCGATCCACGGCCAGCATGCACGTTGAAAGAAGCGGGAAAAGGCAG
>DATKQU010000143.1:0-5677 GCA_035532595.1 Terriglobia bacterium | reverse complement strand
TTTGGGTCTGCGCCGTGGGCGTGCTCGAATCCGTCACCTTCACGGTAAAATTCGACGTGCCGGGGGCCGTGGGAGTGCCCGAAATCACGCCCGTGGACGTATTGAGACTTAATCCCGCCGGCAGCGTGCCCGTGACGCTCCAGGTGTAGGGCGATGCGCCGCCAGTGGCGCCAAGAGGCTGGCTATAGGCTGTGCCCACCGCACCGTTGGGCAATGACGTCGTGGTGATGGCCAACACCGCATAGATCGTGATGCTCAATGCCTTATTTTGGGTCTGCGCCGTGGGCGTGCTCGAATCCGTCACCTGCACGGTAAAATTCGACGTCCCGGCGGCCGTGGGAGTGCCCGTGATCGCCCCCGTGGAGGTATTGAGATTTAATCCCGCGGGCAGCGAGCCGACAGTGACGCTCCAGGTGTAAGGCGACGCGCCACCGGCAGCCGCGACCGAGGCGTTGTAGGCCGTCCCCACCAGGTCATTAGGCACAGACGTGGTGGTGATGGTCAACGGCGGGTTATTGATGGTGATGCTTAGGGACTTACTCGCCGTCATCGGCGTCGGCGCCGAATCGGTCACCTTCACCGTGAAGGTGAAAGTGCCGAAGGCGGTGGGCGTTCCCGAAATCACCCCCGCAGTGCTCAAATGCAGCCCTGCCGGCAAGGCGCCGGAAGGAAGGCTCCAGGTGAGGGCCCCCGCGCCGCCAGTGGCAGCAAGAGTCTGGCTGTAGGTTGTGCCCACCACGCCGCTCGCGAGCGGCGATGTCGTGGTGATGGCCGGGGCCGGCGAAACCACTACCCCGGACGACGCCGATATCCCCGTGTTCGTCACCGAAGTTGCGGTCACCGACACGGTCAAATTCGAGCTTACCGACGCAGGCGCGGTGTAGGTTGCCGCGGCCGTCGTGGTGTTTGATAAGGTTCCGCAGGCCGCTCCCGTGCAGCCGGATCCGGAAACGCTCCAGCTCACTCCCGCGCTGCTGGGGTCGTTGGCCACGGTAGCGGTGAAGTTCACGCTTTGTCCCTGATCGATCGTGCTCTGCGCCGACGGCGCGAGACTTATAGAAATCGCTTTAACCAGGACCGTGACCGACGCCGATTTCTTCGTGGCAGCCTTTGAAGTCGCGGTCACCGACACGGTCAAATTCGAACTTACCGACGCAGGCGCGTTGTAGGTTGCCGCGGTCGTAGAGGTGTTGCTTAATGTTCCGCAAGCGGAGCCGGTGCAACCGCTTCCGGAGAGGCTCCAGGTCACTCCCGCGCTGTTGGAATCGTTGGTGACGCTGGCGGTAAAATTCACGGTCTGTCCCTGGTCGATGCTCTGCTGAGCACTGGGTGAAATTGCAACCGAGACTTGCGGTGTTGACGGCGTCGAACTGCTGCCGCAACTCGAAAGAAATATTGCCAAAAGGATAAACCCTAGGGCCCTCTTCATAACTGTGACTTACCTCCCAATCCGTGAGTTTTTAGTCCCCCTCCCGGAAATGCAAACGGAGGATATACTGACGGTGGTGGGGCGTCAATAGAACTATCGTCCATCTTGGAATGAGTACAAAAGTTGTGAATACCCCTAAGGGCCCGCGCATACGCGGGCGAGGAAGCAACTTTTGGGGTGGCGGGTTCTGCCACTTGGCATTGCGGCGTCCGGGAGCGATTCAACTTCCGGGAAGTTGTTGCGGATTCACGACCGGTGCGGGAGGATTGGGGATTTCAGCACGGAGAGCTTTTCGATACTCGAGAAACTTCTCGAAGCGCCGGGGCAGCCCTTCGCGAACGGCTATCTGGCCCATTTCATACTTGAAATCCAGAACCTGCGAGCCCTCGATGCCCATCGTCACCAAGTTTTCGATATCGAGCTGCTTCTCGGCGGTGTCAAGTTCCTCAGGATTTGAAAAAATGGCTGGGGACCGCGGCATAAAACGCGGGCAGCAATCCTCGAAAGGCTCGCAGGAAATCTCATAGGTTCCGATGCGGCGCGCGAGCCGGAGAATTTCTTCCTTATCATCGCCGGCCAGCGGACGATAGATGGGCAAATCGATTCCGTGGTCAACGGCGGCGAGGTTATGCAAGGTCTGTGAAGCCACCTGGGAAACGCTGTCGCCCGTCACCAATCCCAAAGCGCGCTCGGCCAGGCAAATCTCGCGGCCGATGCGAGCCATCATGCGGCGGTAGAGCAGAACTCGAAGGCTTTCCGGGGCGCCTGCGACGATCTGTCTCTGCACCGAATCGAAAGGGATCAAATAGAGGCGGGAACTGTATTGGTAGGGCGTGAGGGCGCGGACAATTCGATCCGCCACGGGCTTCGACGAACTCCCCGAAATCGAGGTGCCTCCGTAGAAGTGGACAAAAATCAGATGGGCGCTCCGCCGCATCATTTTGTAAGCGGCAACCCCTGAATCAAAACCCCCGGAGAGCAGCATCACCAGCCGCCCTCCCGTGGCGGCGGGCAGGCCGCCAGCCCCTTCCGCCCGCTCGGCGTAGACGAAGGTCTTGCCCGGAACCACTTCCACCCAGCAGGTCACTTCGGGATCCTTCAGCCTGACCCGCACGTTGCTCCCCTTCGCTTGCAGGGAGGTCAGAATCTCGCGGCCAAGTTCGCGCTCGACTTCCATGGAGCGGAACCCGCTGGCTGAATCGGCAATCTTGGCGCGCACGGCAAAGCTGCGCGGGGCCTTCTGCTCCATCATGCGGCACGCACAACGCGCGATTTCCGGCATTCCCCCGGAGACTTCCCAGGCCATTCCGATGTAGGCAAGTCCGAAAACTTTCTGCAGGCGCTCAACCATCGCCGGCAGCAGGCTTTCATCCGGCACGGCCACCAGCAGCCGGTCCGCCACGTGTTCCAAGGGCTGGCTGGACAAATCCTCCAGGCTGCGCTTCACGGCGGCAATCAACCGGCTCAGGAAGAACTTCTTGTTGCCTCCCTTCAGCCAGATCTCATGGTAGTGCAGCACCAAAACTCTTTTTGTTACTTCTTGCGCCATTCGGCTTCCCTGCTCAGGAAAAGCATCTTCCGCCAATTCCCGAATCTCCCGTGGTTCAAAGATCATGATGCGGAATACCGTAGCTTTGCGAGGTGAGATAGGCCTCGATCGATTCCATGCACCAACGCATCAACGTTTGAATCTAGAATATCCGCATTCCCATGACGCGGCAAGCCAACTGCCGCTCATGGCCCGGTATTTATGCGCGCGGGGGAAGCGCAGGGTGATCCCCGGGCCTGCTGCAAAGATGTTTTCGCCAAGCTCTCGCTCTGCCTTTCTCTCTGTCGCAGAGCGGATGCCGAGTCCGCGTCCTCAAGATTCTTCAGGCCGGGAAACGGCTTCGCGACGATAAAGAAAATGGCTGCGGCGTTGTACGTTATAATGCCCAGGGTCGCCGAAGGGCGGAACGGCGCAAAAATCCTCAACTAAAAAGGTGTCATGGCATGACGCGAGTTCAGGGCATTTCAATCGCCATCCTCAGCCTTTGGGTGGGCTGGACCTTGTTCATGTGGTTTGCGGCCACCCGCAGTTTTCGAACCGCCGACCGTGTGCTGAAGTCTCCGCCGCCCGAGTTCGCCCGCATTGTGCAAAGCCTCAGCCCGGAAAATACGCGCCAGGCATTGCGCTTCCTGGCTTCAGAAATCAACCGGACGTACTTCCGCGTGTATGGCTGGGGCCAGATCGCTCTGGGGAGCGTGCTGCTGGTTCTGATGTTGCTCAAGACGCCCCGGGACACTTTCGGCCTGGTGGTGGTGGCCGGCATGCTCTTCATTGTCCTCATTTTAACTTTAGGGGTGATGCCGCAAATCATCGCCCTGGGACGGAATATCGATTTTCTGCCGCGCAGCCCTTCCCCGCCGGACTACCAGCGCTTTTGGAAACTGCATATGACTTTTATGGGCTTGGATGGCGCAAAGCTGCTGGCCGGCCTGGTACTGCTGGTTCGCCTGATCGCCTTTTGATTAGGCGGTTCGGTGCCGAAACCGCATCAAGGTAAGGCAACAAGCATGAACCAATATGAAACGGCGCTATTAGTTGCCTTCATCATCTTCTTCCTTGCTGCCTTTGGCCTGCACCACCTTATAACCTTCAAAGTAAATAAGCGTTTGCCCCCAGGCAGCAGGATTCCTCATCGCCTGTCCGTCGGGCGCTGGAACAGACTTGCCACTAAATACAAAGAGTTTTACCCCAACAGTTCGCTATACCAGTTCGCATTATCGTCCGCGGTCACGGCTTTCATCCTGGCCTTCGCCATGCTCGGATTTCGTTTTTGGGAATACTTCAGCAGCCGGTAGGAATTTCTGATGTCCGCCGTGCGGCTTGACAGGTTGCGGGGCCGATGGCAACATGAATTCTGTCGCCTTCATTAAGAGCTTTCTGCTCGAAGCAGGAAAATGCGCGGCGACTCCCGCAATTGCCGAAGTGGCGGAACTGGCAGACGCGCTACATTCAGGGTGTAGTTCCCGTCAGGGAGTGGAGGTTCGAGTCCTCTCTTCGGCACCAAAGTTCAAGAAACCCCAATAAAAAAACGTCTGGGGTGCAAATCTGCGGGTACGAACAAGACGGCCGGTGTACACAGGCTGTGAGCGCAGGGCGCCAAAACGGGATTCCTTGTGGCACAGCATGGAGGCTGGAGTGCCTTCTTGCAGATCTTCCGGCAGACTTCTTTTAGGTGTTTGTTGAAAAACGATTTGGACATGTCATGCTGAGCCCTTCGCCTGTCATCCTGAGCCCGTTCGCCCTTCCGTTTGCGAACGGCCCTGAGCACAGCGAAGGGGCTCAGGGTAAACTCCGCGAAGGATCCCGGCATTTGGAGAATCAATCAAATACCGAGATCCTTCGCCGCCTACGGCTCCTCAGGATGACAAATTCCCGGGTTTTTCAACAAACTCTTAGGAGCATATTCATGAATCAGCGACGACGGCGTACAATCTGCTTCGGCATATTTCTTTTGATGATGATGTGTCACGGCCCAAGTCTTTTCGCCAGGGGCGCCTCAATTTTCAACGTCAGAGATTTCGGGGCGACCGGCGTTAAAGCCGACGACGCCCGTCCCGCGATTCAGAAAGCGATTGATGCCTGCGCGGCGGCAGGCGGGGGAGAGGTGTACGTGCCTGCCGGCGAATACACCTCCGGGACGCTGAAGCTCCGCAGCCACGTCCGCATCTATCTTGAGGCTGGGGCGACGCTCTTTGGATCGACCGACCCCAAGGCCTTCAATGGTGAACCCATCCCTTCTCAGGCCGCCCTGTTTTATGGTGAGGGCGTCCGAAACATCAGCATCGAGGGAAGAGGGACCGTGGACGGCCAAGCGAAATATGTATGGCGCCTGGATGACCCGGACGACATGCACGATCTGTTTATCCGCCCCGCAAAGCTTTTGATGAAATCGCTGGGCAAGTCCCTGATGCGTGACTTCCCCGAAGGCTACCCCCAGCGCACTGTTTACCCCCATTTGGTGTATTTGGGACACTGCAAAGATGTGCGGATCACCGGGCTATCGTTTCTCCACTCCTAAAGTTGGACCATCGCGATGTACGCTTCTGAGCGTGTCGTGGTCGACGGCGTTTACATTCATACCAGCTTGGAGGAGGCGATCTGGTGCGATGGGATCGACATGGACGGCTGCCAGGACATCCGCATCGCCAACAGCACGATTGAAACGGGCGACGACTGCATCATTTTCATTTCCTATAACG
>DATKQU010000142.1:0-5217 GCA_035532595.1 Terriglobia bacterium | reverse complement strand
TTGAAGGTTTCGGATGGTACTTTTGGCGTATCTCCCAGTTTCCCGGTCTAGTCGATTATTGTGAAGACAACGGGTACCAGGACATTAACACAGTGACCCGGAAGTTAAGGCTGGATCAGGATGAGTAGGATCTAATGCATTGTGCTCCAGTCATGGGCTGCCCCCCGCTCGCCGGGGGGCGGCACATCTATGAAGGGGGCGGGTTACCTTGCACTGGCTGGCGCAGACTCTGGTTTTTGGGGTCTGTCCGTTAGGGCCTTCGGCGGGTAGCGCATCTTTAGATCCGCGGCTTTTAAGCCTTGCGTTGCGCTATGAGCGGGTAGCCATCACGGTTGGGGTCTTTCGAAGCGTGGGCTTTTTTCCTGATCACGAACCCACGGTTAATTCCAAATGCGAATTAACCGTGGCTACGATTGGCACGACCGCGCTGTAGGGGCCCGTCCTCACGGCCCGTTAGGATGGCAGGGGCGCACGGCCGTGCGCCCTTGCGGCGGGATCGTGGCCCGCACAGGGATTTCCAGGGGGGGCAGGTATGAAACCTGCCCCTCCATCGATGTCCAGGGCGGACGCCGTCCGCCCCTACCATCAAGACGCCTTGCGGCTTTTCGAGCCCTTGTTCTTTTGAATCGCCAGAATGATCCGAACTTGAAGGGCCGCAGGCGATGACACATCGCCGCTACAGACAGGCGGGCGGAAGAACCGCGGATCTGAAAGACGCGCTACAGAAAACGCCACAAATCCGGCGATCATAGATCGCCGCTACAGGACCCCTCACCCGGGGGCTAGCGCCCCCGCCCTCTCCCCACGGAGAGGGCAAGGATTAGCATCGGGCGCGCCGGCTGGAACATATATCTTGACCGTGACGGGCATATTCGCGTCCGCCAACCTCGTCCACCAAACCACGTTGAAGATGACGGTCCAGTAAGCGTGACGGGCACATCGGGAAGCCTGACGCACCAAACGACATTGAAGCTGACGGTGCAGTAAGCGCGGCGGGCACGCTGGAAACCACCGGCGGCGCGCCACAAGGACGTTTGACCGGCTCACTGCAATTGCCGATGATTGCAATATAGAGTGACAACGAATGTTGTAGCGGCGGTCTGCGACCGCCGGCTTTTCGGCGCTCACAGAGCGCCGCTACAGAAGATGAATGTCACTCTATTGTGCAATCCCCTTTAGGAGGGTTCTTCGGCGTAGTAGCCATCGCCCAGAGGCCGCGTGCTTTCTTTCCACCACTGCTTTACGACCCATCCCTCAATTTGGGGTTCGACATCTTCCGGCAAATACGCCTGCACCGAAAACTGCAACTGCTGGTGAGAGTGCTGCGGCCCTAAGCGAACCTTGTAGAGGACCCAGGAGCAGCCTGCGTGCTGGGTATTGCCATACTGTCGCGCATCGGGAACCGGAATGAGCCAAATCTTCTGTTTACCAATTCTTGCCACAACCTGGACAATCTCCACCACCGCGGGAGAATACCGCCACTCTGCCTTCCCGCGCCGCAACCGAATTGGGATGGCCAGAATGGAGGCGTCACCCTCCAAAGGAGGGAGCGTTCCGGCAAAAGCAAATTCCTTTTTCCGTTTGCCTTCTTTTTCAAAGCGTGCCGCATCGGCGAATTGCATGTCCAGCCAGCCGGCGTGCGGGATCGGCTGCAAAGCCAGCGGAACACCGAATGCGGCTTCTTCTCCGGAATCCACTTGGCGAACGGGCAGGGTCTCGGAGCTATCTTCGCCCGGCGCTATCTCCAGCATCAGAACTTCAAACGGGCGTATCCAGATTTCCACGCGGTCGCCGGCTCTGAATTCCGAGCCGTCCTGGCGCGCGAGATGTTTTCGCTCCGGAAAGTGAGAAGTGATCTGAAGCCGTGTCCCCGCTGCGGCCTCCAGCCCGATCTCGGGGCCAAGGTTAAATGCCGCTTTTCGGGACGCAAAATGAACGTTGTTGATAAACAAAAAGCCGCGCGAGCCTTGAAAGTTGGCGTATCCGTAAACTTCATTCTTCCAGGGATCGCCCAGGATGTTTTTCCGCCTGAGGAAGAGCGCTTCATTCTTCTTAACCAGTGAAACCATCTCACCCAAGAAGCGGACGTCTTGATCGTCCAGCAGGTAGATGTCCCCCCAAAGCTGCGGGAAGAGCAGGTTCCCTCGGCCCAAATCCATGACCAGGGCTTCCTTCCAGCGCCGATTGCCCATAAAATTTCCCCAGCGAGTGTCCGCGAGCCACACGCCCAGGCTGTCTTTGTTGATGGGAGGAACCGTCTTGGCAAACCGCGTGCTCTGGTCCAGGTTCAGGATCACCGAGTCGCGGTAATAGAGCGCCGGAAACCAACTGGTCCCGGAGCCTTCCATGTAAAGCCCCGATTCAAAAATGGAATCGCCGTGCAGCGCGAAAAACGGCGACCGCACTCCCCAATACCACATGACGTAAATATCGGGGGCTGCTTTCCGAGCGTTCGCAGCGATCTCCAGAAGGCGGTCGTACATTGCCTCCACCGAGTATTTCCCGGGCAGATGCTCATGGTGGATGCTGTTGCAGTAATAGCTGCCGCCATCCAACTTGAAAAATTTGAGGCTATTCTCCCGGATGTGGTAAAGGATGGCATTTTGCAGAATGCCGAAATAGGGTTCGGAAGCCACGCAGAGGGTAGCCGCCGGCGCCCCGCCCGCCAGGTAGCCGTTGCGATAAACCTGAGGCGGAGGGCCGGGTTCCGAAGGGCCGCCGGCGGCAGGAACCTGGCTGGCCCACACCGGCGGGTAGTCGCTGCAAGAAGCGGCTCCCCAGCTTGTTGCGAACCATAAGCCAAACTTCATGCCCAGCGCCTTGACCCGTTCCACGATTTTCGCGGGCCCATTCGGGAAACATTGCGGAGCAAAACGCCGCAAGTCGGAAGCATGATCGAGCCACCCCGTGTCCGGAACGTAATAATCGAAACGGACCCCTTGGGCCTGCCACTTTTCCAGGAGATCCAATCCATTGAGCATCTCCACGTCATTCAGCGTGGGGCACCCGCCCCATTGGTTGTTGATCCCAAAGGGGTCGTAGGTGGCAATGGCCTTCTGCTTCCGAGGACTTCGCTCCTGGATGTAGGATATGAAGTGTTCGAGCGCCTCGCCCGGTTTCGCGACGCTGGCAAGGGATGTGTAGCTGCTCGTGGTGTCACCGGGCTTCAGAAGCCGGGCGGGAAAGTGCAACATCCTGACCTGTCCATCACCGCCTTGATTGACTCCGGCTGGGTGTTCAATCGCGCAAAACGCTTCGTCATTGACCAGCACCGGCTCCCCCGGGCCGCCTTCCGAGGTTGGCTTTCCCACGGTGAGCGCATCGAGCTGGAGATCCAAAAAGAGCATTTCCTTGGAACCTTCATTCGTGATCTCCAACCACTTGCGGCGCGTCGGACCGTCCAGTCCGTAGTGAGCGAAAACTCGGATCGGCTGTGAAGCGCTTCGCAGTTCGAAAACGGCTTGGGTTTTATTCGCCTGCTTCACTCCTTGGAGTTCAAAGTCGGTGAGATGGAGATACGGCTTGCCCACCGTGACAAACTGGTCCACCAGAACCGGCTGAAACACATAATGCCTGAGCACCTCGTCGCTCAGGCCGCCGAAGCGCCGGTCGTATCGCCGGGTCCTCACGGCGAGCAAATTCTTTTTCCCTGGGCCGAAGCGCACGGCCGTATAGTGCGGGCTCTTGGGCGCTACGGTGAACTGGGCGGGAGATCGCCATCGCCCGGAGGATAGCCGGTGTCCAATCTCCGCGCCATTGAGGTAGACCCAATACTCATTCCAATCCTGGTAGTCGTAGCCTCCCAGGACCGCCACGATTTCTTCGCCTTCGGCGCCCTTCGGCAACTCAAACCACCGGCGAAACCAGCCGTAACCATCGTAGCTAATCGAGTCCGGCGTTTCTTCCACACCGCGCAGATTCCGTAGCAGGAGATTATCCGTGGCCCCCCATCCCTCGTCAGAAGTTTCCGGCCGATGATAGCCCCGCCGGAAACCTTGCTCCTCTGTGGGTGAAACAGGAATTTTGTCGGGACCAAACTTAAAATGCCACCAGGGTATTTCAATCCGCTGCCGGGCGGCAGAAAATGTAAGGACAAACTCCTCGGCGGGTAACAATGAGAAGGTGTTCCCCGAGAGCTTGTTCTCCCATCGGGAGCTCCGCAGCCGCCCGTCACGCCATTCGAGTTCCCAGGCCAGAGCGCCGTTTGAGAGCGTCCGATGGCCCTGCCGCTCGACTCGCTGGAATCCCTCTCTTCTTTCATCAGCTCCATTTGCGCGCGAAGCAGCAGTCGTTAAGGCGGCAGAAATCAAACCTGCCTTGCGTAGGAAGTCTCGACGGTCCATAGCTCACTCCTGAAGGGTTCGCCGGTGCTCGCTCATCTCGTATCTCAAGCCTTACCGTTGCGAGCCCCCGAATTACGATGTTCCCTTGAAAACGATGCGAGTTCCACCCGGACAAGCATGTAACTTGCAGAGGGAAAAGCTCAACAATAATGTATGAAACGCAAGGGGCAGGTCAAATCGGCCAGTGAAGCGGATGCGCCGAGCCTCCAATCCCCGCCTGAGCACGGCGCCGTCTCCAGCCTTTCAGAAAGAATGCCGTTTGCCGATGCACCCTGTGAAATCATCGAGCCGCGCCATTGTCCGGAAGCCGATGGCTTATCGGAGAAAGTCAACAGACGGCAGAATACATCACAAAGAGAAGCCGCTGGAAAAGGCAGCTTCAAGCGAGGCGGCTGTGAAGGCGGTGAAGCGGGGAATCATCTGCTCCCGGCAACAGCAGAGACATCAACGACCAATCAGGCCGTATCGAAAGACAACGCTGGACTCTTTTCTGGAGAACCCATTACGGCCCCCGATAGGCGCCCAGGACTTTGGCACGGAGGGACAGGTGGAAGGTGACGAAGGTCCTCCTCCTGGAGTACACCATGGGGAGGGCCTTCGCGTTTCAAACCATCGCTTTATGCCAAAGGTGACGCAGCGCCGCCTCTGTCAGGGTTGTTTAGTACGCCCAGTAGGGACCCACCACGCCGTTCGGCCCGGGCTCATTCTCAATCCCAACGAACACGTTGCGGCCATAGAAGAACGGCATGCCGAAATCAAAGTAGTCGGTCGAAGGGCTGGTTCCGCTATCGCCTCCCAGATCGTTGAACGCTGCGTTCGTGCCGCCATTCGCGTTGAACAGCGCATCAGCGTTCGCAATGCTGAAGGAGACCGG
>DATKQU010000141.1:0-7505 GCA_035532595.1 Terriglobia bacterium | reverse complement strand
CCGCCACTCGCCCAGCGCGCGGTCCACCATGCGCGCATCCAGGTGGCAGGTCCCGCCGGTTGTGATCTGACGAACCGGGAAGCCGAAGCGCGCCAGCCGCCGGGCGTCATTGTCCGTTTGAATGTCACCCGTGAGCACCGCGACCCGCTCATCACGCGCCAGGGAGCCGAGGGTCTTCTCCAGCAGAGAGGTCTTGCCCGCTCCCGGAGAACTGATGAGGTTAAGGCACAGGATTCCTTCCCGCCGGAATCGCGCGCGAAGATCCCCTGCAAGGCGGTCATTTTCGCTCAGGACCTTCTTCTCCAGGGGTACGCGGTTCATGGTTCCTCTAACTCCAGATAGGTAAACTCCAACTCCTGTCCGCCCACGCACTCCGTGCCGGCGGCGCCGCAGTTGGGACAGATGACCTCGTAGTTTTCAACGGTGAAGACTCGATTGCATTCGGGGCAGCGTTGCCGGCGCGGGCTGGACTCGATCTCAAGCGCCACCGGCTCCAAGTCGGTTCCTTTTACCAGCACTTCAAAGCTGAAGCTCAACGCGTCGGCATTGACGCCGGAGAGTTCACCCACGCGCAGGCCTACCTTGTGCAGCCGCGCACCGGGTCTTCGTTCGAGCTCAGTCCGGACCGTTTCCAACACCGACTTGGCAATGCTAAGTTCGTGCATGATGGAGGCCGGCCGTTTCGAACGCCGGGAGGGCCGCCTTCGCTCCTCAACCCCCAATTATCATAGGGCAACGAAGCGCGGAAGGGAACCAAACCTGGCCGGTATTCCTCAGGCGGCTGTCCGGGAAGGCCCCTCGAAGCTTCGCAGCGTCTTGTTCATCAAATATCCGAATCGGGAAGTGATAGCCACGGCTTCGGTATTGTTCCTGCTGCTCAAGGGTTAGTCGGGTGGATGGGTCGCCCATTTCGGACAATTCCTTTCCTCCATGCTCACTCTTAAGGGTACCTTTTGTTGTGCTTCCCCATTGTTGCACGCGTAATCCCGGAAGATCCCGGCCCATTGCTCCTACCAGCTTGGCGGGTCTCAATCATCCTCTACCGGGCAGGTGCCGGCATTGTATGTTCAAGCAGGTTGACTTCGCTGATCTCGCCGCCGTTCAAGGGAATTCTCAGAGTCTTGATTTCCAGCGGCCGGAAGTTGCCGGTCCATTGCCGGTGTGCGAATCCCAGGCGCAGCGTGGCGGTTGTTGCGCGGCCATCAGTCTCATAGCAGCGCAGGATCAAGTCATTTCCATCTTCCGCCTTTTTGAGCGCGGACACCACCACATTCGCGGCGTCGACCGATAAGAATGAACCCGATTGCGGCTTGGATCCGTCGTGAATGCCCTGGTAAAGCACTGGAACCGGCGATGTGTATTCTTCTGCCAGCCGGACAATCCCGGCCGACTGCCAGGACCCGGTGTGAGGTGCCAGCCAGAAGCGGAAGGTTTGAATGCCCTGATCCTGCCAGATGTATTCCCCATTGGGCTTCAGGTGCGAAGGCTGGTGCTGGGCGTACACAGCGCCGCGCGTGATGGAAACTCGCATGTCATTGTTCAGAACACTGTAACCATACTTCGCGTTGTTAATGACCGCCAGGCCGTACTCCCGGCCGGCATGTGTTCCCGTGAGATCGATCCATCGCTGTCCGGGGTTTTCGTCCCCGTTCGTCTTGCGTTCGATGTGCCCGAAGGCGGTTTCATAAGTGGAGCGAGGCTCCGCGGCCTGCACCGGAAAGGAAAGTTTCAGCATCTTCAAATGCTCATGCCAGTCGAGCTGGCAGCGAGCTTCCAGGGTGCGGCTGCCGGCATAAAGAATCCAGTCAGTTTCCAGGCGGGAGGCGTCATAGCGCGTGCGCATGCGCACGCGTCCGCGATTAGGGCCATCTTCCAGCACCCGGAATTCTCCGTTCCCAAAGGCTCCCACCTCGTCGCTATATGATACGACGTCGTGGCTCCAGGTATCGCTCGGATCGTTGATCACCACGGCGCGGGCGCCCGCTGCTGGCCCCGCAAAGACTTGTTGTCCCGCATCCTTATCAAAGATGCCGATGGTTCCGTTCGTGGAAAACGTGACGCGCAGATGGTCATTTTCGAGCACTTCGGTGCTGGCGCGCACTTCCGGCGCCTTGGCTTCCTTGGGGCCTCCCTTGTGCACACGAAACTGCTGGTATCCAAAGGCCGGTAGGGGAGCTTGGAAGACCAAGGCGTGACGGTCGCCGATGATGGTTGAGCCCTGCACCCACTGGTGAGCGACGCTTTGGCCGTGCGCGTCTGTCAGTTCAGAGGGTACAGCCGGGTCCCAATTGAGGTCGTACTCAACGTCCAGGTTTGTACTCCAGGCGTGGGGGTTGAAGACGACCAGATACTCGGACTCAGGGTCGGCGGTTGCAACTTGCCAGGCCAGCTTCTCGAGCGATAAGGAGATTGCCTGGTTGGCGACTTCCTGCGCGTAGCCGTAAGCATGGTGTGACTGCTCATAGTGCTCCGGCAGGGCGCTTCCCGCCAGGCTGTCGTGGAACTGCTGGAACAGCGCCTTCTCCCAGGCCGCGGCAAATTGGGCATGTGGGTAGGCCGCGCCCCACACAACGGAGCCGAGACTTGCAACCTTCTCGGCTGTCGTCAGGGCCATTTCAGTAATCCGGTTATCCTTCTTGATTCTCGACTCTGCCGTGTAACATCCCACAGCGTGATGCTGCAAATCCTCCCGCACGACCGGCAGATCCAAACCCTTCATGCCGCGGAGATCAGAAAAATATTTCTCCGGGGTGCTGTAGATCAGCTCGGGGGCCCCGGGCTCCGCCATGATTTGCTGAATCGACTTGATGTTCTTGTCGGTGGCTCCCCCGCCGTGGTCACCCGCCCCGTAAAACACCATGAAATCTTTGACGGGTTCGTGCAGAGTAATGATTTCCCGAACACGGTCATCTAACGGGCCGGGGTGGTTATACCCGTGCTTCAGTCCCTCGGCCTCGATATTGAGCGGGATCCGGTAGGTGAGCACGCGAGTTCCGTCCGGACCTTCCCACCAGAACACATCCGCAGGCAGGCGCTTGGTTTCCTCCTCCGGCCGCATGAAAACGTAGTCCCGCATTTCTTGTAATTGCAGGATCTGAGGAAGGGTGCCCGTATGGCCGAAAGAATCGGGATTAAATCCTATTTTGGCTTGGCGGCCGAAGAGGCGGCGCAAGAGCCGCTGACCGTACAGACCCTGCCGGGCCAGCGACTCGCCGTTCGGCATATTGACATCGGGTTCCACCCACCAGCCTCCGGCCAGCTCCCACCGCCCTTCGTCAACTCGCCGGCGGATTTCGGCCAGCATTTCCGGATCGTTTTCCGCGACCCACTGGTAGAACTGGGCGGAGCTTTCCGTAAAAGCAAAACCCGGATTGTGTTTCATGCGGTCCAGCGCGGATCGGAAGGTGCTGAGAACCACCGACATCGCTTCCGACCAGGGCCAGAGCCAGACCGCATCGATATGACCGTAGGCAATCATGTAGAGACGATACTGCTTGGCTCCGGGAGGCCATGCTTCCTGCGCCGCCCCGGGCGGCGCCGACTGAAAGCCCTCGAGAGGCTTCGCGTGAAGCCGCTTGCTTGAGGTCCCGGCAATCGCCATGCCTGCCGTCCCGATGCCTGCCAGCTTGATGAAGTTTCTTCGGTTCAGATGGTCGCTCATGGGCACGGTTCCCCCTAATGTTCAAGATGCGTCGTGGAAACAATCGGGCTGCTTACCGGTCATGGGGGCGCAATTGTGTCGAGCAGAAGTGGTGCAGCCGGTGCCCGATACCATCAACAAGCAGCCCCGCTGGTTTTGAAGAACGGCGTCGTTGAAGTGTTTTGAATGAGTTCTTCCGCACACCGGTTGATCTGTTGCTGCAGACGATTTGCCAGGAATCCTCTGACGCGGTCACAGGCGTCGTGGCACGATCCAATATCCCTGAGCGCGAGCGTTACTTGGCGGGGGCTGGCATGCCCTCCGCAAATGAAGGTGGCGCGTCATCCGGTCCGGTTCCCCATTGCTTGTTGGGAGTCTTGCCCAACTTGAACTGGAGACTCGCGCTTTGGCCAAAAGTCTCGTAGCTAAGCCAAGTGTGTTCGTAGGGTTTGCCGTTCAGGCTAAGGCTCTGAACGTAGGGATTGGCGGCGGAGGCGTTCTCGCCGTCAATGGTGACGACTTGGCCGTTGCCCAGGTGAAGGGTGGCCTTCGGGAAAAGGGGACTGTTGAGACAGAGTCCCCCCACGCCGGGAATACCTGGATAGGCTCCGAGAGCGGCGAAGACATACCAGGCGGACATCGCGCCCAGGTCGTCGTTGCCCGGCAGGCCGTCGGGCTTGGACGTATAGAGCCCGGTCTCAACTCGCCGCACGACATCCTGGGTGCGCCACGGCGCGCCGGCAAAATCATACGCCCAGGGCACCGCAAAAACCGGCTCATTCCCGACCCAGAAGTAGGGGCGGGAATCTCCGGCATTCAATTCCGTGAAGAACGCATCGAGCCTTTTAACCGCGGCGGCGTTTCCACCCATCAGGTCGATCAGACTGCGCATGTTGTAAGGCACCATCCAAGTATACTGAGCCGCGTTCCCCTCGACGTAATACGTCGGCGATGCCGGGTCAACGGGAATGAAGGAGCCATCGTTCCGGCGCGGCTCGATGTAGCCTGTTTTGGTGTTGAAGATATTTCGCCAGAATTGCGCCCTTTTCATGAAGGTCTGGTAAGTCTTGGTATCCCCCAACTCTTTGGCGAATTGGGCGATGGAGAAATCCGCCGAGGTGAATTCCAGCGTCTGCGAAGGCCCGCTGTGACCATGCCACAAGCCAGGATCTTCCGGGCTAAGATAGCCGTGCTTCAGATAGTTCTCCAGGCTGTCCCATTGCGGGCAGCCCGTGGACGTGGCGCCCGGCTGGGTGGCGCCCTTCAGCATAGCCTTCAGCGCCGCCTGCGTGTCAAAGTCCCGCGCGCCGAAGGCATAGGCGTCGGCAATGATCACCGACCCGGGGTTGCCCACCATCTGGCAGGCGTCTTGATTGGCGACGGGCCAGATCGGCAACCCGCCTCCTTGCTGAGCGTCCGCCACCAGGGACTGGATCATGTCACTCGTGGCCTTGGGGTGGAGCATGGCCAGCAGTTGCACCTGGTCGCGGTAGATATCCCATCCGGAGTAGTTGGCATACTGCGTGTAGCCTTTTGCCATGTGGATGCGGTTGTCAAAGCCAAGGTACTCCCCGTTGACATCGCTGAAGACGTTCGGCTGCAGCAGTACATGATAGAGGGCCGTATAAAACACCCGTTTTTCTTCCTTCGTGCCGCCGCTCACCGCGACCTTCCCAAGCTCTTGACTCCAGGTCTTGCGGGCGGCCTGATGCATGGCCTCGAAATCCCAGCCGGGAATCTCCTTATTCAGATTCTCCCAGGCGTTCTTGACGCTGACGTAGGAGAGCGCGACTTTCATCTCCACATGCTGGTCCTTGGCGGTATCAAACCCCACAAAGCCGCCCGTTTTCGGTCCCATCACGCGGCGCTGGCCCTTGTGAACCACGGAGCCTTTCCAGGTTCCGAAGCTGCTGAAGGGCCGGTTGAACTCGGCGGCAAAGTAAAGCGTGTACTTGTTGTTGTAACGGCAAAATCCGCCGGTCTCGACCTTGCCGGAAATCTGCTGGTTGCCGGTGATTTCCACAGCGGCGGATTTCACCCCGTTGGCGTTACCGGTGCGGCTGGCCTCGAAAAGGAAATTCGAATCTGAGGAAGCCGGAAACGTGAAGTCGCCGATGCCGGCGCGGGTGGTCACGGTCAGTTGAACCTTGACCCCGTTGTCGAAGCTTACGGCGTAGTATCCAGGGGAAGCCTGCTCGTTGGCATGAGAGAACTTGGCCGCGTAAGCTCCGCCGTCATCGCCCGGAGAAGTGGTCACGGGACCCGCGACGGGCATGATGGGAACATCGCCCATGATCGCGCAGCCCGGGCCGCTCAGGTGATTGAGGCTGAGCCCCCGAATGGCATCGTCGGTATAGACGTAACTTCCGGGGTGCTTGCGGGCTCCGATGGTGGTTCCCGGAGCCCACACGAAGCCCGTAGCCGAGTCCGGGCTCCATTGGATCATCCCCAGCGGCATCGTGGCGCCTGGAAAGGTGTTTCCGCTGTCCTGCCCAGGGGCGGTTCCGACAAAGGGATTTACATACTCGGCGGGCTCCAGACTAGGCGCGGCGCTCTCTTCGGTTGAAGCCGGCTTCTGCTGGCAACTGACCGATAACAGCATGAGCGAAACGAGGAGGAACAGCGGAAGGAATGACTTCATCGACTTGAACATTCTAGGCTCCCTCTTGCAGGGCGTCCGTTCTGCCGGTGCGGCGGCGCGGGACGGCTCGAAATCAGACGGCGAATCAGTGACCCTCATGAGTTGACCAGTCGCTCACGGGGATTTCCGTTTGAACTTCCCAACGGAATCGTAAGATACCTCCAACCGCTTCTCAATGCAATGATCTCGTCCGGCTGGAGAATTGACCATCGGGTTCCTTCCTTTGCGGCAGGAGGGAAGCAGGAACCCTTGAGGAGCAGGGACTGTGCGCCGGCGAAGGATGCTGCCGGTGGTTCCTACTTAGGACCTTATTGAGAGTTACAAAATATAGTGACAACTATTACCGTAGCGCGGGTCTGTGACCCGCGTCTTTCGCCGCTCATCGAGCGGCGCTACAAAGAACGGCGTCACTATATTTTGTAAACATCAGTAATACTTCACGCGCACCCAGCGGGATCTTCGCATCGACTCATAGCCTGCGTCGAGAACGCAGTTCACGATGTAGCCGTCTTCGTAAGTTTCGCGGGGGATATTTCTCTCCCTCAGGCACTCGACAAAATGCTTCATTTCGGCCTGATAGCCGTAAGCAAAGGCCTCTTCGGGGAGAGGGCGCGTCCAGCCAAAGTCAATGTCCGCCTTCTCGACCACGTAGCCGGCGGACTTGGTTGAGAAAGCGGTGATGGGCGTTCCGCGGGTGACGTCTGTGAAGACGGAGCCCTCGGATCCATGAATCTCATTGCGAAGGTCGAGACCTCCCTTCGTGGTCCAGGAAAGCTCGCAATGGCCGATGCCTCCGCCGGCGAATTTAAGCACCAGCAAGGCATTGTCCTCGCCCTTGGTCTTCTTCTGGTGGACCATCCGGCCTCCCCAGGCCATGACTTCAACGATGGCATCGTCTTTGCCAAAGAAATACCGTGCCGCAGCGATGCAGTGGCAGCCGAGATCGTTCATGGCGCCGCCGCCCGTCTTCTCGATATCCCAGAAATGGGGGCTGTGAGGGCCGCTGTGCGATTCGCGGGAGCGTACCCAGAGAACGCGTCCCACGCCGCCGCGCTCCACGATTTGCCGCGCCTTGACGACCGAGGGTGCAAAGACTTCTGTTTCCGCGTAGCCGTGCATCGCTCCGGAACGCTTCGCCGCCGTGAGCATGGCCTTCGCCTCGCCGCGGGTGCGGCCGAGCGGCTTGGTGCAAACCTGGTTTTTGCCCGCGCGCGACAAGGCTAG
>DATKQU010000140.1:0-7915 GCA_035532595.1 Terriglobia bacterium | reverse complement strand
GCGCAGATCAGGGACGCGGAATTTGCGCAAGGAAGAACCGTGCCCGCTCAACCTTGTATTCGACAACGCGGTTGGACCGGATCATCAACTCGCTGCTGCACTGCTACTGATGTTTACAAAATATAGTGACGCCGTTCTTTGTAGGGCCGCTCGATGAGCGGCGAAAGACGCGGGTCATAGACCCGCGCTACAGTAATAGTTGTCACTATATGTTGTAACTCTCAATAGTGGGTTCCAGGATACAGATGAACGTGTACCTTGCGGCCGGCATCTCATGAGCCCTCGAAAGCCCCCCAAAAGAGAGCCCTTCTCATCCTCGAAAGAGGTCAAGCGCCGGGCGCGCGAGAGTGTTGGTTCTCCTCCGCCCAGCAAACCCCACACGGACCGGCGAAAGAAGCCTCCGAAGCATAAGAAGCGCGCGCGGGAAGAAACCGAGGGGCTTGGATAAAGAAATACCCAAGAAGCTGCGCTTGTGACGGCCAACAGGAGAGGAGCGCCCTTCGGCTCTATCAGGTTGCAGCAAATCACTCGCGCAACGTCGTCCTGAGCCCCTTCGCATTACCCAGGGGCGGCCCTTCGTCCGTCATTCCGAGCCCGTTCGCCCTCCGTTCGCGAATGGCCCTGAGCGAAGCGAAGGGGCTCAGGGTAAACTCCGCAAGGAATCTGTTTTTTGCTCAGGGCAAGCTCCGCGGGAGATCTGATTTATTCGTTTTCAGGAAGATAAAGCAGATGCTTCGCTGTGCTCAGCATGACGGGTGGCTCTTTTCGGCAACCCGCTAATGGATATGCTTGACCTTCTTCTGCATGTAATCCATCAGCAGATATTGGCCGAGCGTGTAGGGCGTGGTGAAGTAGGCTTTGCCGCGGCAGATTTCCGTGACGCGCTGGACGAAATTCATCAATCCGTAGTCGGAAGCGAGCATGAAAGTGTTGATGAGGATTCCGTTCCGCCGGCAGCGGGCCACTTCATGGAGGGTTTCCGAGACCACCAAGGGATCGAGCCCGAAGGCATTCTTGTAAATCCGGCCGTCTTCCAGCGTCAGCGCGGAAGGCTTGCCGTCGGTGATCATGATGATCTGCCGCATGTCCTTTTTCTGGCGCGAAAGGATGCGCTGCGCCAGACGCAATCCTTCCCGGGTGTTCGTGTAGTAAGGTCCGACCTTGACGCGGGCCAGTCCCTGGATGGGGATTTCCTCCGCCGAATCGTGAAACAGCACCATGTGCAGGCTGTCGCCGGCGAATTGGGTTCGGATCAAGTGGGTGAGCGCCAGCGCCACTTTCTTGGCCGGTGTAAAGCGGTCTTCGCCGTAAAGGATCATGCTGTGGCTGCAATCGAGCATCAGAACTGTGGCGCAGGAGCTTTGGTACTCGCATTGGCGGACCTGGAGGTCCTGGTAGTCCAGTTCAAGCGGTATCTTCAGGCCGTTGCGCTTGATCGCGGAGAGCAAGGTGGCATTCACATCAAGGTTCAGCGTGTCTCCGAACTCATAGCGGCGGCTTGACCCATCCGACTCCACTCCCGTGGCAAGTTCCCGCGTGTCATGGCGCCCAAAGCTCGCTTTGCCCAGCGACCCCAGAAGGTCCTTCAGCGTCTTATAGCCCAGGAAGTCCAGAGCCTTATCCGTAATTTCGAACCTTGCCGCTCCATCGGGCTGTCCGATTTGTCCCGGCCGCGGCGGGGCCAGCGCCCCTTGCCCGGGCTGTTCAATTGAGACATAACCCTCGTTGGCCAGTTGTTGCAGGAGTTGATCGAGAGCCTGGGAAAGGCGGGAGTCTTCGGGATTTTGCAGCATCTCTTCCAGAAGCTCCGGAGGAATTTTGCCCTGTTGTTCCAACGCCTCCAGCAGCGCCTGGCGCATTTGCTCCATGGTGCGTTCGGAATCCATTTCGGAGAGGCCGTAAAACTGGTTGAAGAACCCGCTGTCGAGCAGATAATCCTGCAGGAGCTGCATCAGGTCTTCGGCGCTCAGGCCTTCAAAGGGATCCGCAACGTATTTGCCGTACTTGATGAACTTCATGGGATGCCGTCGCGCAGGCTTGGAACGCTGCGCCCCCCGAGTTCTTAGTTCAGCGAGCGCCGGCGAGGGCCGAGTCGCTCCGCTTCCTCGCCCAGTGTTTCCGGGCCCTGGCGATTGACGTGGTAGCCGACTTCTTCATTGCGGCTGATTTTCTTCAGCGCGTAAAGCCCTTCCAGGATAAATTCGGCGCCGGAAACCAGCAACGCCGGATCGTCTTTGGCGTTAATGCCGAGCGTGCGGGTTGCTTCCAGGAGTCCCTGAATCTTTTTGAACTGCGCGTAAATGTCGGCGGTAGAGCTGTCGTCCTGGTATTTCAAAGTCCCGCCGAGCTCAAACCATTGGACCAGGGGCTGCATCGGCACGCCTTCAAAATGCTTTTTAAAAACCCGCGCGGTCGCCTGCCGGATGACATCGCGAGCCACGTTTTCCGCGCCCCGCAGCTCGCCTTCGTACTCGAGTTCAAACTTCCCGGTCAGGGAGGTCAGCCCGGCGTAAATATCGGAGGGGCGGGGGACGGCAAGCTTCTCGCGCTTCACGAGGGCCCGGCGCTCGGCGTTGGAGATCACGTTCTCCAGGCAGGTGATGGGCATGCGCTGGCTGACGCCGCTGCGCTTGTCGATTTTCTTCTCCTCGCGGGCTTCGAAGGCCACGCTCTCGATCAGTTCGTTGATGAATTCTGGAACCACCAGGCGGAGCGCGTCGTCGCGCTCGCTCCAGGCTTCCTGCGCGGTAATGGCAATACCCTGTTCGAGCGTTAGAGGGTAGTGGGTGCGGATCTCGGACCCAATCCTGTCCTTGAGCGGAGTAATGATTTTGCCGCGGGCGGTATAGTCCTCCGGGTTGGCGGTGAAGGCCATTTCCACGTCCAGTGGCAGGCGCACCGGGTAGCCCTTAATCTGCACATCGCCTTCCTGCATGATGTTAAAGAGCCCCACTTGGATCTTGCCAGCCAGGTCGGGAAGTTCATTAATGGCGAAGATGCCGCGGTTGGCGCGGGGCAGCAGGCCGTAATGGATGGTCAATTCGCTTGAAAGGGCGTGCCCGCCGCGCGCCGCTTTGATGGGATCGAGATCGCCGATGATGTCCGCGATGGTTACGTCCGGGGTGGCCAGCTTCTCAACATACCGTTGTTCGCGAGGGAGATAATCGATGGGGGTCTTGTCGCCGGACTCCGCGATCAGTTCGTGGCAGGCGCGGCAGATCGGTTTCAAAGGGTCGTCGTTGATTTCACATCCCGCCACAAAGGGAACCTCCTCATCCAGGAGAGAGATCAGAGAGCGCAGGAGGCGGCTTTTGGCCTGGCCGCGCAGCCCCAGCAAAATAAAATTGTGGCGTGAGAGAATGGCGTTGGAAATCTGGGGAATGACGGTGTCGTCAAACCCCACAATGCCCGGGAAGATGGTTTCCCCATGGTGAAGCTTGCGGATGAGGTTGGCGCGCATCTCATCCTTCACACTCCGGCTGCGGTAACTGGAATTCTTGAGATCGCCCAAAGTCATAGGTTTTGCCATAGCCCCTCTTTCCCCCGATTATACGCACGTCACGCGGACGAACTCAATGAAGGATTCGCGGGCGTTTTAGCGCTGCGCTAGGAGCGGCCAGCAGCGCTTCATTGGTTTTTGCGCCGACCGCATAGCCGCGAACCTCCCAGGCGAAATCCGCGCCAGGGCCGCGGGACTCGATCCAACGGCTGGTCCCAGTTCAATGGACGCGATGAGGAAGGTTCCCGTTGCCTCGCGCCCTTTCCTGTGCTCTTTGAGAAAACTGAATCTGCTCGATCAGGGCATTCATGGCCTGGGTCACCTTGTCCAGTCGCGCAGATTCCTGCCGCAGGACAAGAAGCTCCTGCTTGAAATCGGCGTCCAGAGGAAGCGCGGCCGCAAGGCGGAAGGAGAGGTAACGGTAAGGCGGCTGAGGCTGGAGAGGTTCTTCTGAAGACTGGGGCAACCGATCTGCGAGCTGACGGAACAATTCGAGGGCGGTTGCCACTTGGGGGTGTGCGGGTGCATCGGGGCCCTCGTCGTCAAAGAAATCAACGCCGCAGCGCAGGTAGGCTGCCTCTTCGCTGGTATAAAGTATTTCGAACCGGCGCTTGCCCATTGCCAGGATGTCCAGGCGCCCGTCGGGGTACGTGCGAACAACCTTCAAGATGCGCGCCGAGCATCCCACGGATTGCATTTTGTCTCCTTCGGCCAGCACCATGCCAAATTCCTGGCGCTCGGAGTGCTGAGCCTTGGCCTCCAGGCAGTCGCCGATCATCTGTTTGTAGCGTTCTTCAAAAATGTGCAGGGGCAGCACTTCTTCCGGCAGAAGCACCACGTTGAGCGGAAAGACGGGGAGTAAGATGCTATCCATTGAAGAAGCTCCTTAGGCGCGCTTGACCACGCCAGGGACCATCGAAGTCCATGCGGCAGCGCTTGCTGAGAGCCTCAACCTGTCCTGATTGTAGCATGCCATAGGCCGGGCGCGCGGCGGGTTGCGCCGTCGCGGGGGCTATGCCGGCTCATCGAAACTCTGATCGGCGTTGACGAACAGCCAGAGGGCTCCGCCGACGGCGGTCAGCAGCGCGGCAAAATGGAGAGCCCGGGTCCACCCGAAGCGGGTGGCAATCATGGCGGTCAGGATGGGGGAAAGCCAGCCCCCGATGTTTCCGAACGTGTTCATGAGCCCGGAAAGCGAGCCGGCGAAATTGCGCGTCAGATCGTTGCACGTGGCCCACATGTTTGCCGTGGCAAACAGATTGAAGCCGGAAGCCAACGCCAGCAGAATGATGGCAACCGTATTGTCCTTGGTGGCGCTGCCAATCCACATGAAACTTGCCGAGAAGATCACCCCGGTCCACATTGCGACCTGGCGGCCTCGCCGCCTGCCCAGTTCGCCGACCGCGCGATCGGAAAACCAGCCTCCCACGGGGGAAAGAATCGTGATGGCCAGGAAAGGGGTGGAAGTCCACAGCCCTCCCTGGGTAATGGTCAGTCCGCGCACCTGAACCAGATAAATAAAGAACCAGGTGTAGAAAATATATGCCGGATAACCGATACAGAAATAACTGAGCAGCAGGCTCCAAACCGTGCCGTTGCGGAGGATCTTTTTCCAGGGACAGCGCTTCAAGGCGGGATCGGAAAGAGTTGCCGGCGAAGATTCTGCAGCTCTGAAACGGCCGATCAGGTCGAGTTCCGCTGGGTTCACGCCGGGATGCTGTTCGGGGCGGTCTCTGAAATAAAGGAACCACCCCAGCGCCACAAACACACCTATCGCGCCGCAAATATAGAAAGTGGGCCGCCAGCCCCAGCGTTGCATGGCATCGGCGATAAAGATCGGCGTGATGACACCGCCGGCCCCGATGCCGGCAAAAACCAGGCTGTTCGCCAACCCCCGGCGGGAGGATTCGATCCATAAGGCAATGACTTTGTTCCCGTTGGGGAATACTGCGGCTTCGCCCACGCCGATCAGGATCCGCAGGATGATAAAGGACCCTGCCACGCCGAACCATCGCGCCAGCGGCAAATCCGCGGCCAGCGCGGTGGCCGCGGTGAAGATAGACCACCACAAAATGGCGAAGGCAATCAGGCGCCGGGGGCCAAAGCGGTCACCGAGGCGTCCGCAGGGAACTTGAAACAGCGCATAGCCCAGCACAAAGGAACTTAGAATCCAACCCATGGTCCGGGTGTCAAAGGCGAACTCATCCTGAATGTATTTGCCGGCGATGCTGAGATTCAGCCGGTCAAGATAGGTCAAAGCGGCGATGAGGGCCAGGGTGGCAATAACCTGCCATCGGACCTTCGAAGGTCGAACTCCGGTCGAGATTGGTTTCATGGGTGGATGGGTTGTGGCCGGAGGTTCAGGGCGTCGGTAATGCCCGCCTCAATCACAGCGCCGCAGTTATTGTTCACAGAAACGGGGTGTTTGACAAACAAAAAAATGGAGGTTGTCTCGTTCGTGTGTCGCGGCAGGTGGAATTCTCCAGATGAAGCCTGCTGGAGTGGCGTCGATCTGCCGCGCGGTCATGTATAATAGTGGCCTGCAAAGGAATTGAAGCGTGCTGTCCCGCGGGCGGACAGGTTTCCGGCCAACGAAGAGAGAATAGGGAGCAGCGATGTCGACTCTAACCACGGTATCTTCCGAAGTGCTGTCCAGATATGAGCCGGTGATCGGGCTCGAGGTACACGTTCAGCTTTCGACCCAGTCGAAGATATTCTGCTCCTGCGCGACACGCTTTGGGGATCCGCCCAACCAGAATGTGTGTCCGGTTTGCCTGGGCCTGCCGGGCGCGCTGCCGGTGCTGAACCGCGAGGCGGTGACCATGGCCATGAAGGCCGCGCTGGCGCTCAATTGCGTGATCAACCCGCGCTCCCGATTTGCGCGCAAGAACTACTTTTACCCTGACCTGCCCAAGGGATACCAAATCTCTCAGTATGATGAACCGCTTGCCGAACATGGCTGGATCGATATCCTGTCGGGCGGCGCATGGAAGCGGGTGGGAATCACGCGCGTGCATATGGAAGAGGACGCCGGCAAGTCCCTGCACGAGGGATTCCCGGATTCGGAGGAGAAGACTTACATCGACCTCAATCGCTCCGGGGTCCCCTTGATTGAAATTGTCAGCGAGCCGGACTTGCGCACGCCGGAGGAAGCCTACGATTATCTGACGCGCCTCAAGACCCTGATGCTCTACCTCGAAGTCTCTGACTGCAACATGGAGGAGGGCAGCTTGCGGGTGGACGCCAATGTCAGCGTGCGGAGAAAAGGCGCAACCGAATTCGGAACCAAGGCAGAAGTGAAGAACCTGAATTCTTTCCGTTTCCTTCAAAAGGCGCTGGCCTATGAAGTGGCAAGGCAGGTCGAAGTCCTGGAGGGCGGAGGCGAGGTCCAGCAGGAAACCCGCTTGTTTGACAGCCGCGAGCAAAAGACCCACAGCATGCGCTCCAAGGAATTTGCGCATGATTATCGCTATTTCCCGGAGCCTGATCTGCTGCCCTTGGTGATTACCCCGGAATGGAAAGAAGAAGTGCGGCGGTCTTTGCCGGAGCTTCCCGGCGCGCGGGAGAGCCGTTTTCTCCGCGAATACGATTTGCCCGCGCAGGATGCAGCGCTGCTGGCGCAGTCGCGAACTGTGGCGGACTATTTCGAACAGACCGCCAAGGAGTGCGGAGAACCGAAGCTCGCCGCGAACTGGATATTGAACGACCTGACCTACTTGCTCCAGGAGAATGGCAAGGAATTCCTGGATTGCCCGGTGCCCCCGCAAAACCTGGCCGGGCTGATCAAGCTTCTGGCCAAAGCGACCATCTCGGGAAAGATGGCGAAGGACGTCCTGGCGGAGATGTTCCGGACGGGAAGGGATGCGAGCCAGATTGTGAGCGAGAAAGGGCTGGAGCAGATCACGGACCCGGAAAAGATTGCAGCCATCGCCCGGGAGATCATTGCGGCAAACGCCAAACAGGTGGAGCAATACCGCCAGGGCAAGACGGCGACGTTTGGGTGGTTCGTTGGCCAGGTGATGAAGGCCACGCGCGGGCAGGCCAATCCGCAACTGGTCCAGGAAGTCTTGAAGAAGGAATTGGCCTGACCGCCAGGAACGCCTTGCGTCAGTTCGTGACCCGAATGGAAGGCGTTACCAGGTGCATTCCGGTTGTAAGATGTTTTCGCATGGGATCGAGTTGAGATGACTTTGAAGCCGCTTCCAATTTTACTGCTGGTTGCTGCTCTGGGAGCGTTTCCCGGCCGGAGTTCGGGGCAGTCTGCCGCTCCAGCCGCAGCCGCCCGGACAACCCGCCGCAAACGACACGCCGATCACAAGCCCCGGGAGGAATCCAAGAAGGCTGCGCAGCGCGCCCCCGCTTCCGGGTGGAAGGCAGAGGCTCAGGAAAACTTTGCCGAGGGCAAAGAGCTCCAGG